>CACOBL010000001.1 GCA_902625455.1 uncultured Candidatus Actinomarina sp. | reverse complement strand
GATGCTTAACAGGTGATGATGCTGGAAAATCAAAAGTAAGATTGTGGGTTATAAACACAACTGGCGTAGATGCGTATTTTGATGTTCAGTACTCAACTAATAATGGATCATCTTGGACAATGCTTGGAGATGGCGAATTTATTTCTAATGGTGCAGCGTATATGTTTATAACTTCTCAGTATTCAAATGATACTAATGTTATATGGCAATGGAGAGGTGCCACAAGCAACCCGAGTAGTGGTAGTTTTACTAATGGCGCTCCTATTACAATTTCTGGTTGTTAGATATAAATTTTGACGCCCAAATGACGCCCATTCTGTTCAAAAACATATGACAAAACCTGATAGCTTCTGGTACTGACTAGTACAAGCCTTATGTTTGTTGATATTTTAATTTGATACTCTCTGATACAACCTAGTATTTAATCGTTCTTCCCTTACAAGGAAGAAGTCACAGGTTCAAATCCTGTAGCGCCCACAAGGGTTTTTGAAAAATCTAATAAGACAAAACCTGTTCACACCCACAAAACACCCACATTTTGTATGATTTTGTAGAATAACATTGTGAAAAAATTTATTATATTAATGATACTAATTTTGTGTTGCGGAGATACTACTTCCACTATAGAGCCTGCTACTACTTCCACTACAGAGCCTGCTACTACTTCCACTACAGAGCCTGCTACTACTTCCACTTTAGAATCAACTACTACAACAGTTGATTTAAATAAAAGTGTAAATATAAATTTGCTTCCATTAGTTGAGTTTGAAACCTGCCCTAAAAATGTTGCAGGTGGAGAGCAGATTGAAGTCTCTTATTCAGTTACAGCACAAGATTCATATATTGTTGAAATAGAAGAAATATGGAATTGGGAAGCAGGCACTGAAGAAACCAAATTTTCTGATTATAATTTGAATTTCCCAAATGTAGATGAAACATATATTTATGCGTCAACTATTACTCCATCTAATGAAGAAACCGCTTGGGACTTAGCCTTAACTATTATTGCTACGAATGAATTTGATCAGATTAATGCAGCGACCTGTATTTTTAAAGTAAGTTCAAATGATAACTTACCAATTTCAACTACGACCTCAACTACTGTATCAAAAAACATAGACATAAATTTCCCAGATGAAAAGGATGAATCTTATTGGCAAGTGATTGAGCAAAGTGGAAAAGTGTGGTTACGATTACCAACAAAAGTAAAGAATTCAGATAATAATTTAATGATTTTACAAATTTTTTATGATTCTGATGAAAATATTAAAGTCAATACAAGAACGGTATTGAATAAATTAAAATTAGAAATCTTAGATACAGAAGGTCCTCATCAGGGAATTTATCCGTTACATTTTTATGGACAAGATGATTATATTTTAGATATTGATACAAATGAAAAATGGAAAGTTGTCATCAAACCTATTGCAAATGCTAGAAATTTTTCTGAAAAAATTATAACTGGTTCAGGCAGTGAGGTTATAGAAGCTTACCCATTACAAAATGAAAGTAATATCTCAGTTTCAAATGTTGGAGGTGGAAAATTTATCGTAAATACTTTTCTATGTTCTGGTGAACTTAATAAAAATTTAATCGATACTTTTGGAACTATTAATGATGATAAACATAAAGTTCAAGATGTTTGCTATCTACAACTAATCAGTGATGGTAATTGGGAAATTGAAATCATAGATAATTAATCTTCCAGCACACCCACAAAACACCCACAAATTTTTTAAAACTGTAGACACTCTCTGATACCTTCTGATATCTTTTTGAAGGAGCTTAAGTTCATTGACTCTATAAATTAATACTCTCTGATACTACCTAGTATTAATTGGTTCTTTCCTTACAAGGAAGAAGTCACAGGTTCAAATCCTGTAGCGCCCACAAAGATTTTCAAAAATTTTGTAAAAACTTACACACATCCACAAAGCACTCACATTTTAAGAGATTATGTAATAATTAAATATGTTCAGTACATCAGACGATTTTATTAATTTAATATCCTCTAATTCTGAGAAATTAGAACTCCATAAAGAATTTTTGATAATTCTCAATAAAGAAGGTGTCTTACAAGGGTGCAGTTAATTAATAGATTTGTAAATAACAATAAAATATTTTTATACCTATCAATATTTTTTATAAGCTTATACCAAAAAATGAGGAACATTGAATTTGTGGAATATAAATATGATCAGTATTTTGGTGAGAATGTAATTCAAAATTGCAATATTAAACTTTTAAATTTTTCAAATTTAGAATTTCTTTTTATACGTTCGTCTTCAGGAGTTCCTCAGGGTCCTTTTCATTTTTCACTAGAATGCATTTCTGGAATATTAGGAATTGATAATTATATCGAATTCTTAAAAATTAAAATAATTTTTTCACAAATAATAATATTTATTACCATATATTTACTTAAAAATTATTTATCAGAATTGGAGATGTTTACATTTTTATTATTGATTTTATTTAATCCTTATCTTATTATTTCAAGCAGAAATACAAGTATAATTTATGGATATGAATTTTTACTAGTTATATTCCTATACCTAATTCTTAATGTAAATAATACTAAAAAAAACACGATTGTTTATGGGGTCTTTTCATTTTTAACTTTGGTATTTTATTTTCCAACATTCATTTTTGTTAATTGCATTAATGCAGTGTTGTTCTTTAGAAAATATTTCAAAAATTTAAGAGATTTTATAATTGGAAATTTGATTGGTGCTATCTTATCTTTTCTAGCTTATCTTCCATATTTATTATCAAATAGTCAATTAAGTTTAAACAATGGTGCTAAATCATGGGGATTAAGTTCTTATTGGAGAATTACCCTCCATGCAATAAGTGGCGATTCTTTAAATTTTAAAATTAATTCACAAAGTGATATCGATTCTCTAATAAACATGTATCCTCATTATTTAAACCTCCATAGAATTAATTATTTTTTGGTAACATTTCTTTTAATTTTGTCATTAATTTATTTTCGAAAAAATTTTAGTTTAAAGTCACTTGATATTCTTGATTACATATTTTTTATATCGATGACATTTACTGGAATTTTTTACACCGTACTAGATATTCCATTGTATCCTCACTACTTTTACTTTAATATATTTTTTGCTGTTGTATTTATTGTCAAAAATATCCATCCTAAATTTTTACTTTTATTAATAAGTTGTGTATTTGTAATTAATAGCACAGTAATTATTCAAAATTTTCATTCGTATATACAAGAGTTCAATGGAGCTCAAACAAGCGATTATGGTAAATCTTATAACTCATGCGGTTGTTGTACAAATGAAATAAGGTCGTGTAAGGGTCAATAAATCTTATATTTTATTGTATTAATTAAATACATAATTCCATCTATTGGTTTTATTTTTTTACCTTCATCATAAGATCTTCCTTCATATTTAATTGGTACTTCAATTACTGATTTATATTTTTTTAAAAATTTTGAAATGATTTCTATTTCAATTGAAAAACCATTCTCAACTAATTCAATATCTTTAAATATATCTGTAGCCATCATCTTATAGCATGTTGCTATGTCTGATATTTTACAAAAATGAATTATAGAAAAAAACAGAGACATCATTTTGTTCGCAATCAAGGTGCTTCTGTAAATATTTATTCTTTGTTTGTTACCAATAAATCGAGATCCAATTATCAAGCTCTTTGGATTTAATTTTACTATTTCAAACATTTCCACAAGATCTTCAGGAAAATATTCTAAATCTGCATCATGTATTGCAACAAATTTTGTTGTTATTAACTTTTTGGCATTATTTAAAGCGTTTCCTTTTCCTTTGTTTGTTGCAGATTTGATATATTTAATATTTTTATAAGTTTTTTCGTAATATTTTGCAATTTCATCCGAGCCATCATTTGAGTTGTCGTCAGATAAAATTATTTCTGTAAAAATATTTTGAGCTAATAACCTTTCTACAGACTCAGCAAGAGTAGTTTTTTCATTATAAAAAGGAACAATTACACCTAAATTATCCACTTCTAAATTATACCTTTAACTAATGTAAAAAATTAAATGTTTAAAAGCTTAGCTCAGTAAAAAATTTTTAATTAATTCAATCCTGCTTTAAAAGTTCTAAACTTTGGTCCCATAGCAGCTAGGTTTTCTTTCATTTCATCTGATATATCACCCAAAATTGTCATATTTTGAAAAGTTGTAATTTCACGAAATTTTAAATTTACTGGAGTTCCTATTGCTTTAGTTGCTATCTCTTTAAAACTCTCAGCATTATCTAATTCTTCAATCAATGTCGCTGTATTTGTTTCCTCATTAATGTACCATTCAAACTTCTTAAGACCTTCTACGCCTAAGCTTTCAATAAATTGGCATTGCTCATTTTCGATAAAATCTATAAATTCATCGGCTGATTCATAGCTCACATCAATAATAACTCTGAGTGATCCACTGTCTTTATGTAATTCCATTTAAACTCCTTTTTATTACATAAAGAATTATATTATTTATTAATCGGCACTTCTCTTACAGTGAAGAAATTAATGTCACTAAGAAAGCAATGATAAAAATACGATAAAAGGCAGAGATATTAATGCAAAAGAGATATAAATTAAGAACACAATTATTAAAATAATAATTGCACCAATAAAGATTTTGTTTGCATTCATAAAAATTTATTCTACATTCAATATTTCTTTTTAATAAATATAGCCATAATCAAATTAAAATTTATTTATGAATGAATGGTTTACATATGCTTTCATTGCATTTATGTGGATTGTACCTCTAATTATTGTTGTCATTAATAGAAAACGTCATAATATAAAATAATTTGTATAGATTTTAAAAAGACAAACCACCTTCTAAGTACAACTTACTCTTGGTTTTTACTAAAATTTTTTTATGAATGAAATAATTCAAATCATTAAAGAAAGAAGAAACACAAAAAATTTTATAGATAAAGATGTTGCAAAAATAGATATTGAAACACTTTTAGGTGCAGCAATCTGGGCACCAAATCATCGAGACACTCAACCGTGGAGATTTGTTGTTATAGATAAAGAAAGTTCATTACGCGACAAAATTTCTGAGGGGATAATTTCTGTAAAAGAGCTTACTTCAGGAAAAAAACAAACTGATGAACAAATCGAATCAATAGTAAAGTATGTCCAAAGTAGGCCTGTGTTAATTTTTGTATTTAGTCTTATTGATTCAAATCCAATTATTACTGAGGAAAACTACGGTGCGGTATGTTGTGCAATACAAAATATTTCCTTGGCTGCAACATCTATGGATTTAGCTGTTGGTTGGTCTACAGGGAAAATAGCACAAATACAAAATTTAACAGAGATGTTTGAGCTTAAAGAGGAACTAAAAGTAGTTGGTGTTTTAACAATTGGATATCCGTCGTCTCAGCAATCAAAACAAAGAATAGACTTTAATGAAATTACTTCATGGTTGTAGAATTAATAACCTTAAATAGATAAGATTGCATTATGGCATTTAGAAAAAATACAACCTACATGTATCAACCTGGTAAAACCTTCAAGGTTAGTAGAAGTGGTATAGATAGTTTCATGAGTTGCAAGAAATGTTTCTACTTAAATAAGAGAAAGAATATAAAAGATATAGGAATGCCTGGTTTCTCATTAAATTCAGCAGTAGATGAGTTACTAAAAAAAGAATTTGATTTTCATAGAGAAAATAAAACATCCCATCCACATATGGATAAGATTGATAGGAACATGATTCCATTTCAACACCAAGATTTAGAAATGTGGAGAAATAATTTTAAAGGTGTTCAACATCACCATAAAGAAACAGACTTAATAATAACTGGTGCAATAGACGATGTATGGATTGATGTTGATACTGACGAATTAATTGTTGTTGAATATAAGTCAACTTCAACAACGTACGAAATATCGCTAAACGATGGTACCCCATGGAAAGAGGGATATAAAAGACAAATTGATATTTATCAATGGTTACTAAAAATGAATGGATTTAAAGTATCTAACGATAGTTATTTTATTTATGTAAATGGCCTAAAAACACCGGATAAATTTGACAATACCTTACATTTCGAAACGAATATTTTACATTACAGCGGTTCTACTGAATGGATTGAACCTAAAATTTTAGAAATAAAAGAATTACTTGATAATGAGAATGTTCCTGACAGCAACGAAAATTGTGACACTTGTTCATATGTTACTTCGGTGAACTCAGTATAAATTAACTATTCAGAATATTTTTTTGGTGGCTGGGGATTATTTTTTGGTTGAGTATCAAGCTTATTAATTTCAATTATTGTTTTTAATTTTAGATTTTCAATAGCTTCAATCATATCATCTGCAATATCTTCTTTATAAACTTGTTGTTTATTGAAATAGACTGAATAAATATTTTTATACTTCTTTTTTTTCTTTTCATCATTAATGGTGTCTTTGGTCCATCTGTAAAGTGGGTTATCTGTTTCTTCATTGTTTTCGCAATCCTTAACAAAAGAAACAAACGCATCATATTGACACATTAAACTAGCATTTTGACTTTTTAGTATGTTGGTAAGTTCTTCTTTTTTAAAATTATCAAACACATTGAGTCTGATTTGATACAAAATCTCGCCATGATCTGTGTAGTAAGACATCTAAAAATTAAAAATAGATTCCTTTGAGTACCCTATCTCTTCCAAAGCATTTTTGACCAATACATTCATCTTTGGTGGGCCACATAAAAGTAAAAGTGTATCTTCGCTTGGTGGTGGCATAGTTTTAGAAATCATTTCTTCATTTATAAAACCTGTAAACCCATCCCAATCTTCTGGTGGTTGATCTAGCGTATAAAAGAAATTAAATTTATCAGAAAAATCTTCTCTTCTGTTTTCAATTTTATCTCTTAAAATTATGTCTTCTTCTTTTTTATTTGCGAATAATAAATTTATTTTTGTAGGGTCTTGCTCATCTCTTAGAACTGCTCTTATTATTTGTATCATTGGAGTTATGCCTGTTCCTCCAGCTATCATTCCAATATTTGATACTTTTTTGATAATTTCACCACCACCCTGTGACTTTAATTGTTTTATTATAAATTCTCCGTTACCTGAATATTCAAGACGTCCATTTGGACCTCTAAAACCAAATTTGTCACCGATTTCAAGAGTATCAATTTTTTGAGACATAAGTCCACCTTCAGGAAAATCAGGGTGTTCATTCTTTCTATATATTTTTACAACAAAGTCAACAAACCCTGTGTCATTATCGGAAGATACTGGTGTGTATGATCTGAAAACTTGTTCTCCATTTTCATCATCAAAGGTGAGAGAAATGCTTTTGCCAGTCGGTAAACCAAGAATGTCACTTTCGTTTGGAAAACCGAATCTAAATCTTTTTGTATCATGTGTAACTTCTACTACTTCAATAAGTTCAAGCTCAATGATTTCACCCGGAATTAATACTTTATTTGTCATATCTAAAATTATAGATGAGAGAATTTATTAGAGTAAATTACCAAATCTAGAAACAATCTTTAAAAGGGTTTATAAATTTAAGTTAAAATTATTTGTGTGAAATAATAGGTTCGTGTTAAAAAAATTATTTTTATTGCTATTTATTTTTACATATTGTGGAAACTCAGAGACTCTAGAAACAACTACAAATACAATAATCACTAACGATGTCTTAGATAGTGTGTCAGCAAATTCTTCAATGGAAACAACTACTACAACGCTCTTTACTCAATTTCCTGTTTCATCAATTTTAAAATTATCACCAACTAGTGACAATACTCCAACCAGTATTCCTCAACCAATTGTTGGAGAGACAAATACAACTACAACTGTTCCTCAAACTACAACTACAACTGTTCCTCAAACTACAACTATAACTACAACTACAACTGTTCCTCAAACTACAACTACAACCACAGTTCCTCAAACTACAACTACAACTGTTCCTCAGACCACAACAACGACGACAACGACAACTGTTCCTCAAACTACAATAAATATTGGAGTAACTGTTTCAGATAACGGTTTGGGATCCAATGTATATTTTCTAAATGGCTCACAAGATTTAACCTTGAATGTAGCAACAAATAATAAATATCGATTTGATCTAAGTGACTCTAGCAATTCTGGACACCCTTTGAGATTTTCCACTACACAAAATGGTAGTGAATATACTTCTAATGTTACAGTTAATGGAGTTGCGGGAACTACAGGCGCTTATATAGAGATTGAAATAACATCTAATACTCCAAACCAGCTATATATCTACTGTACAAACCATTTTGGCATGGGTGGCAATACTGTAATTTTAAATTCTTAAATTTTTAAATTTAAGATTTGTTACAAACAAAAATAATTGAGCAATAATAATTTTTATTGTTTTTATAAAATTTGTTTAACAATTTATCGATGCCAATACATAATTCCCAAAACAGGTATCTAAGAATTTTGATTTTTATTAATTTACCAACATTTTCAGCGACCACATGAAATAATCCTTGACCAGCTAAGATTAGCTCAAAATTTACAAAACCAACTTTTTCAAACGCTTTTTTGTAAAAATCTTGAGTGAAGCGGTAAAAATCTAGAGGGTCTGAATGATACTCTTTCATGAAAGGCGTAGAGCCTATTAATTTTCCTTCATCATCAAGTATTCTATAAATTTCTTCCATTAAGTTTTGAACGTTAAATATGTGTTCAAATAAATTAATTGCCAATACAGAATCGTAAGATTTATCGCTAATTGGCAATTTTTTTTCAAGATCTAACTCTAGTACATTAGACTCTGTTGGATTTATGTCAACATAATCAATTTCTGAATATTTTAGATTAAGAAATCTGTAGTAACTTGCTTTACCATTCTTTGCACCTAAGTCAATGGTTTTCCCATTAATAGAAATATTTTTGAATTCTCTATTTTGTAAAACTCGCAAAAAGGATTTTCCTTTTAAACATTCTTTTAATATATATAAAGTCATCTCAATAATTGAATCATAATAAGATTTGTAGAGGATTTTCTATTAAATATTATAAGATAAGTTTGTTATGGAAGTGTTAGTTCAAATATCTGACCAGAAGTTGTACCAATCAGCAATGTTCCATTACCGGAATCATTAATTGTTGTGATAGAAAATGGAATTGTGTTTTTGTTTAAAACAGTTATTCTTGTTTCATCTTCAGAATTAATTGCCCAAATGGTACCAGTACAAAAATCACCTATGAAGAAGTATTTATTCCATTTATTTGAATTTGATAAACCTGTTCCTCCAATAATTGCACAATAGTCATTACCATGTGGAAATAGATAATTTGGATATATTGTATTTTCAATTTGTTCATTTTTTACTTCTTCGGAAACTGGAGTGTTTTTATAATTAGCATCAAAATATGCCTCTAGCCAAGGCCATCCGAAAAAATAGGGATCTATAATATTTTTATAATTCCTGAGGATATTTACCTCTTCCCAGTGTGAATTTCCAACATCTGGAATAATTAGATTATTGTTATGAAAGAAACAGGACCATGGGTTTCTTAAACCATATGCAATATATTTTATTCTATTGTCGTCATGATTGATGATTGGATTCTCGATTAAGCTTTCTTTTTCAAAGCTAAATATTTTACCCCAGGCTGTATCAAATTTTGCTGAATTCCCAGGGCTGTTTAAATCACCTAGACATAAAAAAATCTCTGAATCTTTTTGAAGTATTTTACCTCCAAAATGCACCGTATTCTGAGTAGCTAATTCCAAAGAAAGTAAAGTTTGTTCTTTACCAATATCTAAATTTGAATTTATTTCAAAAGCTGAAAAGTAGTATCTTGAATCATTTCCCGTATATGTTGTAGTTAGAAAATTTTTGTCATTAATTGTAATGAAATCAAAAGTATGCAAACCTGCTTCTCTGTCTCTGAAAACCTTATTAGAAATATCTAATAGTAAAGTTTTCTGCGAGTTGGAGTCAACACCATATATGAAACCTTCAGCTTCTGAAAATAAAAATTTAAAATTAAGTGGATTTTCATGTCGAATATAAGTGATTATATTTGAACCTTCTACAATATCGTCAACACTTGCTTCTCCAAATGAAGGAGTTTCTATCAAATTTAAATTTTCTATATTTTTTTCTTCAAGCTGCAGTAAATAAAGATCATACTCTGAAGTTTTTACAGATTCTGTAACTTGATTTTTAACAACGCCAACCACCAAATCAACAAGTAACCCATTCTGAAGCTCAGCTCCTTGTTCTAGATTTGTACCTAAAATTTTATCAATACATTCTTCTCTTTCTGTAACTTCCCTTACTATTCTGAATTCAAAGTTCAATTCATTTTGTGTCTTTATTTCTTGTAATTCTTCAACTGCTTGATCCAAGGAAACTTGGCAATTATTAAAATTGTTCGGAAGTGTTGCTTGGTTAGATGGTGCGCAATATATAAGACATATCAGCAACAGAGACTTGATTGCAGTAATTTTTTTAATACCCATAAATAAATATTAATTTAAAGTTTGATTTATCAAGAATTATCAATTTTTACTACTGTTCCATTTAAAGTCAGAAGATAAATACCATTTCTACTTCTCTCAATAGATAACAGAGCATTCTCCGATTCAAAAGTTTTATCATCGTAGATGATTTTTGTTTTTACTATTCCATTATCCAATAATTTGATTCCAAACAGATCTCCATTCATAACGCCGTAAGTATACATTTTGTAGCCTCCATAATTAATTGGGTGACCACCAATCAATCCGCCTATTCTTTCAGCTAAAATAGCTTTTTTATAATTCTTGTTTGAAAATTTTAGATCATCTGTAAAAGGACCATGGCTAAGGTTTCCTTCTATATATGGAAACCCTAGATCTAAGTTGTTACTGTCAGTCCTTACAAAATTTATTTCATCTTGTATATTTGAACCTACGTCAGCAATCCATAGATTATTGCTTGAAAGTGAAATCCTGTATGGATTTCTCATTCCGACTACCCATACTTCATCTAAATTAGATGTTTCATGATAACCAATTCCTTCAAGTTCCAAATCATCTGAATCAAATTCAAATTTTAAAATTGAACCCCAAGGCAAATCAGCATTTCTAGATGTGTAAAGAGAACTATAAATTGATGATGGTGCAACAGCGTTACCGATACTTGCGTAAACTATATTATTTTCTCCAATTTCAATTCCTCCACCCATTGCCCCAACATATACTGTTGGTGTGCCTATTTCATTACATATCTCATAAACAGCCAATAGAAGAGTAAAGTCATTACATTTTGTATATTCAGGCAATGAGTAAGACTTTAAAGTTTTGATAAAACTAATCTCAGATGATGCTTGGTCTATTTCAAAAAGATTAATGACATAATCAGTGTTTGTATTATGCATTGAAATTAAATAATTTCCATCATTTGTAAAACGAATTGCGAGAAACCCGCCATAGTCTATTGCGCCTACATCATCTACTGAATAGACAAGCTCTTTTGAATTAAAATTAAATATTTCACCAAACCTATTACTTATCAAATCAAGTTCTGGGTTTGTTGGGTGCAAAGCTAGTGATGTTAAATAAGTTGTGGGTATTTGTATTTCAGTTGTTTGTTGTATTTGATATTCGTCTTCTTGATAAATATCAAGATTTAAATCCCTACCAATTACTAACTCTATATGAATATTTTTTTCAAGTTTTAAATTTTGATCTTTGTTACTTCCAATTACCATATCTAAACAGTCAGGTAATTGATTTTTTGCAGCTGTTCCTGTTGAGGGATATCCACTTATATTATAAGTAAGATTAATTGCAAATTCTTTATTCCAATAATCGAACAAATCAATAATTGATTGTCGAGAGTGGGGACAGTTTCCATTAAATGTTGGGAGTATAAAATTTGAGTCGTCTCTATATTTTCTATCTAGCTCTAAAGTTTCTGGAGTTACCAGTGCTTCTATTTGTTTTTCTTCAACTACTTTAGTAGATTGTTCTGTACTTGATTCTTCCTGTTCAATAATTTCATTATCATATATTACTTCAACATCTTCAGCTGTACTACAACTTACAACTAGCAATGTAATTAAGAGATAAAAGATTTTTGAATTTTTCATTTAGATGCTATTTTATTATATTTTTTAAATAATTATTAATTAGAAAATTATAATTATAAAATTAGGAATCTTATGAAATTAAAATTCATTAATAATCAAAATTTATTACTTACTGTAACTTTAATAATTTTTACAGTACTTCTAATGGGAAATTCCTCATCAAAGAATACTGATGATTTTTTTGATCCTGCAGATGATTCACTATCTTATGTCTCGCTTGCAACATCAATCTCTGAAAATAGTTCTTTTATAAGGCAAGAGTTTATAGGAGAGAATGCTGTAGAAACAGTTCGTACACCTGGGTATCCATTTTTTATTGCTATATTTTCATTTGGAAGTTTAAAAAATATTATTTTTATTCAAAATATTTTACATGTGATCTCAGCGTTTTTGTTATTTAAGCTAATTGAAAATAGTCTGAAATTTAAATACTCTTATATTGTATTTTTACTTTATTTATTTAATCCACTATTAATTACTCTTTCACAATTATTACTAACAGAGACCATAAGTATCTTTTTAATAAATTTACTAATCTATTCACTTTTTAAAAAAAGATTAATTTTTACTTCTGTATTTATTGTTGGAATACTACCAATAATAAGACCCGCTTACTTAATACTATTAATTGGAATAATATTATTTAATAAGCTGTTTTTTAAAAATATAAGCCGTTCAAAAAGAGTAATAATTATTGTTTTAATGTTACTGCCTACTTCTGTTTGGACCTTTAGAAATTACAGCTTAACCAATCAAGTTGTATTTTCCTCCATTACAGGTATGAATTTATTAGAAGAAACAGCCAGCGGAGTAATGAGCATAAAAGAAGACATTCAAAATGGAGAGAGCTTTAGCAATATCGTCAATATTGAATACGAAGAAAAAAGAAAATGGTCTCAAATTTTGAGAAACGAAGTCAATTTAGGAGATTTGTCTAGAGTTATATCACAAGCACCTGGTCAAAATCCTCATCTTGTAGCCAGTGAATACCAGAGTTATGCCATCAGAATAATTTTACAAAATCCCCTAGAAACATTTTTACTTATAAGCAGAGCTTTTATTTACAATTCATTAGAACCTGGAGATCAAATATATAATTCAGTATTAAAGTTACAAAATAATAACTTCTTAAACTATTCAGTTACTATCTTGAATTTGTTATTTGTAACATCTGCAATAGCTTTCTTCGTAAAAGAAATAAAAAATAAAAACTTTTCCAACAACAAACTTGTCTTTTACCTATTGTTGCTTGCACCATTATTGCTTTTAGCCACACCTAGTGGTAGATTTGGAATACCTCTTTTATCAACCTTAATTTATTCTGGTGCTGAATACTTCAGAACGTCTAAAAATTAAATTAATATTTTTTAACTTTTTTTAATTACAAATGAAAATTGATCCAAATAATAAACGTCGTGTGTATCTTGTATTGAACTATAGTCATACAAAATTTTCCCATCATTTCTTATCTCTACGCTTGTACTTGAATCATATAGAGTTATTGACTCAAAAATATATTTATAGTCATCTTCCCAAGTTTGACTACTAAAGGATTCTGAGGATGTAGCTTTTGAAATATTAATTGAAAAATTGTAATTTTCATTTTCTATAGGTAAATAGATACTTTTGTACTTTGTCTTTTTCGAACTTCCTGTGTCAGGAGTTAATTTAAATTTTAATTTTACAAACTCTGTCTTTGAAGAACCATCAATTATGCCTTGAAAATTGAAAGTAACATTGCTTCCTTCACTCACAATTAGATTTCTAGGACCATCATTTAAAAATTCTCCAGAAACTTGATCTGAAGAATTAATTGTAGGTGGTGTATAATTCTGTCCACCACTATTAATTACGAAAGATTTATCAAATAAAGCTGTTAACTTATTAATTGATGATTTGCTAGTGACGGTTGAGGAGCCGCTTGATCGCCATGAAAAAGTAGTTATTTCTTCAAGCGAATATCTGTCATAATTACAATTTTTAAAATTGAAAGTACTAGAAGAAAGCTCTGGTCCTAAAGGTAATTGAAATCGTAATCCTTTTTCATTTCTAAATACTGCATATGCAAAATTGCTTATTAAAGTATTCTTACCAAGATTTTTTACTGCTTTTACCTGAACACCAATTTCATGGCTTTTAATTTCTGTATTTAAATACCCTCTTTCAACAGTAAAATTATTACCATCTTTATCTAAGACTTTCATTAGTTCTGTACCAACCAATAAAATCTCGGAAATATATGCTTGGTTTTCATTTTGTAATGAAATAGTTGTGTCGCTTAAATTAATTAAAGTTGAAACATTTTCTCTATTATCTAATATTCCATCAGTAATATACACAATATTTATAGAGTCATTTGTGTTAAATGATTGTCCAGATGCAACGTTGATAAATTCATCATTTGAATGGCTTTTAGATGTAATAATAAATTTACCAATGCCATTGTGTGAACTAACGTTTTGCCCATCAGAACTAGAAACCACAAACTCTCTATTGCCTGATGATTTTACAACTGTCCCATTGTTAGTCTCTGCAAAGCTGTAAAACCATACTCCGGGTGTAAGGTTGTTAATTTCAAAAGTTGCTTCAGTTAAATTAAGTGATGTTGATATGTTTGAAGCATTTAATATTTTCAGGTTAGAGGTGAAAGGTTCAATGAAATAAAAATTATAATTTGTTCCACCATCTCCAAAAATTTTAATCTTAATTTCACTAGATGATTCACTGACAATTTCGGTTGTGTGTGGTGATTGAAAATAAAGATTGTTCATTGGTAACAAACTGTTTGCGATGCTCCCGTTTTGATAAAGGTTTAGAACTCCTGAATCTAATTTATTAAGGTATGGAGTGCCGCAAACACTAGACTCATTATTAATACCTTTGAAAATACTTATAACTTCATTATTAGTCAGCGATATGCTAGGAATGATTCCATAAATATTTTTAAAATTATTACTAACATTTTCAGTGACAACAGTTGTTGCAGTTGTATCAGTGACAACAGTTGTTGTAGTTGTATCAGTGACAACAGTTGTTGTAGTTGTGTCAGTTGTATCTGAAGTATAAACGCTTACTTGTTCCTCACAACCTGTCCAATTTTGCATTTTTTCAATAGTTTTTGGTCCTACGTCACCATCGGGATTTAAGCCTGCAAAAGCTTGGAATCTTCGGACCGCATCAGCAGTTTCTTGACCAAAGTATCCATCTGGTTCTCCTGCTTTAAAACCATATCGATTTAAAAAGATTTGGAGGTTTTGTGTATCTTCAAAATTAATATTTAAGTTATTATCTTCAATACATTCTTCAAATACAGTTGTTGAAGTTGTTACTACGTCTTCAATTATAACGCTGGTAGTTGTAGTTTCTTGAATCTCCATTTCATTTATATTTTCAATTACTTCAACGCTTCCATCATCTCCTCCACAAGAGGAAAGTGAAAGTAGCAAAATTAAAATTAGAAATTTGCTTTTTTTCATATAATTCTATCTTAAAGACCGTTTTGTGAATTTGTAATAACTTAAAAGTAATTATTAATTTTTCAAATATTTTTTAATTCTATAATCAAGAATGAAAATGTTAAATTATAAACCTAGAATATATCTCTATTTTTCGACAATTCTGACTTTTATCTTTTTTTTTCCATTTTTTTTAAAAGGAAATATTGGATCTGATTGGGACTCTTATGCATTATTTGGGACATTTAAAAATTATGAAATATTAAAGCTTTATATTCCATCAAGGCCGCCTGGATTTCCGATGTATGAGTTAATTGTTGGATTAATAATTACTCTTTCTGATCTAATTCATGTATCAAAAGAGCAACTTTTGCTTCTGTTCCAGTTTGGCTTAACGATAAGTTTTAATTTTTTAATTTACTGCTTTTTTAAAAGATTTAAAAATGATAATTTTTTAATCTACTTAATAATTGTATTTTCACCAATTTATTTAATATCCGGTTTTTCAGTAATAGATTATTTCCTAGGAAGCTTTTTTGGCTTTCTAGGAATCTATTTTACAATGTTCAAATATGAAATTAAATATTTTAACTTATATGTTTCAATATTCTTATTCATATCAATATCTACAAGACTAAGTAATCTTATTTTTTTAATTGTTATTTTGTTGTATCAGTCCATCTATAGAAAAACATATATCTCCAGTTTTAAAATATTTTTAATTACTTTATTTGCTTCCTCATTTTTTTATTACCTTTTTTATTCAAATTTATTTTCGTTTTACCAGTCTGAGGAAATATACAGTCAATGGAGTGATTTAATTTGTATGCTCAACTTAACTAATACTGATCACACAGTAATTGACAGGTTAGGAAGATTTATTTTAAAACAAGTGCCATTTTTAGGTACAGTTGGGACAATACTTTTCATAGGAAATTTTTTAAAATTCAAGATAGCCCTCAAAAAAGAATCTTTTTATATTTTTTTATTATTTATTTTTTTCCAACTAAGTTTTTTAAGGCTACCAACTGAAGAGGGACACCTGATACCTGCATTTGTTGCACTTATGATTTTATTAAGACATAGTAAAAATAGAGCTGTATTTATAATTCTTATATCTGTAATTTTAAGCAATTTTATTGATTTAAAATTTTTTGAAGTAGATAAGGTTGATAGCGCTTCAAATATCACGTTCGCAATTAAAGTTGAAAAAGGTTTTTTATTAGAAGATTATGAACTAAGAAACTCAATTGGAGAAAAAAAAGAATTCCACTACGAAAATTCACAAATTACTCTGTATGATGCATGGTCTAAAGGATGTCCGAATAAATGAATAAAAAGATTGCAATCATTACTTATGCAAGATTCCCTTCAGAGATGGCTTATGGAAATCATTTAATCCAGATTGCGAATAGTTTTATTGATAGTGGCTTCAATGTTTCTATTTATTATCCAAAAACATACAATACAAAAACAATTAATGAAAGACCAGAAAAATATTACGGAGTCAAAAGAGGGATTGCGTTTAAAGAAATTAATAACTTTGATATAACAAGTTATTCAATTTATAACTTTTTACCCAGTTTTTTAAAAAAAATTATTTACTCTTTAAATACATTTATTTGGTCAGTTAGATTAAAAAAATACTTTGATGGTGAAAACTATGTATGGTCTACTAATCCAAATATTTTACTTATCGTTAAAAAGTTTTTTGATATAACAATATATGAAAAACATGGTGTGGCAAGATTTATACAAAAATTTTCAATTTCAAAATTAAAAAAAGATAAAAATGTATATTTAATTGCTGTAACTAAGCAATCTTTAAATGATTTAAATAAATCTATTAATAAGCCGTTGTACTTGCCTAATGGAGTAGATAGGGAGCTTTTTAAACCTGTGGTATCAAAAAATGAAATTATAAAAATAGGATATATTGGCTTTTTAGAAACTTACGGTATAGATAAAGGGGTATTGAGCTCTGTAAAAGAAATTGCAGAAATAAATAATAAAGTAACAACAAATACTTTGATTGTAGGAGGGCCAAAGAAGAAACTAGACGAAATCACCGACTATATAGAAAAAATAAATCAAAGAGAAAATTTTACAATCAAAGATTTTATGCCTCACACAAAAGTTCCTGAATTAATATCAAATCTAAACATTGGGATAGTACCCTATCCTAACGATGAACATATGAGTTTGTATGCATCGCCTTTGAAAATATTTGAATTTGCTTCTTGCGGTATACCTGTTCTGTTATCAAACATTAAATCTCATTTAGAATTAGCGGAGCTAGATTTAGGTTTGGAATTTTTTCAACATGATGATTTTAATGATTTTAGAAATAAATTAGAATCTTTGATTCTTAACGATGAATTAAGAACTGAGCTAAGCAAAAAATCTTTAAAAAATATTGATAAGTTAAGCTGGTCTAGTAGAACAAAGAAAATTATTGCAAGCGTCCGTAGCTCAACTGGATAGAGCACCTGACTTCGGATCAGGGGGTTGGGGGTTCGAGTCCCTCCGGACGTGCTATTACTTTAGTTACTAATATAAATTTTAGTAAGGATTGAGTACATATTTATTTATTGCATCATTCAATTCTTCAGGATTGCAATTTACTACATTTTTTATTACTGCCAGTCTTCCAATTCTCTCATCTATTAAAA
Organism: uncultured Candidatus Actinomarina sp.; assembly: GCA_902625455.1. Lineage (GTDB taxonomy): Bacteria > Actinomycetota > Acidimicrobiia > Actinomarinales > Actinomarinaceae > Actinomarina. The sequence continues at coordinate 492,785 of CACOBL010000001.1, read as the reverse complement.
AAAATTTAGAAACAATTTTATACTCTTCCCTAGAAAAAAAATCGTCAAACAGTACCTGCCAACCTGAATAGGATTTAAGAAAATCATACATTCTAAGTAGAGTGGCAACTCTAAACCGACCATCAATCATTATTAAATCTGGTTTATCTCTCATAAAAAATTTTGGATCTGAATAATTTTTAAATTTTGTTAGTAGCGATTGTTTTCTAGTTTCAGGAAATAATGGGTGCCCCCACCTTGAAGTAGGACCAATATTTATGTGTAGATATGATTGTTTTGATAATTTTTTATCTCCAATCTTATTGACCTTGTGCTTTACAGCATTGAGAAAAAGTAAGTCTGTGTCTATAGTTATATAGTTTATACCTAGCTTAGAGGCTAATACGGTTGAGCCACCAGAACCATATTCAAGATAAAATTTTGACTCTTTTAATGAATCAATTAAATATTGATTTGAGTCTTTTTCTAGTGACGGCGTCTCCTCAATTGTATAAAATAAACTCCCTATCGGTATAACTTGGCTAATGAAACCCAATAAATAATGGAGATAACGGTAGATATATTTAATAACATTTCTCATTATTGAAAAAAACAAAAATTGATTATTGTAGTCGCTCTTGCTTCTAGTGATAGTTTTCTTATTTCATCTTCTTCCAGAAAAGGGGTTTCATTTTTAATTGATAATTCCAAAGCATTGATAAGACTTTCTCTTGATTCTAAATTGAAGAAAATTATTTTATCTGAAAACATTAAGGACCTGTGTGATGGGAAATCTACAGCAATTACTTTTAGTTTTCCACGTAAGTATTCATAATATTTTAATGGAGAAGTATACAGTTCGGAGTGCTTGTTGCCTTTTTCATTTATTAAAACACCTATGTCAGAATTCTCTACTATGTTTAATGCATCTCTTCTGTTTTGTTGACCAACAACTGAGACTGAATTTTCAAGTTTACGATTTTCAATCTCGTCTTTAAGTTCTTTGGCTACTTTATTTGGACCACCAACTATTATTAGTTCAAATCTCTCATGTATGCTTTCAGATTCATATATATCTACTATGTTATTTAATCCTCTAGATTTACCAAACCTTTTTAGATTTCCAACAAAGACTACTCGTTTCTTTTTGTTTGATTTTTTTTCTTTAGAATAATCACTTTCAAAGAAGTCTTCATCATAACCATTTGGAACAATTTTAATTTTGCTAGCGTACAATTCTGGAATCATCAGGTCGTTGGCAATTGCTTGGTTTAGACAAATTAATTTTGACTTATCCTTTTTTATAGATTTATTTACAAGTAATTTTCTAAGGTAAGTTAACTGGTGACATTCAAAAACAACATGTTGGTTTCTTAGAGAAAGAAAGTAATAAACCCAATCAGACCTAGTAAAAAAAACATCAGGTGTGGTGTGTTTTCTCAATAACTTCTTAACTGCTCTTCTTGACCAAACTAAGTGGCTATAAAGATATGAAAGTTTATTAAAGTACTTGACTTTACCAAAAGGAAGCTTGTGCTCAAGACATTCTGCATGAAATTCTTCTTTAAAATCATAGTGATTTTGAAGAACGCTAATGTCGTCATTACTTTGTTTTTCTCGTTTGGGAAAGAAAAGTTTTACATTAACTCCTTTACGAACTAAATATTTTATATTTGATATAGATTGAATGCTGTTAGCTGTATTCGCTGGAAAGGTTTGATAGGTAATATAATGGATAGTTTTGTTCATAAATTATCTCAATAAAGTATAAGTTTAATTATTAATTCAAACTAATAGTTTTTTATATTTCGACACTTTGATACAATTTTCTCTATGAAATCAGATCCGGGTTATTTTGGACCAAAATCGATGATGTGGACAGTTAATAAAGAAATTACTGTTTTGTTTGGAGGTGCAAGAGCATTGCTTATGCATGCTGCTCATCCACTTATTGCCGCAGGAGCAAGACAAACATCTTTTTACCAAAGAGACCCCTGGAAAAGACTAATTAGAACTCTTTCATTGCAAAATTCAGTCACGTTTGGCACTAAGCAAGAAGCAGATGAAAGTGCACATCGAATTAACAAATTGCATGAAGTTATTAAGGGTGAAGATGAAATAACTGGTGGGTTTTATGATGCTCTTGATCATGAACAATTACTCTGGGTACATGCATGTTTGCAAATATCATCAATATATTTTTATGAAAAAACAGTAAAAAAATTAACAAATGATGAGAAGAACCAATACCATCTTGAAAATATGAAGTCCGCAGATTTAGTGTTAGTTGATATTGAAAAAATGCCTAAAACCCACGATGGTCTGAAGGAGTGGGTAATTAAAAAATCCCAAGAAAAAGATTACTTACTTTATACAGATGTAGCAAAAGATGTTCAAGATATAATTGCAGGAGGTCCAGTGCCAAAACATATAAAACCAATTTGGCCTTTCATAGCATTTACAGCTTTTAATACATTACCAAAAGAATTTAAAAAACTGTATGGGATAAAAGATACAAAATTAAAAAAGATTATTTTAGAATTTAATCTGAAGTTTTTGAAATATTCGAGACCATTTCTACCACCTTTCTTTAGATTGATAGCTCCTGCTCGCTGGGCAAAACAACGAATTACTAAAAAACCTGATCTTAGGTTTAGCGACAAAGCAAAATTTTAGATTTTATAATTAAATACATGACAGAAAAAAATAATTGGTCTGAGATAAATAAAAATATCTCGGAAATTAAAGATAAAATAAAAAATAGTATTAATGAAGATGATCTAACATCTGACTTAAAAGATTCATTAAAAAACACTGTTACCTCAGCTAGTACAACCTTAAATGAGCTGAAAAGCAATATTGAAAAAACTGTAAAAGATGAAGAGATTAAAAAAGAAGCAAAAAATATAATTAGTAAAATTGTTTCTGAATTGGAAGAAAATTTACATGAATTAACGTCAAAGGTTTCTGATTATTTTGAACATGAATTAAGCGATGAAGAAGAGTGACAAGCTTAATTATTAAAAAAGTTGTTTACCTCATTAGAAACGAACTTAATATCTTCATTAGTTAAATTTGTTGATGATGGAAGCCAAAGGATGGAGTCTGATATCTCTTCAGAGTAACTTAATTTAGCTTTCTTTGTTCCTTGTAAGTAAGATTGACTACTTAAGGATGGATAAGAATATCTGGTTTCAATATTTTTTGAGCTTAAATACAATTTAAGTTCTTCTCTTTGTTTCTGATCATCACAGTATAAATCAATAAACCAAGGTGTTTCAATATCTTCAAATTGTTTAAGATATTTTCCATCTATAAATTTTGAATATTCATTATGTAGCTTCTTTTTTATGTCAATGAATTCTTCTAGCTTGTTAAATTGTGATAATCCTAGGGCTGCCTGTAAGTCTGTAATTTTAAAATTTAAACCAAAACCTTTATGAACATCACTTTTGTCTTTTTCTCTATTGAAGGTTTTTAAGTCTATTAGGTTTTGATATACATCGTCATCATCTAGTAAAACCATTCCTCCCTGGCCCATGGTAATAATTTTATGTGGGGTAAAAGAAAGAATGCTTATATTGCCTAATGAACCGCATTTTTGATTTAAGTAGGATGATCCTAATGCATGAGCAGAATCCTCAATTAATATAATGTCATTTTTTTTACAGTAATCTTGAATTTCTATTCCTGAGCCAGTTCTTCCATTTAAAGGAACAAAAATAACTGCATCAATATCTGAGACTGAATTCAGAGACTCTAAAGACATGCATAAACTATTATCAGTATCAATAATTACTGGTTGGGCACCTGCCCAGATTATTGCATTAATTGTGGCAATCATAGTAATATTTGGGACTGCTACTTTATATCCCTCCTTTATACCAGATGCTAATAGGCCAAGATATATGGCTATAGTTCCGTTTGGTACTGCTACCGAATATTTTCTATTTACATAGCTTGCGACGTTTTCTTCTAATTTTTCTGTAACTTTATGTTCAGTAATCCATGATCCAGATGACATGTATTCTGTAACATTCTGAACGTCCTCATTTGAAATATTTGGCTCTACTTGACTAATCATTTTTAACATTTATTCTTGTTCTATCTTTTTCTGGACCAAAATAGGGCCCATTTTTTATTTCTAGAACTTTACTATCTTTTTTAATTTCATATTCGTGGATTCCTTGGAACTGAACAATTAGCTGCCCTTGGTTTATTTCCTCACTTGATATGAACTCACCCTGTGTTGTATAAAGATTGCAAATTATGCTTCCTTCTAAAACTAGAACTACTTCTTGGGTTATATATGATTTTCTCTCAAAGGTATTGTGATAATGTGCATCAAGTATTTTTCCTTCTTGATAATTCCATGTTCCAACTTGGATGAATGCATCATCAGAAGTAAAAAAATCTAAACCTTCTTTTATATTTTTTAAATCGAAAATGCTTGAATACAATTCGTCATTAAAAATGATTTGTTTAATATTTTCATTAATCATAATGCTTAATATACCAATCTACAGTTTGTTGGATTCCGTCATTTAAATTTGTTTCTGGTTTCCAATCTAATTTTATTTGACCTAGATTTCCATCTACTTTTTTTTCATAGACACCATCAGGTCTTGAAGTATCTAGCTCAAACTCACCATTCCAACCAAATTTTTCTTTTATAATTTTTGCAAGTTCGATTACTGAAATCCCTTTTTCAACCCCAACATTAAAAAAATGATGTCCTGAATCCAAATCTATAGACCTAACAAGAGCTTCCGCGCCATCTTTAACATAAAGCCACTCTCGAATCGGTTTTCCTGTACCCCAAATTTCAACTTTATTGATATTTTCTTTTTTTGCATCATGTACTTTTTTTATAATTGCGCCTAAAGCGTGTGATCTTTCAATATCAAAATGATCATGAGGACCATACATATTGGAAATTACTACATTTACTGAAGAAAAATTGTTTTCATCAAAGAAACTTTTTCCAAGCTGTACATATAGTCTTTTAGAAATTCCATAATTATAAACTGACTTATCAGGAGGGCCTTCAAAAAATTGTTCTTCTTTGTAAGTTGTTAATTTACCAGGATACGCACAATTTGAAATTGGATTAATCAATTTTTCAACATTGTGCTTTAAAGATAGATTGTAAAGATTAATAGCCATTGAAGAGTTTTCACTTAACATTTTGGCAGGATATTTGTACCCATAAGAGATGCCTCCAACAAAAGCTGCGCAGTTGATAATTATTTTGGGTTTAAATTCTGACATATAATTATCCAAAGCAACTTGTTGTGTTATATCAACATGATCTTTACCTGTTATTTCCAGTACATTGTATTTATTTTCTTTATCAAGAATAGCTTTTACATGCTTGCCTAAAAAACCATGAGAACCAATTACCAAGACTTTCATGATCTTTATAGTTTAGGATATTCCCAAGTTGGTGAAATTAAATTATCTTTTAATAAGGTAAAGTCTTTTTTAGCTTCATTTATATCATGTTCAACCATTATCTTTACTAAGCCTTTGAAGTCCACACTTGGCTTCCAATTTAATACTTCCCTTGCTTTTGAAGAATCTCCCAACAAATAATCAACTTCATTTGGTCTAAAATATTTTTCCGAAGTAATGACATAATCTTCCCAGTTCAAATTTACATACTTAAATGCTTCTTCAGCAAAATCTCTTACAGTTTTAGTAACTCCAGTAGCTAGTACCCAGTCTTCTGGATAATCATATTGCATCATAAGCCACATTCCTTCAATATAATCTTTTGCATATCCCCAATCTCTGCTTGCATCTAAATTACCTAAAGTTAATTTTGACTGAATTCCTGCTGCTATTCTGCCAACAGCTTTTGAAATTTTTCTAGTAACAAAAGTTTCCCCTCGAAGTGGAGATTCATGATTAAAAAGTATGCCATTTACTCCAAAGACATTGTATGATTCTCTGTATATTTTTGTTATATCATGAGCAAAAACTTTTGATGCTCCGTAAGGGCTCTTAGGATCAAAAAGTGAATTTTCATCAAGCAATTCTTTGGATGTTCCTCCGAACATTTCTGAGGATGATGCCTGATAAAATTTTACCTTTTTATCTAAATGTTTTATAGTTTCTAAAATAGTAATTGATCCAAGTGTCCCTAGTTGGGTTGTAAGAATAGGGTTTTGAAATGAAACTGCAACGTGAGATTGTGCACCTAAATTATAAATTTCATCTGGTTGAATGTTGTTAATTAAGTTTGTTATTGATGATGAATCTAATAAGTCTGAGTAGTAAAGTTGTAATTTGCCATCTGATGTATGTTTAGAAATTAAGTGATCAATTCTGCCTGTATTAAAAGAAGACGATCTCCTTACTATTCCATGAACCTCATAGTTTTTAGAAAGTAGAAACTCTGATAGATAAGCTCCGTCTTGTCCAGTAATACCAGTAATTAAAGCTTTCATTTCATTAAATATTGTACTTTGTAGAAAAAGATTCTTCTCAATTTATGTCTAAATTAATAAGAGGAGTTACTAGTTTTATCGTTGATCTTAAGTAATAAAGATATATTTAGTAAATTAAAAAGAAATATCATAACTCCATCAGCCAACATTAACGAGTCTGTTTTAAGTTCTAGACTAAACAAAAGTGACGCTAATAAAAATATTACAATTCTTAAGTTTGTGTCAACATTAAAAACTCTTGAAAGTAGTAACTTTAGAATAGAATACGCTAACAACACAAGGCCAAAAATACCAAACTTGTTTAATACTTGTAATAGAACTGAATGGGGTCCAGATGCTAATTTGCGCTCTGTAAGCTTTATTATATTTAGATAAGAACCTGTTCCATGCCCAAATAGTAAATCTATGGTACTTGGTTTGTAACCGGAGGCAAACATTGTCCAAGGTAAAGTTCTATTAAGCCTGTCACTTATAAATTCAAAACCATATTCACTTTTGATTACATCCTCACTAAAAATAACTTCTGAAGAAGTGTCTTCGTCAATAAAAAAAGGTTCATCCCTGTCAAATGTTGGAATAGTTTGAAAAATGACTGAGGTTATTAAAATGATTACTACCAATTCCTTTGCATAATTTTTATAAAAAATAATCACAACAATAAAAAGTAAAATTATTAACACTAGGGTATTGAACCTTGATTGTGAAAGTAGAGTCGAAGTGATTGAAAAGATTATGTATAAATAATTTTTGGAAGATCGATTAAAATAATAATTTAACAAAAAAAAGCATAAACTAAAAAGTTGCAAATTTCCAAAAACTTCGTAATGCGTATTAATTCCCCTCCAGGTTTGTATCTCTCCAAAAGTTAATAACTCTGCTCGTCTAGTTAGAAAAAATATCAACTCAGAAAATGAATTAAAAAAATTACTTATTCCCAAAAAAATTGACAGCATAGGATAAAAAATTAAAATATTTGCGCTTCTGTTGAGTTCTGTTTTTAATTCATTAATGCTGGATAACTTAATAGAATAGAAAACTTCAAAAAATAAAAATATAGACACCAAGTACCACAATGCACTTGGAATATGGTATTTAAAATCTGGTAAAAAAGACACCATGATATTCCATCTATTTGGATAATCAACGTCCTTTAAATTTTTTGAAAGATTTATTACAGTAGATTTGATTTCTGAATTATTTAGGTCGTTAATGTTGTTTTTTAAATATCTAATATCTTTACGTTCTAGATAAGTTTTTCTAGAATTTTCGAAATCAACATTATCAACAATTATTTCAAGCTCTGATGGATTATTAATGATGCTGGTTTCTAAACTTGGAGAATTTAAAATTGGAGATATGAAACTAAGAATTAAAGAACAACAAGATAGTATAAAAATAATATTTCTCTTATAGAATTTGTGTTTTTTAAAATAGTTAAAAAGAAAATAATATAGTAAAAAATCAAAAAACCATGGAATGCCATATCCAGTACTAAAAAATGGAAATAGACACAGAATAAATAATCTTAAATGAAATGAATTATTGACTGAGTAACTATATATGATAAAAGATTTCAAAATAGAGAAAGCAATAAATACATAGATATAAATATTTTCTTCAAAGTTTACATAAATTGATACAACAAAATAACTAATAACAGCACCAAAACCTGTAATTGCTATAAATTGATTGTTTAATCCTTTTAATATATTTTTGATATCTGATTTGCCCATTAGTACATAAGAAAAAAATAAGAACAATAAGACTTGTTGCAGAATTACCCTACTAACTCTAGGTAAATATATTTTGAGTAACTCAGGATCTCCAGATTGATTTGTAATAACTTCAGACACTGTTAGATAACAGAATAAATTTTGATTAGTATTTGAAACAAATTGCGTATTAATTTTTAATAGATTAAAGCTCTCAATATTAGATATTTTTAATTTAAAATATTCAAAAAATACAAAATTATTACAGTCAGAAAAAATATAGAAGATGGTGATTAGGGCTGCAAATACAAGTATTTTATTTGATGTTAAAAGCTTAAATTCTTTTTTCATTAGTCAAGTGAAATATTAATACACATTAAATCACAAAAAACATCGATTGTGTAATGTTTCTCTTTAAAGTTTTGGTTATAAAATATATGTTTTATAAAGGTAGAGTTTATGAACTGTAATGATAAATACATTAGTAAACATTATTCTTTCTATTTAAATTAATCATAATTGTAGAAGCGATCATAAAAATATACCCTTGAATAATATGTCTTGGAAAATATGTATGTACTTGATAAAAAAGATGGGGTCCTAAAAAAGCGAACGGAACAATAAAATACAAAAAGTTATTGAGGTTTTTATTTCTTTTAGCAAAAACAAAAAAGAATTGAAGAATTATCAGGCTTACAGTAATAGGAAATATTTTACCTGACATTAGCCTCACACCGTCATTTAGTGGATTTGCTATAAGATAATTCAACTGAAATATAAATTTTTCATATACTGCTGAAAAATTTAATAATAGATCTATGGGGGATAAATAAAAGACGTCACTTCTAAATATATTTTTTTCTAAAACAAACTCCCCGCCATAAATAAAATTATGTAGAAAAGGAAGAATGAGAAAAAATGCAAAAATAGCGATAGGTCTGAAAAATATCTTTTTATTTTTTGATAAAAAGAAAATTAAGAAAACTAAATAAATTATGCCTGGAAATTGATTTTCACGAATAAAAAAACAAGCACCCAAAAGAAAATACATTATGTGTAGGTTTCTAGAACTAAATTCCAGCATTAAAAAAATATTTAAAAATGTAAGTCCTAAAATCCAAGTAGGCCATTCTGATAGAGATGAGAACAAATTTAGTTTAGAACTATAAGTAGAAAGAAATATATAAGTTAATAGAAAATTAAAACCTAGAAAATATACTTGTTCATTATATTTTTTAAAAAGCTTTAAAAATATTGAAAATATCAATAAAACTATTATGAATCTGAAGAATATAACTATAGACAAATGACTGTCCCCGAAAAATAAATGGAATAGAGATAACAAGTATCTGTATCCAGGCTGGTAGAGGTAGATGTCTTCGCCTCCTTGTAAAGATCGTAAAAAAACTATCTGTTGAGACCAACTTTCATATTTAAGCGGATCAGATCCTCCAAGAGAATATAGAACGTTATTATTCAAATTTAAGTTTTTTACTGAGGAAATAGAGATTACTAATATAGATGAAAGAAAGTTTTGAATCTTATACTCCTGTTTAATTGCAATAAAGATGATTGCAATTAAAATTACTAAAATTTCTACGATGTCTGCATATGAATTTGGTAAAAACTCTAAAAATAAAATCCCAAAAATACCAATAGTAAAGTTAAGACCAAGAATCCTATTTTTTGAATATATAAAATAGGAGATCAAAAGAATAATTGATAGAAAAATAAATGAAGAGATAAGCTCAAATACTCTTGAACTGTTAGATTCATAAATATTAATAGGATTGTCATCTAAATCGGTTAGATTAAAAGAGGCATATGGAATGCTAGGGATACTATTAATTAGTCCGTTAAACCGATAAAAATAATCAATTTCAACTTCTGCTCCGACAGGTACTAGTAAAGTATGACTTTTTGATTTTGTGTAAGATGGTTCTAAATTTATTTGTTCACCATTAACAGTAACCGTAACTTCACCAACATAAGAAATTTTCATTTGTTCTCTAAATTTGTTATAACTTTCAGACGACCAATTTACTCCAAACGATAGCCAGCTTCTTGAGGGTTCTAGGGGAAGAATTAAATTAGTAAATCCATATTCATAATCTCGAACGTCCTCTTTCTTTTTAATTTCAACATATTCGTTATAAGTGACTCTTGAAAACTTATCATCTTTTGATATCCAATGAATAGGTATGTCTAAATCATTGCTTCCCCCGTAGAAACTCTTTTCATAAAAATTAAATCCAGTTTGATTTAAAAAATATAAATTCCAATTTGTATATTCAATGCTTTTATTATTTTTGGGGTCTTGATTAAAATTTAAAAAATAATCATTACGCGTAATGCTTCCATCGAAGGGCTTGTCAAAACTAAATTGACAACTGTCTGCAATGTTAAAATTCATTTCAAAATTTGATGTTGGAGTAAATTCAGTTTTGTAACAAGCCTTGTAATCATCATTATCTGAAAACATTTGAATTAAAAAAAATATGATTGCAAGAAACATAATTAAACGAAAATGTTTTTCAGAAATTGAGTCTGATTGTTTTATCAAAAATGGCAAACATAAAAAAATAATAAAGAGTACAACTTCTAACTTACTTTCAAATGGAAATCCATTTAACCCATATTTTTTATTTATTGGAAAGAATATTAAAAATAATGGAACAAAGTAAGCTAATGTTTTTTTATTTGTTAAAAACACACTCATTTTTTTATTTAGTTGGTAGCTTACTTAAAACTCCGTTATCAACTGTAATGCTTGACCCATGCAAAATTTTTGCATGTTGGTTAAGCAGGTCAATTATAAAATTTGCTACCTCAACTGGTTCCAATATTTTTTTTGATGGCAGTTCATTGATTAGGTTTTGAATTTCTTTTTTATCAAGATTATCTGTCAGCATTGGAGAATCCATTGCACCAAGAATTAGCTCAAAAATTGACATCTTTTCATTTTTTTCAATTGTAAGTCCATTGACCAATCCTTGTATTGCAGATTTACTTGACGAATAAAGCGTATTATCTTTGGTTGTAGCTTTTGCGTGAACAGAAGAGACTATACATAATTTAGAAAAATCACTAAATTCATTTTCTAAAGTCTTTACTAAAAGATAGATTGATTTTACATTAACTGAAAAAACTTCATCAAATGTTGCTGAAATATCATCAATATCATTACTTGAATTTTTTTGAACTGCTGCACAATGCACTATAGAATTAATCTTTTTCCCATTTAAAAAATTTTTGATATCCAAAACATTTTTATTTGAGATATTAGATAAATCAATATTAATGTCAGTATGTATTCCTTCTGTTTTATCTATTCCTAAAGTGTTAAAACCACTATTTTTTAATTGTTTAGAAAGAGCTTCGCCAAGTCCAGAACTTGATCCTGTTATTAAATAGTAATTTTCAGTTTTGCTCACTAATCCATTTTAATAAAGTATCTGTAACTTGTTGGTTTACTGAATTATTTGCTTCTATAGTGTTTGATGCATTATGAGTTGAAAATATTACGTTTTCAAACATTTTAAGATCATTTGAATTACTAATTGGTTCTTCTTCAAAGACGTCTAAGGCACAACCTGAGATTAAATTGTGTTTTACTGCATTAATTAAATCCTTTTCATTAATAATCTGCCCCCTTGAAACGTTAACAATATAGGGTTTCTTACCAAGACTATTAAAAAAACTTTTGTCTAATAAATTTTTAGTACTGTTTGTTAATGAAGCAGTGATAACTAAAATATCACTATTTTCTTTAATGTATTCGATATCTTTTTTCTTTCCTAAGTCATTTTCTACGTTTTCAACAAACGGATCATAAAAATAAATATTAGCTCCAAATGAAGTTAAAATCTTTGCAGTTTGTTGGCCTATTCTCCCGAAGCCTATAAAGCCGATGTCTTTATTCATTATTCTTGTACCTGTTGGTTTATGCCATAAATTGTTAATAATAATTTGGTGATGAATATCAGGAATATTTTTTAAAAGCGAACCAATTAGAAAAACTGTATGTTCAGCTACGTCTTTATAAATATCTCCTGGACTATTTAGTACTTTGGGTTTTGTATTTGTGATGTTTATATTATCTACTCCAGCTCCCCACTTAATAATTAGTTCTAGATTCTTACATTCGTCTAATAAAGAATCATCTATCTGGTCATCTCCTACAACAGCTATTGATGCTTCTTTCAAGTTCAGTTTCATTTCATTTAATGAAAATCCTTGGCCATTAGGTTCCATGAAGTCAATCTTTATAGCATGTTTGCTTAACAAATTGTTTAAATTATTTAATTCAGAAAAATATCTTGGACAAGTAACTACGATATTCATATATTTTTTTCTAAAAATATTCTTGCTAATTCAAAATCTTCAAAATTATCAATATCAATATTTTCAGGAAAAATTACTTCAAAAATATCAGATTTATCATTTATTCTATTGTTGTTCTGTCTAAAATTTTCTTTAGTAAAAATGTAAAAAGCTGAATTTTCAACATACAAAGGCTCCAAGTCTTGGGTCTGAACCAAAGTGTTTATATCGTGATTTATAGGCCTTAAATCTTTGTCATAAAATCTTTCATATAATTTATTAACAGAAAAAATATCTTGCTTCTTATCAAGATGAAATTTAATAGCTTTATCTATTGTTTTTGTTTTTAGTAATGGGCTGGTTGTATGAACTTGTATAATGGTTTCGTTAGTGCAATCTTTAAGACTTGATTCAATTATTTTATTCATAGAAATATCATCTCCAAGTAATTTGTCAGGCCTTTTGCAAAATTTAATGGAATCAAAATATTTTGATACTTCTTGTAATGTGTAATCATCGTCATAATTAATAACTATTTCATCAACAAATTCAGAATTCAGTAAGCTATCTATAATCCAGAAAAACAGTGGCTTTGAGTTAATTTCTAGAAAATTTTTATTAGGAATTCTCTGAGAATTTCTTTTAATTGGAATCAAAGCTGTAATCATATTTCAGGTGGGTAAAAATACATTTCTGTCATTTTATTCTTATCAATCGTTTTATAAAAGCCTTTATATGTTCCATAAAATTGATTGTATCTATATTTTAAAATATCAACTAAATTGTTATATGGTAATTTTGAATATCTTTTCTTTCTAATATCAAAAATAATTCCCCTAAAAAATCCTTGTATACAAGCAACAAGAGTTGAATTGTATAATTTTAGATTATATTGACTTGTAAAAATTTTATGTTCATCAAAAATAATTTTTAGAGCTTCAGCCTCTCTTCTATATCTATTTCTTATAGTCATATAATTTTCTTTGTGTAAATGTTGAACATCTGATTCATTTGAGTAATACAATTGCCAACCTTTAGATTTTGCATAAAGACCAAAATTTATATCTTCTAAACCTGTTAATTTTTCATCAAATTTAATTTCTTCCCATAAGCTTTTTCTATATGCGGCATTTCCATTGTTCAAAAAAATTTCCTCTCTCACCATAGATTCACCAGAAAACCATTTTTGCTGAACTGATGCCTCAGAAAATCTTGTATTTTCATGTGGAGATTGCTTTCCAAATACAATTCCAATATTGCTATTTGAAAAAGGCTGTGTTATGTTTTTAAGCCATTCCTCTGAAGTTGGAAAGCAATGAGCGCTTAAAGATATTACAATCTCCCCTGTTGCTTTACTAAAACCTATATTTAGTGACTTACCAAAAGTAAACTCTTCTTTCTTAATATGTGTTAATTGAACATTTTCTGAATTGTTTAAAAAATTTTTTATAGTCTCTAAACTGCCGTCTGTACTTCCAGAATCAACAAAAATTATTTCAAAATCTTTATAAGTTTGTTTTAAAATTAATGGGATAAGTACCTTAAGATTCTCGTTTTCATTAAGGCATCTAACTACAATTGAAATTTTTTTATTCAAATTAACTCAATTGTATACCAAGTATAAAAATTATTATCATTAGGTATGTAAATTAAATTATTTTTTACAGCTGTTTGAATATCTTTTAAGCCGGAATTACATGGCTCTAAAACATTTACATTTAAATTATTCCAACCTCCCCTCGATTGAAATATCCAAAAATATGGTAACGTGACTTTGTCGTATTCTAGGATACAAACATTGTTGTTTTGATCGAATATTTTAATTTCACTATCTATGCCATAAAAATACACAAAGTCATTTCTTCCTTCATCAGCATTTATAGAGGTTAAGAAATCTTTTAGATTATCGTCTTGTACTATATTTCCAAATTGATGGTCTACTTTTTTAAAAGATTCAAATTTAAATTTAACTACATGACTATTTACCGGTAAAGCAAGATGGAGTTTGAATAAATAATTTTTAATTTTAATTTCTTTTATCTCAAAATTAACCAATAATTTATTGCCAATAAGCTCAATTTTTTTAATTATGGTTGAATTGGAAAAATATCCCTCGCACTTAATCTCAAGTGTTGTAGTTGTATTGTTAATTATTTCCCAGGACGATGACCAAAGCTCTCCATGATCAGGTGCCTGTTTACCAATAATAAGTTCAACCTTATCATTAGGATATAATTCTTCATAACCTCCAATCCATTGTGAATCATAATCCGAGAATTCAGTTGGAGAATATTTTGAATATTTGGAATCATTAAACCACACCCAATTACTTCCATTATCTTTATTTATTAATTTAACAATTTTTCCACCATAATTTACATCAACCAAAACAAGTAAATTAGAATTTTCTAATCTTATGAAATTATTCATGAAACCTATCATTCAAAAATTCAATGTTCGAAATAGTTTTATTTGAAATAATGTAATCATTTTTTTCTAATAACATAATTTGTTTTTCTAGGATACTTATATGTTTTTTATAGTAATTATCAATATTTCTATCATCAAAAAAAGATGGATGATTTGATTTATGACTTTCAAGATTTTGCTCAGTTTTATTTGAGTATTGCCAAAAATTTTTATCACTAACTTCCCTGCCATCAAAGCCTGCGAGATTAATTTTTTTTGATAAGTTTGCGGATAATGGCAGCATGAATTCAGTAAGGACATTACTTGTTCTTACAGTAGATAAGTTCTGCTTTAAGAGAGGAAGTAATTGTCTACCTTTTGTTGAATCTATACCAACTATATAATTTTTATCAATACCCCACTCTAGATGAAGAATTGGAAAGCCTGCCATTGGAACAAATATATAAAACTTGTACTGACTAAATTTTGTTATAACTTCTTCTTTAAATCTTTTAGCTTCAGAACTTGTACCAAAATGGAATACTGGATCAGCAAACACAAGTGTACAATTATAATTTCTCCAAACATCATCATAAATTGCGGAATTGCAGGTTATTATATGAAAACTATCAGACAAGTATAATTTCTTTCCCTCTTCGTAAGAGGGTCCTGTTCCGAGTATACCAATTGTTTTATTTTCATTAGCTTGAAGGTAATTTTCATAATTTGTTTGTGATTGAAATCTATAATGCTTCTTTGTTTCTTCATTACAAATATCATAAAAATATAGGCGAAATCTAGTTGATGCCTCTGCTGTTGTAAAAAAGTTTTTATCTAGAATCCTTATGTTTTTAATAAACCTGATGAGTTTAATCAATTTAATAAAATTAAATTTATGAAATATAATCAGAGATTTGCTGTTTGGATAATCAACTAAAGGCAAGGAGAAGATTGATTCCAAATTATTTTCAATGTTTGTTGTATCTGCTATAAAAATAGACTGGTAACTATTAGTATTTTCTAACTGAAATTTTCTTAATAGTGTCCATAATATTATTTTATGTAATTTAAAAAAATTTAATAACTTTAACTGAGTGATACTAATTGGAAACATTTAATATTTATTATAAGTTAGTAAATTAAATTAAAGTATGCATGAAGAAATATAAAAATAAGTTCAAAAATTATCTCCTTCAAAATCAGAAGGGTCTTTTCAAGAATTTGCAATACTTATTAAAAAATTTATTTAGTACAAACCTTGATTACAAAAGGGAAATTTCAACAAGTACCGTCCAGAAAACACCTTATTGGTATTTTAATGGCTCATCGCACTTGGACTATGCAACTTTGTTTAGTCTAGGAGGCGAGTTTTTGGTTAAAGTTTTAAAAGAACGCGGCTTTAAATGTAATGTGCTACTTTGTGCTGGAGGACCAAAATTTTCACAAACTGGTGCGTCTACAAATAATCCATCAGCTTTTATGCCATGTATGGCTTGCTACTCCTTCAAAAAACAAAATTTTGATAGTAATTTTTTAATCGAATTTACATCTAAAGATTTAAATATTAAAAATACAAAAAATGAGGATAAT
Organism: uncultured Candidatus Actinomarina sp.; assembly: GCA_902625455.1. Taxonomy (GTDB): domain Bacteria; phylum Actinomycetota; class Acidimicrobiia; order Actinomarinales; family Actinomarinaceae; genus Actinomarina. Next base: position 476,320 of record CACOBL010000001.1, on the reverse strand, counting down.
TTAGATCAAATTTTAAAGCCCTCACTTAATTGGATTCTTAGAGGTAATAAAAATTTAAAACTAAGCAAAGAATTTAATTCCCGAATGAAAGAAGCAGCTATATTATGGTTAAGTTTTCTAGATGGTATCGATAAAGATTCCCTACCAAACAGCATCATATTATTTAATGGCATAAGCTTTCCTGAGTGCGTAATTAAGTATTTTATGGAAAAAAATGGAGTGAACGTTATTACATTTGAAACTGGCTATAGAGAAAACTCAATATATTTTACTAATGAAAGCGCAACAGATTATGAATTTCCTTTTGATATAAACAAAGTACTTACAGCACTCGAGAAAAATAAACTTGATAACTATTTGGAAAAAAGATTTTCAGGCGACTTTACAAGATCAGGCATAAAATACTGGAACGAGATGACTGATATTGATGATGATTTAAAAAATAAATGTGAATCATTTAAAAGAAATATTATTATTTTCTTGAATGTTCCATTCGACACTTCTCAAGTAAAAGCTTCTTATTTGTTTGATGATATTTACCAGTGGATTGATGAATTAATTTTATTTGCAGAAAAAAATACAGACCTACATTTCATATTCAGATCACATCCTGACGAAATTCGTTCAGATAAAAGAATTTATGAAAAAACTAGTGACTATATATTACAAAATACTAAAAAAGATAAAAATATATCAGTAATAGATGCTGCAGATACTACAAGCAGTTACATATTAATTAACAGGTCTGACCTTGTTCTAACTTATAATTCTACAATTGGATTGGAAGCAGTATTTATGAATAAAAAGACTATATCCGCTGGTTATTCACATTTTTCGAGATTAGATTATTTTAAGATATACCAAGATAAAGAAGAATATTTTAAATGTATAAATAAGAAGCTACTGGACAGGAAGTTTGATGGTAATGACTTAGTTAATCAAATACAATCTTACTTTTACCAAATGATATTTGAATCAGCGATTGATTTTAGTGAAATATTAATTCCTGACAATTCAAAAAAATATGGTTTTAAACTTATCCAGAAAGATAAAATAAATAAAAACAAAATTGATAATTTTGAGAATTATTTAGTAAAGGAAATTAAAGCATTAGAAAAATAATAAAAATATTAAATTTAAAGAATAGAGTAGAATCATATATTTTAATTATTCAAATTTTGGGGAACAAAAAAAAGTTTGTTGTTCCAATTGTCGTTTTTTCTATTTTTAGTTCAATATTTAGTGGACTTAGCATAGGTCTTATCATTCCTCTGCTAGAAGGAAATGATAGAAATATATTTTCTGATACTTATTTTAAATTTCTTGATAATTTTTTACAATATGGATTTGGTAACAGTTTTCAAGAAAAAATAATGCAAATTTCATTATTTATTGTATTTCTAAGTCTTTTAGAATTTATTTTTTCAATACTAATAATTAAGCTTGCTGCACGAGTTGAATTTATGCTATTAAATGATTTTATTGAAAAAATTATTTCCAAAATAAAAAACATGAAATATAAAAAGTTTTTTTCATATACAGATGGAAAAATTTTTACTATAGCAACAACGGATATTTACAATGTCAGTTCCGTAGCTACAAAATTTTTGGTATCTATTCAGTCAATAATATTAATTTTTATCTATTTCTTTATTATGTTTTCAGTATCGCCATGGTTAACTTTTGTAGCTATTTTATTTTTTGTAATCATATCAATAATAATTACAGGTTTACTTGGTAGAAAATCCAAGGGAGTAAATTCAAAGTTGGCAAAATTGTTTCTGCGAATCAACACAGAATTAACTTACTTTATAGAAAACTACAAGAAAGTGATTGGACTGGGTGTTGAAGATAAATTTGCAAAAAATTTGAAATTGTCATATGAAGAATTTATATTACAACGAAAAAAATATACGGAACTTGTATCCTATGCATTGCCTTTAAATAATTTAGTTAATACTATTTCAATTGCTGCATTGCTGTTTTTTGGGTCAATATTGTTTGTAAATGAATCAAGCAGTTGGACAATAATGTTGATCCCTTTTCTTGTATTACTTTTTAAGATTTTACCAATGGTGTCATCATTAAATAATCTAAGAGTTCTAATAGAATCAAATAAACCATTTATCACAAGAGTTGATGAATTCTTAAAAGACGAATCGGGTAGTAGCAATGACGGTAATTCTGATTTCGTATTTGATAAATTTATTAAATTTAAAAATGTATCTTTTAGTTTCAATAATAAAAAAATATTAGATGATATAACGTTTTCAGTTAAGAAAAACTCAATAAATACAATTGTAGGGCCAAGTGGTGTCGGTAAAACAACGATTATAGATTTACTATTAAAAATATATGAACCAGATAATGGTGAAATATTTGTTGATGAAAAAATAATTTCCGACATATCAAAAGAAGAATTAAGAAATAGTATTTCATTCCTGCCCCAAGACTTATTGATATTAAATACCAATATTTTTGAAAATATAGATCTTTATGGAAAAAATATATCTCATCAAAAACTTATAGAAGAGATAGATAACATGAAACTTGGATTAAATAAGTTAGAAGTAGAAAGTGCAGAGAATATTGGATACGGAGGTACAAATTTATCGGGAGGTCAAAAGCAAAAGATAAATATTTTAAGGACTATATTAAAAGATTCTAATTTTATAATTTTTGATGAACCGACAAATAATTTAGACCAGGAAAGCGTCAATATATTTATAAATCAACTAGAAAAAATAAGAGGGGAAAAAACAATATTAATTATTACTCATGAAAAAAAATTAGAGGATATATCAGATAATGTCTTTGAACTAAAGGAAAGTAAATTATTTAAGAAATAAATAAGATTATTTAAGCTTGTAAATTCAAACTATATTTCATCCACCTTTATGAGAAGTCTTTTTACGTCTTCTAGAAAATTTTTGGGTACCAGATGGGCTAATTTATAATTTTCTTTAAATGCCTCTTGAACTGTTAAGTTTTTAATGGAGTCGGACAAAAGTGAGTTTTTGACAAAGAAAGCATTCACGCCATTGGATTCACAATATACTAAAGAATAACCTTTAGGTTTTGCAATAAAATCTAACGCATCAAGTGAACACCCGAACACTAAATGCGATTTATGATATTCATATCTTGAAAATGATTCGTCAAAGGGAACTGAGAATTTGTTGTCAGTACCAAATAGTGAATTATATTCGACAATTATTAGTGGAATATCATATTCTAAAATCTTCTCAAAAATAAAATAATCTGCACCATCAATATCAATAGAGCAGATTGCAAAATCTTTAAAGTTAAGTTTTTTATCTAATTCTTTAATATTTTCAGGTTGTACAATCTTTTCAATATATTGACTTGGGCCATTATTTTTAAACCTGTGGATAAAATTGTTTCGATTAGTCTTATTTATGTCTAATGCTTTACTGTCCCCGTCAATAAAAACGCATTCAAATCCAAAGTTTAAATTTAAATTTAATACATTTGAGCTCAATCCACCTGCGCCAATTTCTAAACATTTTCTTTTTTCAATATTCATTCTGCTTAATAAATCAAGTAGGACACCATCTTCTCCATTTTGTGAAAAAACTTGATATTCTTCATAGTCAATTTTTTTTGAAGTATTTAATGTCGAGTATTTGCTTACTAAATAGTTCATATTGTTAAGTTTTGATTGTTGTGAATTCAGATACAAATTATGAATATTTGCAAATTGTAACAAGTTTCTTCGAACCAATATTTTTTTTATAAATCTGAAAATTTTTACTATTTTATTCATCTTTTAAAAATAAGCTAATCATACTGTGTTAGTAACAGAATCTTTGACTTTCTCTCTTTATTCAAATTTATATTTTTGTCAGTGTAGTATGAATCATCTGTATGGTGTTCAGTTGAAATCTCTTCAAAGATTGCTCCTGATTTGCTATAAAAACTGTGTTTTTTTCCAACTTCTATGGTCAACATATCACCTTTACTAAGAATATGATCTTTGCCCTCAAGTTTTACTTCTAAGTCTCCTTCAAGCAGGATAAAGGTTTCTTCTTTTAATTTATGATAATGTTCAGGGTGTTCTTGTTTTGGAAATTGATACAAGATTTTTTTGCAATAATCTTTATTTACTAGAGTTATCATACAAGTTCCACATTTGTAAAAATTTTCAATTCCATAATGATGAGAGATTTCAAGATCTATAGTTTTTGGAATTGTTATATCATATTTTTTTAGATTGTCACTTACAGCATCTCTTATAATTTCGATTTCACTTCTTAGGTTTTTGATATTTAACTCATTAACTAATAATGGAGTATCTTTATCTTTTTCTTGAATTAGCTTTATTTCACTAAACTTTGAAAGATCATTAGAAAGTAGTTGACCTTCAGTTGACGGAATTGAATAATATATTTGTTTGTCACTAATATTGCCTTTTTTTAGGTTGTTTTTACTAAATACCCCTCGTTTAAGATCTCTTAAAGTAGCAATTTCTTGAGTAAGTAAATGATTTCTACTATCAATGCTGCCCAGCATTTTCTTTGCATTTAATAACTTATTTAGCCAATTTTCATATTGCTCTAGATTCACTGAATAATCATTTATTTTGTATCCTTTTGATAAGTCCTCTATCGCTACATGTTTCTCGAATATCCTTGCTCCCGCTGCTAGTGCAAGCCCAGCGCTATCATCAACAGATCCTGTTTCATGTGTTGAAAATCCAATAGTTGTTCCGGGAAAAGTGTTTATTAACTCATTTATATAACTGAGATTTAAATCATATCTTTCGGTTGGATATAAGCTAACACAAAAATTTAATGCAATGTTTTTTTCCTTATTTCTCATGTAAGAATATAGCCTTTTTATTTTCTCTATGGATGCTCCACCTACAGATGCAATTATATTCTCATGAGATGACTTTCCTATTTTTTCAATTAAAGGCCAGTCATCAATAGATGCACTTGCAATCTTAAGAATTTCGAACTTATCTTTCACAACATTATCAACTGAAACTTCGTCAAATGGAGTACACATAGTCAATAAATTTTCTTCCCTGACTTTATCTATTAATATTTTCCATTCTTCAAGTTTTAGTTTTGTTTCTAAAAACCTTCTTACATATTTAATATCTGAGTCAATATAATCTTTATGAATAAAAGTATCTAAATCTCTATATTGAAATTTAATTGCAAAATTAAAATCATTAGAAAAATTTTTAGATATTGAACTAAATTCTTGAATAATTTTTAAACCGTGTTCAACATCTCCCTGATGATTGTTTGCAACTTCAAGAACTATTAGAGGATTTTTAGAGTAATCAAATAAACTTTTCATACACGTTTATTATAAATTATTTTGTTTTTTCTTCATTAAACCAATTGAAATAATCAAAAGACTTATCATCAATGTAATAATCTGCATTTGGTTTTCCAAACAATAGTTCGTTAAATTTTACTCCCCATTGTTTTAATTGAATTTTTGTTAAGTTTTCGTGATTTAATCCTGTTTTACTTCCCCTTGCTGTAAACAAAATAATTTTATTTCCTTCCTCATAAAGTTTGTTTACTTGATTAATTCTTTCAACATATGGCTCTGCTAATGAATAATCTGTCTCACTTTTTGTACATAATGTACCATCAATATCAAAACAAAATATTTTCATTTTTACCTTCTATCACATCAACTACATTTTATATTATTATCAGAATGTGAATATTCTAATTATAACTTTTTCTGGCATACCCACTACAGATTATTGTTTTCCATTGATTGAAAGATTAAAAAATAAAAAAAGCATAAAAAATGTGTATCTACTTAGTCATACTTTGGAATCAAAAAGTATTTTTACTCAATTTGGGGACTCAAACCGTTTGGCTGAATCACTTGATGTAATAAATGTAGATCTTGGAACTTATTCATTTCTTAGAAAGGTGAAGTCAATCTTTGGAACAAATAGTAGAGAGGGCAATATAGAAAGCTTAAAAATAAAAATATTTAAAAGAATTGAAAAAGCTATAATCAAACACTTTAATTTGACTATAAAATCATTAAAGATAATCCAACCAGATGTCGTTTTTTTTGACCACAGAAGACCAGAAACCATAGATAATTATAAAAAAATTTTTAGTTATTTAATTGAAAACAATATAGAAGTTTATCTCACCCCTCATGCGCCTCATTACCTTGCTGAAGGTGAACATTTATCTACTAATTTAAATAAGGAAATGTTAAACAAAATAAATTATTTAGAAGCTTTTAAATATTCAAAATTAGGTGATTATAAAAATGATGTATATAAAAATATTTTATATACATCCTACCCAGGACTAAATAGTGAATGGCTAAATTATGTAAATAAATTTTCCAAGCATGAAAATAGCCTTGTTGTAATGCTTCGGCCATTTCATACTTCAAAGTCTAAATGGAACCTAGATGAAAAAGTAGTTCTTCATGAAGATGAATTAATAGAAATAATAAATTGTATTAATCAATTAGTAAGTATGAATATTTATGAAAAAGTAATTGTTAAACCGCATCCAAAGAATTTTAAAAAAGATTTAAAAAAAGACTTTCTACCCTTCATAAATCATTCAAACATTGAAATCTATTCTGATTCAATATATAATCTTATGTCAAAAAGTAATCATTTCTTATCGACTTACTCAACAACAGCCCTTTTTGCTATAGCGAACAGTTCTCCAACATTTATTGTGAATACTAAAATTTTTTCAACAATTTTTAAAGATTGGGAAATTTTAAAAGATTTATATTCGAATTTTTCTGGATTCACTACTTTTAAAGAGATTGAAAATGTTGTAATTAATACTAAAAAAGACAAGGAGCACTTAGAAAAATATTTTGAGAAAATAGATTATGATATTTTTTAAAAATTAGCAATAATAAAACTAATCATGAAATACATTATTATTCCAGCCCGAGGTGGAAGCAAGGGGATTCCAAAGAAAAACTTAAAAAAAGTTGGTGGCTTCTCACTTGTTGAATGGTCTATTATTCATGCAAAATATATTTCTAATAAAAATGATTGTATTATTGTAACTTCTGACTCGAAAGATATTTTACAAGTTGCTAGTGAACAGGGTGTAATTGACCTACAAAGACCTGATAGCTTATCGTCAGATGAAGCATTTACTGAACCAGTTATGGAACATGCTTTAGAAAAATATACTCCTAAAAATGAGGATTTAATTGTTTTACTTCAACCAACAAGTCCCTTAAGAAGAAAGAAGACTTTGAAGCAATCTATTGAATTAGTAGAAAATGGTTCGGCAGATTCCTCGGTCACTTTGAAAAATAATCACTTATTTTTTTGGGAACAAGATGGTGTTTTTATAAAACCAAAATATTCAGATAGACCAAGGAGGCAAGATATGAATCCGCAATTATCTGAGACAGGCTCGATTTATGTAACAAAATATGAGCATTTTAAAAAAACCGGTATTCGACTTTCAGGAAAAACTAAACCAGTCATATGTGAGGATTCTGAAAGTGTAGATGTAGATAATTTGTTTGACTTAAGTTTTGTAAACTTCTTAGTGGAAGATTACCTAATGGAATGGAAGCAGGAATTGTCTAATTACTAGTTCTCCATAATGTAATTTACTAAATCTTTTAAAAATTCAATTCCGTTTAATCCACTTTTTTCCGGATGAAACTGTATTCCATAAATATTTTCCATTTTACCTTTACCGTAAACAGCAGAAACAACAGAAGTATCTTTAATGTTTGAGTACGATAGTATCTCTTTTTTGTTATTTGGTATTACTTCATATTGATGAACAAAGTAGAAGTAATTATTATTATATTTTTCAAAATATTCATTTTCAAAAATAGTTCTTCTCCAACCAATATTTGGTGTGTTTAAATTAAATTTAGAAAATTTATTATCAAGATTTTTAACAACTCCATCCAATAAACCTATCCCATCACAATTTCCTTCTTCTGAACTTGAAAATAATATTTGCATTCCAAGACAGATTCCCAATATTTTTTTTCCATTCTTTGCTTGATCTATTATGGAGCTAATCTGATCTCTTTTTTGGAGACTATTAATTAACTTACTAAAATTTCCTACCCCAGGAATGATAAGTATCTCTTCGTCTTCTAGATCATTTGCATCTTCTATGATTCTTGTAGGAAAATTTAAATATTCGAATGCATGAAATATGCTGAATTTATTTGATAGATTAGTTTCATAAACGCCAATTTTCATTAATTAATTCCTTATTTCAAAATCAAGGTTGCCTAAATATTTTTTAATTGAATTTATATCTAACTTTTTATAATGCAGGGCAGAACCAATCAAAATCCCGGATAAAGATTTGTCAAGTTTATCTAAATGTTCTAACTTTCCAAAACCACCCCCAACAATCAAAGGAACAGAGCAAGATTCTAATGCACATTCAATCATTTCATAGTCAAATCCATTTAAGTATCCATCATTATCTATTGAAGTTATAGATATTTCGCCAACACCACGGTCCACAGCTTCAGAAATCCAATTTTTTAAATCTTTCTTTGAGTCATCTCTACCGGTAGAGGTAAAAACATTCCAACTATTCTTATCAGTTTTTTTTGCCTCTATAGATAAAGAAACATTTGCAGAACCAAAGCTTTTTACAAGTTCATCGATTAATTCAGGTCTCTCAACTGCAGCAGTGTTTACGGATACTTTGTCTGCACCATATTTAAAATACTCTAAGGCATCTTCTACATTTTTGATTGCACCGCTAACTGTAACCGGCACAAATATGTTTTTTACTGTAAAAGTTAATATTTCATAAAGTCCTTCTCTGCTATACAAACTCGCTACAGAATCTATATACATGATTTCATCGATATTTTCTTCAAAATATTGTTTTGCAAAGTCTTCAGCATCACCTAACTGTCTTAAGCCCTCAAAACTTAAACCCTTTATAAGGTTAGAATTTTTTATATCAAGTCTTGAAATTATTCTCATATAAAAATATTCTATACTGAGGATTTAGGTTACTTGAGTTTTTAATAACCAACTATTATTTTTTTTCAACCAAATTTCAGGAGACCTAAATTTATCAATAATTTCCCACAATTTTTTTTCGTCTAGATCTAAATATTCTAAAAAATCAGGTAAATACTTATCAGGAAATTCATGATCATATTTTTGTACTAATGCTACTCCTTCTTCCCTTGTAATTTTATTATTTCTGATTTCTTGTGAAGCATCATAAGTAGCTCTTCCGATTCCAAACTTAATAAAAATCATATAAAAATGTAGCCATTCTAAGATATCGTCTATTCCCGCGTATTTACTATATGAGCCTTGAGATCTTTCATTGTTAGGCCTAAAGCCAGTGTTTTCAGCTGCATAATAAAACATTTCTTGAGGGTCCCATTTGACGTAATAACTCAAGTAATGGACTTGAGTTTTTTTCTGTTTCAGAATATTAAAATCTATTGGATTATACATATTAAAGTCTGAGGTTTTAAATCCATAATCTTTAATCAAATTGTTTTTGGGAATGCCTCCAATTGTCAAATCTTCAGCTTTGGATTCGGAAAAAAAAGATAAGTCCATTGTTGGTCGATGATTGTCTTCGATTTTGTTTCCATATTCAGCTTGATTTTCTCCATAGAAAACTAATGGAATATCATAAATAATAGATGTCCTTGGTCCTATGAGTTTCTGTCCAATTATAAACGGCTGAAATGGATGTCCTAAGTTTTCAAAAGCCAATCTAGTCAATTTTCTATGTACATTACCACTAGGGTGAATCAAAATATTATCAAAACCCCCAACTTGAATCCAAGACTGAAAATTTTGCCAACCAATATCAGTATATTTGTGAGGAGCCCATGTGACTGTTAGTGGATTCATTCCAAATTCTTTTTTTAAATAATGTGATGCAAATGCACTATCTTTTCCTCCGGAACCAGGAACGACACAATCGTAGGACCCGTCCTTGCTTCTGAACTTATCACATAGTTCATGTAGCTCGCTCTTTCTGTCTTTCCAGTTTATTTTTTCTTTCTCTATAGACCAGAGGCATGCGCTACAGACTCCTTCTATAAAATTAATTTTAGGTTTAATGTCTTCTGATTTATTTTTAAATTCAACAACACTGCTTGGTCTTTGGTTAGAAATAACACATTTGGTACAATACTGAACACTGTTTTCCTTTGAATCCATGTAAACTACTATACTATAGTTGCTGCAGATAATTTATGGTGGAAATAGTGGTCAATAATGATACAGAATAGAGATCACGATTATTTATATCTTGAAGAAGAAAAATATTTAACTAAACCCAAACACACTACATTGATTTTAGAAAAACTGTTAAAAGACATCTCTTTTGGTGACAAATACTTAAGCTTGTGGGACATAGGTTGTAGTAATGGTTCAATGCTCAACTACTTGGTCAAACAATTCCCAAATTGTAATTTTTTTGGTAGCGATATAATTCCGGAAAGCATTGAACTTGCAAAACAGAAAACAAGCAAAGTTATTAATTATTTTAGCGACGATATTACTCAAAAAAATGTTACACAACTAAATTGTGATGTAATAATATCGGTTGGTGTATTACAAATTTATGACAACATTAAAGAAATAATTGAAAACTATATTTCAAGAACAGCAGATGAGGGGTATATATTCCTTATAGGACCTTTTGGAAATTATGATGTTGATGTAAAAATATCGTACAGGGATAATAAAAATACAAAAACATCAAAAATAGACCAAGGTGGGTGGAACGTATGGTCTATCAATTATATTCAAAAAGAGTTAAGCAAGATAAATTATGTAAAAAAGTCTGATTTTATTCCTATAAATTTTCCAAAAAATCTAAATATAAAACAAAATGAAGAAGATCCTTTAAGAAGCTGGACAGTAAATGTTGATGGACAAAATAAATTTTTAAACGCACTAATTTTACAAGATCTCTTTGTCTTAAAATTAAAAATAAATAAGCAGGATTGATATTCAAGTGAACAATCATTCATTAATGTTTCATGATTTCAAACTTGATAATACAATTGGGACTCAGGGAGCGATATCTCAAACTGATTTTAAGAAGCTATTGAGACTGAATGAAAAAAATTATTTTTTAGATCCTTTAGAAATTCAAAACAGAAGTAATAAAAATTTAGAATCAAATTCATTTATAACATTTGATGATGGATTATTAAGTCAATATGAAATTGCAATTGAATGCTTAAAAGATACAGAAATAAAGGGAGTATTTTTTGTTCATTCAAAGCCATTGATAGGCGAATATGATATTCACCAGGTTATAAGATCATTTAAGAATTCATCAATATTTGAGAATGTAGATGACTTTAATCAACAATTGATAGATATTCTAATCTCTAATTTTGGAATAAAAGAAAAACAACAATTAGAAATTAACTTTATAAATAGTAATTATTTGTCTGAATTTAATTTCTATTCAAATCTTGACAGAAAATTAAGATACTTGAGAGATTTTGTTGTCAGTTTAAATCATTATGAAGATGGAATCAAAGAACTCCTTAATCAAAAAAATGTTGATATAGATGATTTAGTCAAAAATACTTATATTGGTAGAGAAAAATTAAATGAAATAAATGAATTAGGACATGTCATTGGGCTCCATTCACATTCGCACCCTACAAATTTAGGAAAACTAGATGAGGCAAAACAAAGATATGAAATAGAAACTAATTTTGAAATATTAAAGGACCTTTTAGATTATGAACCGAATTCAATCTCTTACCCATCAAATTCCTATAACAATGAAACAATCAAAATACTTCAAGACTTAAAAATATCATATGGGTTTAGAGCCGACAATAAAATTAATTCAAGCCCTTTTGAACTATCAAGAATAGATGCATCGATAGCTTTAAATAGCATTAATAAGTCTTCATTATGAAATTAGGATTAATTACAGGAAATTCATTGAGACACAATTATTTGGGTACGTACCTTAGTCAAAACTTTGAAACGATTCATTATATCGAAACCTCAACAGTAAATAACATAACAAAAAGTAAGATAATGAAGGATTATTTTCTAAAAGTACAAAATAGTGAGAATTTAATTTTTGAAAAAACTAATTCAATTGATAGTAAAGCAGATAAGATTTTTTTACCTAAGGGTCAAGTTAATAACTTGGAATTTAAATCAAATAGGCTTTTGGACTGTGATTGCATTATTGTATTTGGCTCTTCTATTATAAAAGATCCTTTGTTTTCAGAAATTTCAGATAAAAAATTGATCAATTTACACATGGGAATTTCACCATACTATTTAGGATCTGCTTGTAATTTTTGGGCAATGTATGATAATAATATTCAATATGTTGGTGGAACTATCCAAACCCTATCAAGAACACTTGATATGGGCAATACTTTAAAATACTGCTACCCAAATTTTAATAAAGACTCTTTTAACCCTTTTGATTTTTCAATGGAAGCAGTGATGGAGACGATTAATAATTTGCCCGAAGTAGTTATTAATATTGATAAGTATTTATCCAAGATGGCAAAACCTGATGATGCAAAATTGATAAGACATTCAAAAATTAATGACTTCAATGATGAAATTGTTACAGATTTTTACAAAAAAGAATTAAATTTAAAAAATATTACAAAAAGGTTAATCAATAAGAATTAAAGCATATCTAATTTTGACAGTTCCTCTTGGCTGCCTACATCCAACCATCTCTCAGTTATGTAATAGGGATGAACATTATATTTACTAATTGATTGTTCAATGAGCTCACTCATGTCTAAGTAGTGTTTATTTTTTATATTTGAAATAATGTTTTTGCTAATGATATTTATTCCTGCGCTAACCCAATCTTGGTACATCGGCTTTTCATCAAATCCAGCAACCTTTTTGTTTTCTACTTTGATTACGCCGTAGGGAATAAATGTATTAAAAGGTCTCACCCCCACTAAAACATCAGCTCCTTTTTCATCAAAAGTAGATAACATTTCTCTAAAATTTGTTTCAGTTATTACATCACAATTTACTGTTAAGACAGGCATAGATTCTTCTTGCAGATAATATAGAGAGCCAGCAGTACCAAGAGGTTCTTCTTCAATAATAAAGTCTATCTCAATATTGTCGATTTCAAACTCAGATACTTTGTCAATTATTTGATTCGCCATGTGATGTAAAGATATATAAATTTTTCGAAACCCATATTTTTCAATTTTTTTAAGCTGATATTCTAACAAGGTAACTCCCTTAATATCAACGAGTGGTTTTGGCTTGTCTCTTGTTATATCGCCTAATCTAGACCCTTTGCCTCCAGCCATTAAAAGTACTGGATTTTTCAATTCATTTTTGATTTCATAAGGAACATATAGCAAATTTTTTATTGACATGTTTTTATCAAGAACAGGAATATAGGGATTTAGGTTTTTATTAAATAATTTTTTTGCTGATTCTTCAGTGTAGTTTTCTTCTAAATAGTCAAAATCATAATTAATTATGTTTTGAATTGTATCTTTTAATGAGCGACTTTCTAATAAGCCTCTTCTAAGATCGCCATTTGAAATTAAACCAATTAACTTATCATTTTTTAAAACAAGAAGGATTTTGTGAAAACACTCTTCTATTTTTTGTAAAGCGCTTAAAAAATTTTCATCTTCATTAATAGTATTTTCTTGTATATTTTTTATAATTTGTATCTTTGTCATTTGATTTAATGATAATAAACATCACTAATAGTCAATAAGGTATTTAGAATATTTTTGTGAAAAAAGTTGCTCTAATTGTAGACCACCCATCAAGAGATTTGGACTATATATCTGATATTGGCTTTCATCTGGCGAAAGATGGTATAAAAACTTTTATAGTTCCATCAAACATGAGACACAGAGAGTTATTGCTCTTAAAGCCAGATTATATACTTTATCCTAATCATAGAGATACAACAGATGGTGAGATTAGTATTCTAAAAAAAGCAAATATTTCAATAGGAGTTCTAGAAACTGAGCAGTGTGTAAATGATGTTTTTTTTGAAAAATATCAAATACCAAAAAAATTATCCTCAAGAAATGATATCGAAGATTTTTTTGTTTGGGGGGAATACTTCTTAAAGCTGTGTATTGATAGAAATTGGTATAGTAATAAACAAGTAAAGGTTATTGGCAGTCCTAAACATGATAGATACTTTTCAAGCCAGAAGATTGATAGAAATAAAATTTATGACTTACTAATTGCGACTTCATTCCCAAACTCTAATCCATTGTTTGGTGAGAGCGTAAATCGTAAAACGTATCAAAATTTAGGAATGAAAAATTCAGAAATCGATGAATTTATAAATCTTCATAAAGTAAACGTACAAAATATGATTCAATTCATTAATAAGAATTTATCTAATACCAAATTAAATATTTTGCTCAGGGTTCATCCTTATGAGCAGAATTTTGAATTTTATAAAAATAGTATTAAAGGTACAAACATTGAAATTGATGATGGGAGGAATACAATTTATGAGTCTTTAAATAAATCTAAGATATTAATTCATTACAATTCGACCTCTTGTCTTGATGCACAAGCATTAGGTATCCCAAGTATCAATATGTCATGGATGCCCCAATTAGAAGTCTTTCATGAATCTACAGAAGTAATGTCTCTAGTTAGTTATCTTCCAAAAACTGAATCCGAATGCATGCAGTTAATATCAGGTATTCTTAACAAAAAAATTGAATTAAAAATACAAAATGATTCTCAAGAACTTGAGGAGTATATTTTTAAATTTGATGGACTTGCTGCAATTCGATGTGCCGAAATCATTAAGAACTCTTTAAATTCTAAAAATAAAAAAGTAAATTTCAACTTAAATCAAAAAACATTTTTAGAAAATTTTAATCTAAGAAACTTAGTAATAAGTTCAATACTTAAGAATCGGTGGAAAAATTCCAGAAAATATTTTAACAAAAGACAAGTGGAACAATCGTTAAAGAGATCTGGCAAAATAATAAACTCTCAAAATGCAAAAGTAGGCTGGATAGATTTAAGCAGTGTTGAGTTGTTAGAGTAGTAATATAGAAAGATAATATCAAAGGATTAAAAATGATAGAATTTTCAAATATAACTGTATCAGATAATCATGAACCATTTGTAATAGCTGAAGCGGGAATTAACCATGATGGAGATTTTGCTAAAGCCATTGAATTAGTAGACATTGCATATGAGTCAGGAGCTTCGGCTGTCAAATTCCAAACTCATATTACTGATAAAGAAATGATTCCTACAGATATGAAACCAGGAAATATTAGTGATGAGTCATTGTGGGATATTATTGAAAGATGTGTTCTTTCTAAAGAAGAAGAAGAAGAATTGTTTACTTACTCAAAAGAGAAAGGGATACTTTTTTTCTCGACACCTTTCAGTAGGGAGGGAGCAGAAAGGCTAAACGAATTAGGTGTTGAAGTATTTAAGATAGGATCTGGAGAATGTAACAACCTTCCACTAATCAAACATATTGCAAAATTTAAAAAACCGATCATTTTGTCAACAGGTATGAATGATATAGAGTCTGTAAAAATATCAGTAGAAACGATCCTTGAAGAAAATTCAAATTTGTCAATTTTACATTGTACAAGTATTTATCCAGCTCCTCCAGAAACAATGAGGTTAGGAGCTATTACTCATTTGAAAAATACTTTCCAAAATTTAGAAATTGGTCTTTCAGATCACTCATTAGGAATATCCGTTTCTCTTGGTGCAGTTGCTGTAGGAGCTAATATTATTGAAAAACATTTTACAAAATCTAGAAAGTGGCCTGGACCAGACAATCCTTTTTCAATTGAGCCACACGAATTAACAAATCTAGTAAATTCATCTAAAGAAATATGGAAGGCTCGAGGAGGAAAGAAAGATATCTTAGACGACGAGAAACCTGTAATTGACTTTGCATATGCATGTGTGGTTGCAACTAAAAATATCAATAAAGGAGAAGTATTGTCACTTGACAATATTTGGGTAAAAAGACCCGGGACTGGACATATTTTTGCAAAGGATTTTGAAAATGTCCTAGGAAAAGTAGCAACCATCGACATATCAGAAAATACACAGCTATCACAGTCAATGTTTGAATAAATATGAATAATTTATCTGACGAAAGAGATTATCTGGCTACAAGAAGAAAATCATTACTGACTGAAACAGATTTAAACAATAACTATGAAATAATAAAACAAAGGTACCAAGGAAAAAAGCTCTTAGTAATTGGAGGAGCTGGTTCAATAGGTTCTTCATTTATTTATGAAATTGTTAAATTTTTACCATATTCAATTCATATTATTGATCCAAATGAAAATGGTCTTACAAATTTAGTAAGAAATTTGAGAAGTAAAGATGATAAATCTTCACAAATTAAACTTTTAACCTCTCCACTTGATTTTGGATCTAAGATAAGTGACCAATTTATTATCGAAAATGGACCTTATGATGATGTTTTTAATTTTGCAGCAATAAAACATGTTAGATCAGAAAAAGATATTTATTCATTAATGCAGATGTTTGATACAAATGTTATAAAACATTCAAATCTTTTAAATTTACTTGAAATAAATAACTTAACTAAGTCATACTTTTCAGTATCAACAGACAAAGCTGCAAACCCCGTTAGTTTAATGGGCGCCTCCAAAAAAATTATGGAACTGATTCTTCAATGCAAACATTTTGAGTTTGAAAACCAAATAAGAACTTCTACCACAAGATTTGCTAATGTTGCATTTTCAAATGGCAGTTTGTTGCAGTCTTTTGCAATCAGATTTGAAAAAAGAGAACCTTTACCAGCTCCACTTGAAATAAAAAGATTTTTTGTATCTCATAAAGAAGCTGCTCAAATTTGTATTCTGTCTAGTTGCAAACTCTCAGAGGGAAATATATTAGTTCCAAAAATTAATGATTCATTCAAGTTGTATTCAATAATTGATGTTGCTAAAAATTTTATAGAAAGTAAGAATTTTAAACCTGTTTTAGTTGAATCTAAAGAAGAAGCATACAAGATCTTAGATGAAAATAGTAAAAATTATCCCATTATTACAACCAAGCCAGATACTTCTGGTGAAAAAGGTTATGAAGAATTTGTTGGCACTGGTGAGGTGTTGATAGATTCAGATTTTGAATATTTTGATATTGTGAAGCATTCAGATTTCAACATAGAAGAGTTAATAATATTTGTAAATAATTTTAATTTACTGTTACAAGGTGATATTTCAATTTCTAAATCAGATTTAGTCAAGAATGTAAAAAATATCGTCAAGAATCTAAACCATATTGAAACTGGTGAAAATTTAGATAGTAGGATGTAATTGAAAAAAGTTGCAGTATTTACAGGTAATAGAGCTGAATTTGGTCTTCAACTGCCTTTATTAAAAGAATTAGATGGAAGTTCAAATATTGAATTAACTCTTTTAGTGGGGGCAAGTCACATTGATAAAGTGTTTGGCTTAACAATTAAAGAGGTGGAAGATTATGGTTTTAAATCAAATTATTTAATTGATTTTAAACATGACTCAGACAGCCTTAATAGCAATTCAATAACAATTTCAAAAGGCATTTCATTAGTTGCAAATGCTCTAGCTGAAATAAAACCAGATTTATTTATAGTATATGCTGATCGATATGAAGGTTTTGCTGCACTAATCGCTTCAACACAGATGGGAATTGTTACTGCACATTTTGAAGGCGGAGATATAACTGAAGGTGGTACTTTTGACGATTCAGTTAGACATTCTATGACAAAGCTAGCTCATTTACATTTTACAACTAATGAAGATGCTACAAAACGTATACTTCAATTAGGTGAGTCCCAAGAAAATGTTTTCACAGTGGGTCTCCCCTCAGTTGATTTAATTAAAGCTGGTGAATTTAGTAGTGAAGATGAATTAGTGAAGAAATATGGATTAAAAAATATTAATAATATTATTGTCTTTACTCAACACCCAATACCTATTGAAAAAGATAACATTTCAAAAGAGTTTGAGTCTATTGAGAATGCCTTTAAAAACCTTAAACTAACAAATCTTAAAATAATTTGTACATTTCCAAATAGTGATATTGGTGGTAAAGAAATTATAGACATTCTAAAAAGATGGGAAAATACTTACGACTTTATTGATGTATATGAATCATTAGGTAGAAAAGATTTTCATGGCTTGCTAAATTTAAACAATACAGATAGTCAAAGACATTCCTGTTACCTTGGAAATTCATCGGCAGGCATTAAGGAAACTCCTGCATTAAAAGCACCGTCAATAATTATTGGAAATCGACAAAAAGGTAGGCTTCATTCAAACAATGTATTGTTTGTTAATCCAGATGAGGAGGAAATAATAAATGCATTACATACTGTTTATGAAGATACTTCATTTATGGAAACGTGTAAAAATACTTTTAATCCTTATGGTGATGGATCAATGGGAAAAACATCATTAAAGATAATTGAAAATCTCGAAATAAATTCGGAATTGTTAAAAAAGAAATTTAGAGATATAAAATTTAATTAACAGAAACGTTTTTTAGTTCTTAATAGCTTTAAAGTATTTATGAAAAAAATGATTGATTGTTTATAAAAATACTACACACTGCCATAAGCAATATTTAAACTTATATACTGTTGTGGTTTTTAACTAAATTATATTGTGTGTAAAAGTACATTGGAATTAAAACCTGTATAACAGACCGTTGACAGAATGATGATTTTGCAAAGTCTCTACATATAGATTCATAATTAGTATGAGTGCCAAAAAAATTATCAAGAAAGTAATAAATTTGATCAGTAATCATATTGTCTAATCCATTAAATAACTGCGGTGTTTGTACAAATGAAATAAAAATCCAAATAAATAGCATCGCTAAAGTTTTTACATTATAAAAATCTTTTGATATGTTATAAAATATTACAAGCACAAAAATTAAAGGTGTAATACTCCAAATACCACTTGGGTTAAACATATTTAATAAAGTCATATGATCGCCAATTAGATACAAAAACAAACCAACCAACAGTACAAAAATTATTTGTAAAGTTCTATAAATATGAATATTGTCTAACTTGTAAATCAATAAATAATAAATGACAAAAAACACAAATTGATAAATTAATATTGACATAAATGACTCGGGAACTTGACCTATCCCTCGTGTGTTAGTACTGGTATTACTGAATATTTCAACCCAGGTAATGGACATGATTATATTGCTTATAATAATATTTTTAAAGATTGTTTGATTCTTATATAATTTGTCTTTGCTAAAAAAGAAAGAAAATAATAAAAACAATATTAAGGCCTCATAGCGCAATATAAAGAACACTGACAACGCAATAACATAAACAATTGAATTAAATTTATTATTTTGAGATTGGTAGAGCAAAATAAATGTTAACAAAAGGCCAAATAAAAAATGAACATTTAAATAAAAAAATTGAAAAATGAGTACTGGGGTCAAAATTAACATGAATCTAAAAACTCTGTTGAGAATATTGTTTGATATAAAAATATTGTTATGTCTTAAATATGAATTAAGGGATAAAATGCCAAATAGATTGATAAATCCAGGAATGTATGAAGTATTTGTCATATTAATAATGTCGAAATATCCACTTAGAATTATTAAGGGAATAGATCTGAAATCGAGAAGTAAAGAAAATTGATTCACCCTTGAATCTAAACCTTCTGTGAGAAAATAAGCAAGAGAATCATTTGTCGTTGTATTTAACTCAAAATATTGAACAATAAAAAATAGTATTGAAGACACAATAAGAACTTTCAAATATTCAAGATAGATTTTGGATTTATATTTAAACAGGATTAAAAATGTCAAAGTCAAATATAGAAAAAACTGTACATTTAAGAGAGAATTATTGAAAAGCAAATACATAATCCAGCTGATCAACACAAGTCCTAGTAATCCTATAAAAATATTATTTATTATAAAAGTAGGTTCTTTTTTCTTTTTAAGGTCGGAAACTGCTGCTATACCAAATCCCAAACTATAAATAGTTAGAGCCTTTGCTGTGAGGAAAAAATATTCAATTATCATAATTTAAAAAATATAGTGTGTTTTCATTAGGATTAAAAAGCGTAATAAATTTGTCGGATGAAGTGGGTTCCTCAACAACTATTCTTAATCGTTCTGTGTTGATGTTGTTTCTTGAGTTGTATCTTTGTTCATAATTAGGTTGGTTGATTAAAGTTTCAATTTGATATTCAATAAAAATTTGAATATCGCTTATTTCAATATCAGCAACTAAACCGGGGTTATATATCAAATTGGCTTTTGATATACCTCCTAGTTTTTCTTCATCAATAAAACCACCGTGATAGATAGTCTTATTATCAAATATAGATTGTAACTCTCTATAAGGCTGGACTGATGATAAGTAATTAGAGTTTGCGAGATTTATACCTTTATAAAAATTATCTATCCCAGTAGAAATAAAAAAAACAAATAAGATTAGAAAAATAATTAAGAGATCTTTTCTAATAAAGAAATAAAGAATTAAATTTATCAATACAAAAAATATTATTAACGGTGCAAAAACTTTGAAAATTAAAAATGTTTTTGAATCATTGTTTTCTTCGACAATCAGCGTTAGATCAGTAACCTTATCTAGCTTGATATTCTGATCATAATTTGCTCCAACAACTTTTTCTGTACATTCAGGTAAAGTTCCGTCAAATTCTTTTATCAAGTCAAGATAGGTTAATGATTTGAATTTAATTTGGTTATATCTGGTAATTAATAAACTTTCTTCAATAGAAAAGGGACAATTTCCATTGTATGTAGGCAAATTTTCGGATGACAATACATCTAAGTTGCTTTGAAATTTTGTTTCAATAAAGGTAATAGAAAAAATAGCATAGGTAATCGCTATAGAAAAATATAAGGCAGACTTTTTCAAAATATCCATATTGTTTCTTTAATCTTAATTTTAAGATTGTTAGTTTTCATCAAATTACATTATTCATTAAATAAATACTCTTTTACCAAAGCTTTAAAATAATAAAAGTTAATCATTTTTATTTAAGTACAATTCTTCAAAGTATATAAATTCCCTAAAAATTGATAATTTCAAAATTGTATTATTTTTAGAGTTCCCAATCCCATTTGCAATAAATACTTTATTTTCTTTAATGAGGCAAAATGTTTCTTGTCCTTTTACTCCATAATCACCAGAAATAATTATTAAATTTTTATCATTGAAATCATTTATCCAGCCTACAGAATCATAAGGCAAGTCTTCAGTTAAAAAAGCAAATGAGTTTGGTTCAATTTCACCTTTTGTTTCTCGAAGCCAAAAAATTTGATGTGATAAAAGTAGAATATTTGTAGCACTAGTTTCTTCAATAGCGGCATTTATAGCCTTAATCTGTTTTGACGAAGGCAGCCAAGTTGGATTTGAAAAATTTGCAGCAATAATTAAAACGTCATAATATTCTTGAATAAATAAGTCTTCTTTAAATATCTTAAAATAATTTTCAAGACCATTTTTTTCTACTTCGTGATTTCCTAAAGCAAGAAAATAAGTTTTAAAGTTAGCATCAATAAAATTTTTAACTTTTCTGAAAGAAGCTTCATCGTTACTTCTTACAAAATCACCAGTCAAAGCAATCGATGAAAAATTAGCATCTTTACTTTCCTTCAAATATTTTGTCAGATAACCTGGAAGAAAATTTGAATTGGAAAAAGTATCACCATATGCATGACCTACAATGAAAAGCTCCTCTTCACTTTTTAAATTTTTGTCTAATGTTTTATTTGGATTTAATTTACAAGCTGGGATAGTCAAAAATAGACTATCTAAATTTAGTGCTATATTTTTATTTATAGTTGTAGTTGTCGCGTAAGCATCTAAAACACAATATCCCAAATATTCTTTATTGTTTTCTAAAATTTCTGTATATTCATTAATTTCGTAAAAACCGATAGAATTGCATTGTTTATCAAAGATTTCGTATAACGGTTCTGAAGTGTTGTTGAAAAAATTAAAATTTCTAAAGAATTGAAATGAAAAGAAAACAAAAATTGATAGGATAATCAATAGTATAAATTTATTGCTTTTGTTCTTTTTGAAAGCTTTTAATACTTTTTTCATAACTTTGCAATATTTACGTTTTATTTAAAAATTTCAAAAAAGTTTAAAAAACTTATTCTACTTTCATTTAATATTATCATCTCGCCGTATGCAAAAACGTAATACTTGACTGTTATGATGTTTAAAAATGATATGAATATATTTAAAAATAAAAACTTATCTAATTTAAAATTCTCAATTACAAAAATTAAACCAAGAAATATAAAACTTACAAAACGAGTAGTATCACCTCCGAGCATGAATTGAAGAGAGATTCCTATAATTAACAAAATAATAGGGTACGAATTTTTAAAATCTTTAAGAATATATAAAATAACAATTACCCACAAAAATTTTATAGAAGAAAAATAACCAGTCAACAAATATGGTTTTGATTGGTTAAACCAGTGCATTATGTCATCTTGTAGTGGAGCTAAATAATGACTTAAATCATAAGCTCCTGTATTCAGATTTAAATATATTGGTAAATAAAACGAACATGAAAGAATAATTTTAATTTTAGAAATGCTTTTAATTGCTAAAAAAAACAAGGCTGTAAAAATTGCAGTTTCTTTTGTAAGTAGTGCAAGGAAAAAGTATATATATGGAGCGTTGGTTCTTTCTTTGTTGGTAAAAGTTAATAACAACAAAAGGTAGCATAGGATATCAGGATAAGAACCAAAATTATAATGAAACTGTATAACCATTGTTGCTGACAAAGATGCACATAATAAATAAGTAATAACTCTGCTTTGAAATTTTAAAATATGCTTACACAAGATATTTAAAAAACAGTAAGTAACAAGTATGTTTATTGTCTGTAAATTTATGTTAATTAAATATCCTATTAGTGGCAGAAGCACTCTTTGAGGCTGCAGGATATCTTGAGTGTTTGGAAATATTTCAGAATAAGCTTGCATAGACAAACCTAAAGAGTGTGCATCAAACGTCACTGATCTATTGATAAGAATCGAAAAAATAAATATTACTAAGATGAGAATTTCGTCGATTAAATTAAATTTAAATTTTTTATTCATTAATTTAAATATAATAAAAAACTACAAAATTTTATTTCATATAGTCGGATAGGTTTGTAAAATGCCTACTTCATACTTGGAAAATGCAACTGGATTAGTAAAAAAATATTTACTTACATCTTCAATCTTCGACGAGAGAAGTTTAAATTCTACAATTATGTTATTTATTGAATTGTCTTTTGAAATTAAAGACCTGTTCTTGGATGGTGAAAACTTAATTTTTTTATCAATAGTTACCCTAATTTTTTTATCTATTTCGTAATAATCACGATGATAGTCTACGAATAAAGTTGGGATTAAATTAAAGCCTCTATATGTTTGGTTTGGTATATCCTCAAAATTTTGAAAATTTGTTTTGTCAGAGATTTTTTCTTTTCCTTTTTTTGTATTAAATTTTATTTCTTTTGAAATATTGGTGCTGATAGACGGGTATTGTCTGAATCTATATTTAAATTTATCAACATCGTCCAATATAGATTTGTTATATAATTTAAAGTCAATAGTATCAAAATACAAACTAACTATTCTTCGGTTTGGATGTAAACTTGAAAAAATATTGTCATAGAACTTATAAAAACTATTTAATTGCCTACTGTCTAATACAAACTTGTATTCTTTTCTAAATTCTGGTTTTTTAGTTATCAAGATTAACCACAGAACCCTCTTGAATATAAAGATCATTATCTAAATTACAATTATATTTTCCACTCGATAAATAGCTTGGACCAAATTCTTGTTTTTTTCTGTATAAGGCAAAGCAATAGTTTGAGGAATCTATATTGGCTTCATTTATATCTAATGAGGAACTGTCTTTGATTGCTACACCTATTTTTGTTTGAGAAATCAAAACATTATCAATTTTGACTTTTGAAGTTTCTCCTATTGAAATGCCTTTGTCATCGCATCCTGCCAAAACAATAGATTCAATAAAATAGCTTCCTCCTGATAAATCTAGACAATCATTAAAGCTATCTTTAATTGTTATATTGCCCACATAAATATTTGAAAAATCAATGTCTAAACCATCGGAAACAGAGTTTGAGATTGAAATTGAATCAATATTTCCTCTTGTATTAACAAGGTTTACTGCATCTTCACAAACCTGATTTGACGCTTCTATCACAACGTTTTTAAATTCAACATTATAAAAAGTAAGACAACCAGTTAATAAGTTTTGATCGTTTCTAATAATCTCAGGATTTAGTGATTCGCTAAACACTTTTATTTTCCAATTAGCAAGCTCCCCAGGTCCCATAATTTTTGCTTTGCTTTTTCCGGTTAAAAGTTCAATATCTAGGGTTTTGCTTTCTGAGTTAAGCGAGTAAGCAACATTTCCATATGTAATAAGTTTTATTTTAGGAGTAAGATTTATAAATTTATCAGAACTAATGCTATTGTTTAAAAAAGAAGTTTTCGATTTTCCAAATACGAATAAAGAATCTGGATTATTTGATGAAGTTATTGAGAAAATATCTAGAGAAGAGATATCTAAATTGAAAATTTCACAATTTGTTAAATCATAATTACAAATCTCATAAATAGAATTGTCAATATCTACAAAAGCAACTTCAACTTCTCTATCAGGTAGTTTCAAAGTTTTTAAAAGATTGGCATCAGAGTAATAATTTATACCAATTTGCATGTTTGATCTTGGATCTTCAGATATATTTTTGAGGAAACGTTTAAATTTATTGTTAAAATACTTTATTCTTTCAGAGGTAAGTTCAACACCTTTTTGTTTAAGAGATTTTTTGAGTAGCTCTTCATCCATATTCAACTCATTAAGAAGCTCTGCTGCAGCAATGCTTAGGTCTCCTAAATTTTCATAGTCAGGTCTTATCACTACTTGAGGTTCTGTACCTGCAATCTCCCATAAAAAAAATGAGTTACCATCGTAATAGATTGGATAAAATTGGTTTTCAATTTTGTTATAGTAAAACTTTCTTTGATGATTTGTAATTGCATGGATAGATTCAAGGGCCATCAAAGCTGCATCAAATTTATAAATCAAATTTGGGTCTGGACCTAAATAATCATAATTTAGTTGTGTCCATGGTTTGTTAGAAGAAAAAATAGCTTTATTATAAAGCTCCAAAGCATCTAACGTTATTTTCTGATTGTTTTCGCTTTTTCTACTCCAATACTTATTTAGTACTTTTGCGGGCATAAAAAATCTATTATCAGGTTCATCAAAATTGTTCTCTATAATTGTTGCCCACCTAAGTGATTCATCAGTTTCAATTAATGGACCTTCTCGAAATCCGTAATACTCAATCATCTCTTTTGAAAACTTTTCTTGAAAAATCATTTTTCTTCTATGTATTTGTTTGCCGTTAAAATCATCCATGAATACATCTACAAGACTTGTTCGAGGACTCAAAAACCCTATCATTTCTAAAAAAGTTGTAACAAATACCTCGTTTTCATAGTTTCTTGCAATTGGTGCGAATAATTTAAATTTAGTAATTCCATCAATATTCCCGCTTGAAAGTTTTACATCCAATGAAGTCATTCCATTTTTTTTATTTATGTGATCTGTCCAGTCACCTGAAATCCTTATTTCTATTTCAAATAAACACTCAAAATCAAGGCCTTTGTTTTCGTTTTTTACATGGATGCTCATGTGGCCATTAAATTTTTCTTTATATTCAGGCTTTATAACTTTATCTCCACTTGAAATTATTTTAAAAACGTTTGTATTCCAACCAAGATCATCATAAATATCAATTTCTAATTGACTTAAATCAGAATACTCAACCTTATTGTTATCAAAATAATTTAGACCATTACAAAAGGGATCAATTTCATCTTCAAAATTGCTATGTACAGCTTCCTCTATGTTTTCTTGAGCTTGAGAGATAGAGAAAAATTGAGTTCCGAAATTAAATATAGAAACTAATAGTAAAAAAATTAATATTGAAAATATTTTTACTAAATAGTTATTCCGCGATATCAATCGATTTAGAAATAATTTTGTCATCTAAAAATATGTTTTCAAGCTCTTGAAGCCTTGCCTTGTTTTGTGTTGAAAAGATATACATATATTCTCCATCGTAAGAAGAATGGGTTAATTCTTTACAATTTATTGCTTTGCCATTCTCCTCTTTAGTGTGTATTTTAAGAATATGCTTTGATTCATCTGAAAAAAAGAATTCATTAAAGTTTAGTTTTATAGCAATATATTTATAAATTTCTATAAAAAATACGATCAGAGTTATAAAAATTACAAAATTTAGAGCTAGGTTTCCATCGACCTTGATTACAATACCTAAAGTTATCAATATAAAATAAACTACTAGTTCAGATGGATTTTTGACAGGAGTTCTAAACCTCACAATAGAGAGGGCCCCAACCATTCCTAACGACAGTGCAATATTGTTTGAAATTACAGAAGTTATTAAATATCCCGTCAAAGGTAATAATGAAAAAACTAAAAACTGACTAAAGTTTTTTATCCATTTTTGATCACTAACTACTGACATTAGAAATCTAATGTAAATACCTAATACACTGCATAGGAAAAATGTCTTAAAGGTATCTGCTAGAAGTTCAAAATTTACATTAAATAGAATAGTTGTCATTATTAGATTATATAATCTTGTAACGTTTTAAAACAGTTATAACAAAATAAATTATCCCTATAAAAACAATTCCGGCAGAGACAACTTGGGTTATGGTTACTTCTGGTGGAATGTGGATAATTGTATAAACTATTGGAATTAAAATACCTAAAATTATTCGAATTACTTTTATTCTTTTTTCTTGCAAATGAAATTAGTATATTTCATATTGTAAATTTATAAGATTTCTGAATACATTTGTATAATTGTTCCTTAATGAAAACAAAATACAAAAATTTATTACTTGTGCTTTTAATTTCTTCTCAAAATTTATTTTTTTTCTTCATAACTTATTTAAATTACGACAGTACAAGAGGTACAGATTTTAATAGGTATGGAAAATATTTAGACTATTTTGTTAAAAGCGATATTCAAAAAATAGGCTTGGAGTCGGGAGTAGGCTATTTCTATTTCATCAGTAAATTTTTTGAGATATTAAGCAAACCGATATTAATTTCAAGCACATATGTTGAACCAATTTACTCCCTTAGCATTCAATTAGGAAATTTTTTATTACTAATAATTGGGTTAATAGGAATTTATTATTTATTCAACTATTTACGGATTGACAAAACTTTCAATTTGGCCTGCTTAAGTTTTCTTTCAGTCTTTCCGCCAATATTAGGTGCAAGGTTAATTTTAAAACCAGAAATTTTAGTGATTGCATTTTTACCTTGGTTGATTCTATTTTATTATAAATTTTTTGAAACTAATAAATTAGTTTTCTTAGTGTTCAGTTCACCTTTGGTGCTGTCTTTAATTGTTTTAAAATCTAGCATAACCTTTATGATTGGTCTTTGCCTTTTAACTTTATTTGGAAAACAAATATTCAAAAAAAAATTTCTAGTATTCAACATATTCTTAATTCCATTGTTAATTCTTTTAATTAATGAAAATTTTAATGTAAACGGAAATTATCTTTGGGAGCATGTGATAAATGAAAGTTATTTGAACAGTGCAAGTTTAAGTTATGTATTTTCATTTAGTTTTAATGAGATTTACAACAATCCTTTTCGAAATAATTTAAGTAGCTCTATGTCATCAATTATTTTTGCAGATACTTTTAATGATTATTGGCAAAGATACTGGTATCACAAAGATGGTTGGTCAGGGAGAAATTTCCCAGGTAATTTATTTCATATAAGAATCTCTATTTTGCTTTCAATATCTTTTTACTTTTTAACAGCTTATTTTCTTATAAATGAAAGAGATAAAAAAATGAGGGCTATTGGAGTATTAGGCTTTGTAGGAATTTTTGCTTTAATAATAAATGCTCTTAACTTGTTACCGATGTTTACACAAAATTTTAATCCCTCAAAAGGTGATCCAATGAAAACGCATTTATTTAGTTTTTTAATTATTTTTTCTTTTTATTACTTCTTAACAAAATTTAAGGCACTTAAAGACTTAAACATTTATTTAATAATATTTATATTTTTTAATGCATATATTTTTACGATTATTAACCCTGTAGAAATTGATAAATATAAAGAAACTTATTATTTAAATAAATTACACGTAGCTAGTCCCTGTTTACTTAACAATTATGTGAATAGCTACATTAATTTCAGTGATAATTGGTGTACTGAAGATGAAATAGCAAAATCAATATGTAAGGGATCTTTTGATGAAAGTTTGTTGCCTACCGAAAAAGATGGATATCTTATCTATGACAATGATTCATTATTTAAAGATCGAAGTTTAACTGATGGAATTAACACAATAACTGTAGGGAACTTTTATGAGTGTATAAATTATGTAAATGGGGGATACTACATTTTAAGTTCA
Source organism: uncultured Candidatus Actinomarina sp. (assembly GCA_902625455.1). Classification (GTDB taxonomy): domain Bacteria; phylum Actinomycetota; class Acidimicrobiia; order Actinomarinales; family Actinomarinaceae; genus Actinomarina. The sequence goes on along the minus strand of CACOBL010000001.1, from coordinate 447,787 downwards.
AATATTTTCTTAAATAGTTATGTTAATGAACAAAGCCTGTTTCTGAATAAGATATTGTTATTGCTCAGCTTTTTTTCAATTTTTATCTATTTATCAATTAATACTTTCAAAAAAGATTTGATTGATTAATTTTTTATAAAAACTTGTGGCCAGAGGCAGAATCGAACTGCCGACCCCTTGTTTTTCAGACAAGTGCTCTACCGACTGAGCTATCTGGCCAAATGGCGGGGACGACGGGATTCGAACCCGCGACCTCCTGCGTGACAGGCAGGCGTGAACTCCAGACTTCACCACGCCCCCAACTATTTAATAAGAATACTATATGTTTACATTAAAAGAGATAAAAAAGTGGGTCGGGTGGGAATCGAACCCACGACCTTGAGCTTAAAAGGCTCCTGCTCTGCCGATTGAGCTACCGACCCAATAAAGTTTACTTGAGAATAATACCCTAATAAAAAAATAATTTGATAATGATTTGCTCAAATTAGTCACCAGTCATATTAAAAATCTCTTTGATTGTTAAAAATATTATTTTTATATCTAGACCCAAAGACCATTTGTCTATATACTCAATATCTTTTTCAACCCATCTGTCAAAATTATTATCCTGTCTAAGAGAAACTTGCCATAATCCAGTAATACCAGGTTTTACCGATATTCTTTTAAGATGTTTGAGCTCATATTGTTTAACTTCTGAAATAATTGGAGGACGAGGACCTACAAAAGACATTTCATTTTTAAGAACATTAATTACTTGTGGTAATTCATCAATACTTGATTTTCGGTAGAAAGAACCTAGGCGAGTGATTCTTGGGTCATTTTTAGCTTTAAATACTATCTTGTTTCTTTCGTTAAGCTTTACGAGTTCATCAGCTGATAATTGAATATTATTCATTGTTCTAAATTTAAAAATTTTAAAATACCTTCCATTTAGCCCGACTCTAGGTTGTGTATAAAAAATTGGTCTTCCGTCAAAAATAAATAAAATAATTCCAAAAAATGTTATTAGGAATACTGCAATAGGGATAATCAGAGTTACCAAAACTGCATCCTCTAAGTTTTTTATTACTTTATTTAAACTTGTTGATTTATGAATCAGTTTAAATTTTCCACTTTTCAACTCATAAATATTTATTCCAAAATAATTTGAAATTTCAATAATTTCTTTAAAGCTAAATTTCTCTATTTTTTTCTCAGAAAACACTAGTCCAGTTAAATTTTTGTCTTTCAGTAATGTAGATGATAAATCCATGAGATCAGATGGAAATTTTTCAAAATCTGTGAAGTAAAAGTTTTTGTTATTATCACACAATTCTTTTTCAAATGATATATAAGTATCATCAATACTACTCTCTAAGATTCGTGTTATAAATACAGAAAATATTAGAAAAAATATTGTATTGAGTAAGACATATCCCCTACTTAAATTTACAAACTTAATTATCCATAGAAATAAAATTAAAATAATTTGTGTTGATAAAAATGTAATTAAATAATGTAGTACTGCAGATTCAAACTTAAACAAAAATAAGAATACATAAAAAGCTAATGTGGTAAATATATTTAAAATTAGAACAAATTCTATTTCACTGAGACCTAAAGAAATAAAATTAGTTTCATAGGCTCCATCTTGGTAATAAGTAAAAAAGTACGAAAGTAAAATACTCAGATTGTATAAAGCTATATATATCAAATAGTTTTTAATACTTTTCATTTAAATAACTCTATAACACTAAAACTTTCTATTCAAAGAATAAAAAAATTAATTATCATTAAAGCTACATGAAAACTTACTGTTTAAATACTGAAGTGTCGTCAACTTCAATAAAGAAAATAATAGATGATATTTATAGCAAAAAATATGTAACCATTGCTGGTTGTAACGTAAATACTGTTGTTAGGTCTTATTATGATGAAAATCTGAATAAGATAATTAATTCCTTTGATTATAGAATTCCAGATGGATACCCACTTACATGGTCATTAAATATTTCATCTAAGAAAAAATATAAAAGATTGGCAGGGGCAGATATTTTTGATTACTTTGTTGAAAACGATACAAAACTTAGGCACTTTTTTCTTGGTGATACTGATGAAGTACTAAAAATGATGAAAAAAAATTTAATTAAAAAAAATGAAAAATTTCAGATATCAGGCGTTTACTCACCTCCTTTTACCCCAATAGATGACTGGAATCTAGAAGAGATTACAAAGTTGATTTTAAACTCAAAGACAGACATGCTTTGGGTTGGCCTTGGGTTTCCAAAGCAAGAAATTTTTATTAATAGAATTAGAAAATCTCTACCAGAAGTTTCTATTTATGGCGCTGGAGCTATATTTCAATGGACAGCAGAACTTAACAAAAGAGCGCCCACTAAATGGCAAGAAGCTGGTTTTGAGTGGCTCTGGAGACTAATAAATAATCCTAAAAGGTTGTGGAAAAGATATTTAGTTGATAACACTTTATTTATTTTTTTATTTTTAAAACAATACCTAAAAAAATCACAATTTAACAAGCCTCTAAAAACATAACAAAATCTTGATGAATTTTTTTTGTATTTTTTTGTATTAGGATATTTACATGATTGCAGGTATTGAAAATATTGAAAAAGAAATATCTAGTGTATTAAAGAAATATGAAATCTTAGATAATATTGAGATAAGATATTCAAATTTAAACAATGTTGATTTACAGTGCAATAACTTAGTCAAATATTCAAATAATATAAACTTATCATCAATTAAGACAGATCTTATTTCATTAATTAAAGAAAACCAATTAATAGAAAGTATTGAAATTAATGAAAAGAACTTCATTAACATGAACTTCTCTAATCAATATTTTTTTGAATATTCACAATCTATAGCTGAACGTATTAAACATACACAAAATTATTCAATAATTTTTGATTATGGTGGGCCAAACATTGGAAAAGACTTACATGTTGGACATATTAGAACGCTGAATATTGGTAGGTCTTTATACAATATTTATAAATTAGCTGGAAATAAAGTAGTTTCAGATATCCACTTTGGAGATTGGGGAATGCCGGTAGCACAAATTATTGCATATATTGAACATAACAATTTGGATCTTGAAATGTTAGATTATGAAGATCTGGAAACTATTTATCCAAAAGCAAATCAACTTTCAAGTGAGAATAAAGATTTTTACAATACTGCCAAATCAATAGCTATGCAATTAAATTCTAAAAATGAAAATTATACAAAAAAATGGGAAACGGTTTACAATCTTGCAATTCCAAATATAAAAACTTTATTAGATAAACTTAGGCATAAGTTCGACTGGTATTTTGGTGAGAGCGATGTTGTAAATGAAACTGATTTAGTTGTTTCAAAAGCTATTGATGAAAAGAGAGTAAAAAAAGATGACGGAGCTTTAATCTCAACGCAAGAAGTTGATCCTCCAATTCTAATCACAAAGTCAGATGGTTCCTATTTATACTTAACAACTGATTTAGGGACAGTTCTCTTTCGCGAAAACAAAAGTAGCTTTGATAAATATATTTATGTTGTTGATTCAAGGCAAGAAAACCACTTTAAACAATTATTTACAACTGTAAAACATTTTGGATTGTCTAATAGTGATTTTTTTCATGTTGGTTTTGGAACTATAAATGGAAGTGACAACAAACCATTTAAAACAAGAGATGGTGGAGTTTATAAACTTAATTTACTTTTTGAAGATATCAAAGAAAAGCTTAAAAAATATAATTCAGATGATCAGGTTTTAAACACCCTTACAAATACCGTTCTGACATACTCTGACTTACTGCCCAACAGAAATCAAAATTATATTTTTGATGTTGATAAATTTACTGATATTAATGGAAAAACTGGAATTTATATACAGTATGCACAAGTGAGAGCAAGAAAATTATTGGACAGTTCAACCAAGCCTGGTTCTTACAATATAAATTATGAGATTAATAGCGAAGAAAGAAACCTTTTATTACTAATTACAAAGTTTGATTATTTTTTCAATTTAAGCTTAATTAACATGGAGCCACACCATTTAGCAGAATACCTATTCAACCTTTCACAAGCTTTCAACTCTTTTTATACAAATAATAAAATTTTTTCAGATAAGATACCTATAGAGACCCAAATAAACAGAATAAAAATAGTAGAAGAGTTTTTCAAGACAATAAGTTTAGTTTTTAATTGTTTAGGGATAGAAGCAGCAGAGTCAATGTAGCCTATAAAAACAACTGAGAAGAAGCAATCCAAACAAAGAACAATAGACTGTAAGTATGTTTATTAAAAAAATAAATTTTTGAGCTAAAACTTTGAAGAATAAATAAACACAACGGTATTGAAATAAAACCAGAAAATGATACTGATCTAACTATTTTTTTCAATTCATTGACAATTAAACTGTCTGTATTAATTAAGACTTGAGAAACTATAAGAAAGATCAAAGATAAGCTTATAACAGATATGATGTTTGAAAGTAATTCTTTAAAAGTAGAATTTTTAAGATTTGTCGAATTAAAGAACTCTACTGGCAGAAATAATACAAATAGTGAAAGAAAGAATACAATCAAAAACCAGAATAAAGATTCACCAGACCAAGTTGTAAAAGAGCTGTTGTTATCATTAACTGTAATTAAAAGATAGACCGAAAATCCTAAAAATAATGAACCCGTTGTATATAAATACATACTCAAAATGGACTTAACGTTACCGAATTGAAGCTGAGAAGCGATCTCATTACTTTTTACATATTTCATACAACAATATACTAATAGTTTTTGTATTAAAATAAGATTGAGAATATGGAATTACTTGATACACCTAATCCAAATGCAAAAAAAATAGATCTTACTGATATCAGTAATTTGAAAAATCAATTGATTGAATCTGATGTCTCTGACAAACTTTATAAAATTGAAGGAGTTGCTTCTGTTTTTTTTGGACCCGGTTTTATAACTATCACAAAAAGTGAAAATATAAACTGGGAGACAATAAATCAAGACATTATTGGCATATTTGATAAACTGTAATAATGGAAACGTTTAATTCAGATCCAAAGCCTGGAAGGCTTATTCTACCCTTAGTATTAATCGGTATGATTGCGACAACATATACATTTATTAATAGGGTTGCTGATAATAACAATTTAGAAATAATTGAAGAGAGTGTTCAAGAAGAAGTTATTGAAGAAGTAGTTGAAGAAACTAGTACCACCTCATCAACAACTACCACACTTCCAGAAAATTATATAGGATATCTTGAAGAAATAACTGCTGAAAAACTTCAAGCAATTGAGTTAGGTAAAAAAGTACTGGAAGCAAATCAAAACTGGGATGATAAAACTGTTACTTATCAAGAGGCTAAGCAAGAGTTTGCTGATTTTATTGATGATGCTGAGCTATTTGTTGCTATTGTAGCTGAGCCTGGACCACCATCGGAGTTTGCAAATTTAGTATCTAGTCATGAAGAATTAAAAACCATAATTAATCTTGTTTATAACGACACAATTGAACTGCTTGCTGGCTTAGAGTCTTCTGACACAGGCGAACAGAGAGCTGCTGCTTTAAGTTCATTCAACACAAACTTAGATCAATTTATTAATAAAGTTGAAGAGATAGTTGCTACAGCAACCTCTAGCTAGAAGCTGCTGAACAAACAGTATCAATCATTAACATAGCAATCACATAAGGATCACCATTAGCATTAGGTCTTCTGTCTTCTAGATATCCTTTTTTATCAACTTCAACTTGCCAAGGAATTCTAATTGATGCCCCTCTATCGCTGACACCATAAGAAAAAGTATCAAAACTTTGAGTTTCATGGTCTCCTGTAAGCCTGTCTTCAATATTTGCACCATAATTTTTAACATGCAAATCTGCGTTCTTGCCAAGAGCTTCGCAACCTGCAACTATGGCATCATATCCACCATCTTCCCTCATTTGCTTGGTTGAGAAATTAGTATGCATACCAGCACCATTCCAGTCTCCTTTAACTGGTTTTGGATCAAGAGTTGCAGAGATATTCCAATCTTCAGCAATTCTATAAAGTAACCATCTAGCTATCCAAATTTGATCTCCAATATCTGGTGCTCCGACTGGGCCTATCTGAAACTCCCATTGACCTGGCATCACTTCTGCATTTGTTCCAGAAATTCCAAGTCCAGCTTCAATACATGCCGTCGCATGTGCTTCAGAAATTTCACGTCCATAGACCTCATCAGCTCCGACACCACAGTAATAACCGCCCTGTGGAGCTGGATAACCTGATGGAGGAAAGCCTAAAGGTTGACCATATTTTAAAGAGTCATAAGATTGCTCATAAAATGTATACTCTTGTTCCATTCCAAACCATGGTTCAAACTCGCTAAAATTTGAAGCTGATTCTACTAGTGCTGCTCTCGTATTTGATGCATGAGGTGTCATATCTACATTCATCACTTCGCACATTACTAATATGTTGTCTCCACCTCTAATTGGGTCTGGAAATTGAGAAACTGGTTTTAACACACAATCAGATTGTTCACCTGTAGCTTGTTGAGTACTAGAACCATCAAAGCCCCAAATTGGTGGCTCTGTTCCTTGTTCCATTATTTTTGTTTTACTCCTAAGTTTTGCGGTAGGAGTCTGTCCGTCAATCCATATATATTCTGCTTTTATCTTCATGAAAGTAATGTAATATGTATTTCAAGAAATGTTGTTACAGAAATATTAAATATTTGTTTCCAAAATGATAGATAGTTACATAAATATAGATAAAAGTCATATGAACTTTGATAAAGCCTTTGTAGAACTCGGCCTAAATAAGCTTGTACTTAAAAATATTACAAAACCCAGTCAAATTAATTTAGTAGTGACATCTTTATCAAAATATGGCGAAACAAAAAAGAATCTATCCGACTTTGAATCTACAAATAAGTCATTTCCAACATTAATTATTGTTGATGACAAAGATTTTGAACAAACAATTGATTTAATTCAAAATCCATTAATTGAGCTAATGTCTAATAAAAGTAAAGTAGAAGAGGTGGGTGCAAGAATTCATGCTCTTGTAGGTGACGGTGAATCAGAGATACTCGAATTTAAAGATTTGTCCATTAACTTAAAAACTTATGATGCAAAAGCTGGAGATAGCTTGTTAGATTTGACATTTATGGAGTATGAGTTACTTAAATTTTTTGTCGAAAATCAGGATAATGTTTGGTCTAGAGAACAGCTTTTAGAAAAAGTTTGGGGTTACGACTATTTTGGTGGTGCTAGGACCGTAGATGTGCATGTCAGAAGACTAAGAGCAAAATTAGGCGATAAAAGGAAAGATTGGATTAAAACTGTTCATTCAGTTGGATATAAATTTAACTAAAGCTGTTCCCGCAACCACAAGTTCTTGAAACATTCGGGTTATCAATGGAGAATCCTGTTTCCATTAATCCCTCTTTGTAATCTAAAGTTGCACCTTTAACATGTTCTAAGCTTTGTCCATCAACAACAATGTTGACGCCATCATATTCTTCAATTACGTCACCCTCAAATTTGTCAGTATCAAAAAACATTTCATATGAAAAACCTGAACAACCTCCTGGTTTTACGCCCATCCTTAAAAAACTGTCATCAGATGACTCTTGTGATTTAAGTTCTTTTAGCTTTTTTACAGCATTATCTGTAGCAAGAATTGCTCGGGAAGATTTTATTTGTATATCCATTCTTTGATTATACCAAATATTCAGTTATTCAATAAATTAATAATTACATCTTTTCAAAAACTACTTAGAATAACCTTATGACTAAGAGCGATATCATTCTAAAGCATCTTTCTACTGTTTTTGACCCAGAATTAGGGGCAAATATAGTCGAATTAGGTATGGTAAAAGATATCCAACATGTTGATAAAAAAGTAACAATAAAATTAGCACTTACAATTGCTGACTGTCCAATGAGGAATCAAATAGAAACAGAAATTAATAGAAAACTCAAACTTTTAGAAAATGTTGAAACAGTAGAAATATCAATAACTGCTATGAACCAAAAAGATAGAACTGCTGTTATGGAAAAGGCAAGAGAAAAAGCTAGGGAAAATGCTCAGCCAACAAATGTAAACCCAAGAACAAGAGTTATTGCTATTGGAAGTGGTAAAGGCGGTGTTGGTAAATCAACTTTATCTGCAAATATTGCATTAGGTCTAGCAGAAAAAGGATTTCAAACTGGACTATTGGATGCAGATATTTGGGGATTTTCAATACCAAGACTTCTAGGTATTTCTGGAAGAATTGAGGCAAATAACGATAAAAAAATGATCCCATACGAGATTGGAAATTTAAAAGTAATATCTACTGGTCTTTTAACAAGTGATGAAGATACGGCATTGATGTGGAGAGGTTTGATGTTGAGTAAGGCGCTTGAACAATTCTTAACCGATGTAGAGTGGGGAGATTTAGATTATTTGATAATTGATCTCCCGCCAGGTACAGGCGATATACAAATGGCATTAAGTAGGCTGCTGCCACAAGCAGAACTGATAGTTATTACCACTCCACAACTAATGGCTCAAAAGGTTGCTACAAGAGTTGCCGATATGGCAAAAAGAAGTTTTATTCCTCTTTTAGGAGTTATTGAAAATATGTCATATTTTGAATCAAACTCAGGAGAGAAGTTTAATATTTTTGGTGAAGGTGGGGGTAAAGCTTTAGCAGACAAATTTGGTATTCCAGTTTTAGGAAAAATTCCTATTAGCGAAAATACAAATGATATCGCAGATGGTGGAACTCCATTAATTAATCAAGAAAATAACTCTATTACAAAAACGGAAATAGATAAATTAATTAATAATATTGCAATCCAACTTCCACCAATTGTTGATGAATCATGCACTGGTAGAATAGCAAAAGTGTTTGAGGAACTTTCTAATCAATGAAGCCAATCTCTGTAAATGAGTTAACTGAATCTATAAATTCAAATTTACCAAGAGATATAAAATCTACCATTGCAAAAAATATACTTACTAAAGAAAAAGATCCTGAATCTGCGAAAGAAATATTTTATAGACTCATAAATGATCTAACCACAAAAGCTCAAAAAGAAGTTGTGAATGCAACTGGTACAGTACTTCATACAAACTTAGGACGTTCACCAAATACCATTACTTTTCCTGGAAGATACACCAATATTGAATATGATTTAACTAATTTAGTAAGAGGTAATAGAAATGAATATCTATCTCTGCTTATGAATGAACTGATAGGATCTCAAGATATTGCTTTTGTAAACAATAATGCATCTTCTCTTTATCTTTCTTTAAAAGCTATTTCTAAATCTTACAACATTCACAATGTGATTATATCTAGAGGCGAAATTATAGAAATTGGTGGTTCTTATAGACTTCCAGAAATAATAAGTGAAACTGATTTAAGTCTTATAGAAATTGGTACAACAAACAAAACTAAATTAAGTGATTATATAAAAGCATTGGAAAACTATCCAGATTCTTTAATATTAAAAGTTCACAGATCTAATTTTTCAATCAATGGTTTCACGGAGGATGTTTCAATTGCAGAACTGGCTGAATTAAAAAATAATTTTGATGCGCTTCTTCTCCATGACTTAGGCAGTGGCTTAGTAGTTGATAAGAAGTTTCTTGAAATTAATCATGTAAGTATATTTAAAAATGAACCATTCGTACAAGATTCACTCTCAGACGGCGCAGATCTAGTTATGTTTTCAGGAGACAAGTTGTTTGGATCAGTGCAATCTGGAATGATTGCAGGAAATAAAGACTTAATTGATATAATTAAAAACTACAGTTTGTTTAGAACTTATCGCTGCTCACCTATAACATTATTTGAACTTCAAGAAACTGTACTTAAATATATAGATAAAAAAGAAAAGGAGATACCATTCTGGAGCCTAATTACAGTGTCTTATTCCTCTTTGGAGGAAAGGTGTAAAAATATTGCAAAATCTATTTCTTTTTCTTCAAGTGTAGTAGAAGGAAAAAGTGTTATTGGTGGAGGGACACTTCCAGGTGTAACTTTAGAATCCCCTGTCTTGCTTATTGATGATAAAAAACCAGAAAAAATCATCAATCGATTAATTAAAAATGATATCCCTGTATTGCCAAGAATTATTAAAGACAAGGTTTGTCTTGATTTAAGAAGCGTATTTCAAGATCAAGATGGTGTGATAGTTCAAGCTTTAAATAATTCATGACCGTTCTTGCAACTGCAGGCCATGTAGACCATGGAAAATCAACTTTTGTAAATTTTTTAACAGGTCAAGAAATAGATAGATTAAAAGAAGAAAAAATTCGTGGACTGACAATAAATCTTGGATATACCTATTTTAAGTATAAAAATACAACAATCTCTATTGTTGATGTGCCTGGACATGTTGACTACTTTAAAAACACTATTGCAGGATTTTCAAATGTAGATGGAATAATTTTCTGTATTGATTCCCTTCAGGGATGGTCAAAGCAATCAGAAGAACATTTTCAGGCGATTAGAAGCCTTGAAATTAATAATATTTTTTTTATACTCACAAAAATAGATTTATTAGAAACTCCCGTTGATAAAGATTTTCTTGAAAAAAAGTTAAACTCCGAAAAATTTATAAATTATACAATTCAAGAATTTAGTTATAAAACTAGTGATCTCGAAGAGTTTCAAAAAAAAATAGCAAATTTCTTTAAAAATAACACTCTAAAAAACCCAAATTCAATGTGGATTGATCGAAGCTTTACTAAAGATGGGATTGGAAAGGTTGTAACCGGCACTGCTTCAATAGATTTTGATTTAAATAATATATATCATGCAAGAACAAACAAATTATTAGATGTAAAAGAAATAAGAAATACAGAAAACAAAATTAAAAGTATCACCTCTACGTCAAGAATTGCTATTTCTGTTAAAAAAAGTATTCAAGATGATCTAAGACGTGGTGACTTATTAACTAATAAAATTGTTTTTTCTGGGCAATATATATTTGCCATTTCAAAAGAAACTAATTCTAAATTTCACAAAAAAGGAAACAGTAGATTATTTATTGGAACGACAAACCAATTCGTCAAAAGATTAGAAATTGTAAATGCATCAGAGAAAAATTTAATATTTATGGAACTCCCAAATAAAGTTGAAATCTTAGAAAATCAAAGAATGTTAATTCAAAATATGGTATCAAATGATTTCGTAGGTGCAAAAGTTGCGCTTGTCTCAAATAATAAAAATTTAGTAAAGAAATTTTTTAAACAAGCAAGAAAAAATGAATCTATTGATGTAGAAAAAGCATTTACTCTTTTACCGGAGAACCTTACAAAAAGATCTAAGAATTATATAAATATAGGCGATAGATACCTATCTAAAAAGTACCTAAAATTAATTACTAAAAAAGTTAATGAAAATATAAATACTATAAATTCGGTTGGTGTTAAAAATTATTTTTATAATGAACTTTTTATAGAAGAACAATATTTTGATGAATTAATACAACAAATTGATGGGATAAATATTATCAACAACCAACTATTTGTAAATAGAAATTCTGGTATTGATTTAGAGATTTACCAAAATGTTATAGATGAGATATCTAATGATTTGTCGGTTAAGTATGTAGACATAAACAGATTTGATAAAGAGTCTATAAAAGAATTATTTATGAATGAATATCTATACAGAGTTAATAAGAATATAATCATCTCAAAAGAACATAAATTACAGCTTATTGATATTCTGGAAAAATTACCTGATATTTTTGATGTATCAGAATTTAAAGAGGTATCTAAACTATCAAGAAAGTTTGCGATACCTTATTTAGAGTTTTTAGATAAGTATTTATACACTTCAAAAATTGATTCTTCAGGTAAAAGAAAAAAATTAGTTTGATACGTAAGAGTTTTCTCGTTTTCTCTCAACTTCATTTAAACCACCCCACACACCAAATGGTTCGGAAATATCATTGGCTTCATCCAAGCATTCAATTTTTACAGGACAACCACTACAAACAGCTTTAGCTTTTGCTTCCCTTTTTTCTCTATCTTCTTTTTTTTCAAATGTAGCTGGTGGAAAAAACAAATTGCTACTGTGTTGTCTGCAGAGTGCATCATATTGCCATGTAGAAATTTTTATTTGAAGCATATTTAAACAGTAATTAGAGTTTTTCTGGTGTAAAAAGATTTTTTTCGCGAAGTGATTAGCTAAATTGACAGTTTTCCATCTATTTCAGTAAGCTCTACCTCTTCATCCAACTCATAAGGTTGTTTGTCATGCATTTCTACAACAAGTTTGTTCTTTTGAAACTGGACAAGTGCTCTGTTTTCACTTAAAAACTCCGTAATTTTTACTGTTGACCCTTTAAATGATGACATCGCACTTGTGTCCGTGGTTAACCTTGATCTAATTACTGTTGGAATTGCAACAAAATAAAAGAAAGAGATTACAAATGAACCAAATATCATCATAAAATTGTTGATTTCTAGCTGATAACTCGAAAACATAACAACTGATGATAAATGCAAAATAGAAAAAGCGACTACTCCTAAAGGACCAAAATATCCCCTAGCTAATATTTTTATAAAAATAATAAAGGAAGTAAGAAATATTATTAAGCCATAATAATTTATTCCAAACTCAGTAAATGTTATAGATGAGAATCCAATCAATAGAGCTCCAATGAATGCCATCAGTCCTGGACCAATTGCAAAAAGCTCTAAACCTAATAATGCAAAACCTAGAGCAAAAAATAAATAAGTGAAAAATGGATTTGATATTGAAATATAGAACCTTTCATATAGTGATGGTTTTATAAATTTGATTTCATTAATATCATCAGAATTTATATCGAAACTTACAACATCAAATGAACCTCCATCTTCTTGTGTTATATTGGATACTATTTCTTCGCTTCCTAAATTTTCAATAAATGCCCCAATTGAACCTACAACCATATATCCTTCATATATTCCTTCTTGATTAGTTAGTGCAAACTCATTATTTGAAAGTTTATTGATAATTGTTGTACCAGGTGATACGCCAACATAGTCAAAGCTTTTCAAAAGTCCCGAATCCACTGTTGTCTTATTAGGTCCAACCCAAATAGCTTTTGGTGTTTCGATGCTATTAAGTATTTCTTGCAATTCGACAATACTTTTATTACTCGTATCTGATGCATTATATTGAACGACAAATAAATCACTTTCATTTAGTTCATTCTCATTAATGTATCTTTCTATAGCATTGATGTGACCATTTGAAAATATACCGTCTATTTCAAATATGCTAATTTGAGTAATATTTACTGCTGCAAAGAATAATATAGGTAATAGTTTTAACATTTTATATACTTAAATATACACAATAGTAGTCTTTTAAAACTGTGAAAATTTGCTTGATAACAGATAACGAATGGGTGAAGGATTCTTTACTTAAATTTCTAGATTTTGAATATAACTTTACACATCTTGAAGGGATTGATGAAATTAAGTTGTCATATGACTACATATTTGTTGATATGCAGGTCGATAATAATGGTGGACCGTCAATAATAAGGGAGCTCAAAAGAGATAATAAGTTTGAAAATTCAAAAATAATTCTTTTGATAGACAGAGAGGCAGATGTTTTTCAAGCCAATAGAGTTGGTGCAGATAGCTATCTATTGAAACCTATCGATAAAACAAATTTAAAAAAAGTATTTACTTAAAACAAAAATTATCTAGAATCAATGATACAAATTGAGTATTAACTTTGACATCGTTTTATACATAGTATTTTTTCTTTGCCTTATTCTTTCGGGCATGTTGTCAGGCTCTGAAACAGCAATAACTTCTATTCCTATACAAAAAATTCATCAACTAGATGAAAACAAAAAAAATAAAAGAATTAAAAGAGCTAAAGAGAATATTGAGAAAACTATTGGTGGAATATTAGTAGGTAACAACTTTGTAAACATATTAATGGCTTCCGTTGCAACAATTATTTTTGTTAGACGTTTTGGTGAAAGTGCTGGAAGCGCAGTAGCGACTGTGTTTACTACAATTATTGTCTTAATTTTTGGAGATATAACTCCAAAGACTCTTGCAACAAAACTTCCTATTTCCTTTTTATCACGGACAACATTTTTAGTAGAAATTTTATCAAAAATATTTGCACCATTTACAGAAGGAATAACAAATATAATTATGAAATTTGTTAAAACTCGTAACGAAGATGATGCGGAAGTTACAGAAGCAGACATACAAGCCTTGACTGCACTCGGAGAAATTGAAGGGCAAATTTTACCTGCAGAGAGAGAAATTATTGATTCGCTTTTAGATTTTTCAGATAGACCAATTAAAGAAATTATGACTCCTAGAGTTGATGTATTATTTCTATCAATTCCAGTAGATATGCAAGATGTAAAAAAGGTTGTTGATGAAAAAAGAATATCCAGAATGCCAATCTCTAGATCTAAAACACTAGATGACACATTTGGAATTGTTTATGTAAAAGATTTATTTAATTTAGATAACGAAGCTACTTCAGTTGAGGTAGAAAATTTAGTAAAAGATGCCATCTACCTTCCTGAATATACAACTGTTCTGTCAGCACTTAATATACTCAGAGAAAATCAAGCGAGTTTTGCATGTGTAATTGATGAAAATGGTGGTATTGAGGGAGTAATTACAATAAAGGATGTGCTCTCAGAGTTTGTTGGTGATTTACCTGATGAGCACGATGAGAGATTCAAAGGAATTAGAAGGCTTGGACCTGGACAGTGGGTTGTAGAAGGTAAAACGGACATAGATGACTTTGAAGAGTTTTTTGGTCTGGAGCCACAAAAATCAGATGTTGCAACTGTTGGAGGTTTGTATTTAAGTTATTCTGAAAAACTACCAACTGTTAATGAAAAAATGACTGTTTCTGGATTGGAGTTGACAGTTCAAGCTATTGATAACCGAAGAATAGATTCATTGTTAGTAAAAAAAATAGCAAAGAAATAGTTTAAACAAGTCAACTAACATTATTCTATGGAAATAATTTATGCCTTAGTCCCTCTACTTGGTGGTTGGCTTGTATACGGATTAATTGCTTCATTATTCCTTAAAAGAGCAAGTAGTCGTGATTACTTACTGCTGATATCTTCAGGTTTAGTAGGCGGACTAATAGGTGGCTCTATTGGAAATAATATGGAAATTCCACAAAATCTCTGGTGGATGAGAGAAATCATCAAGATTGGCATTACGATTGTCGCTATGTATACAATTCAAATTATTAGATTACAAATTTATAATTTTAAAAATAATATTTAATTTTTAGGAACTCTTGCTGCTTTTAATAAAGCACCATTTTCATCAATTAAACCGCAACGTTTTGACAATAATTTAGTATTGAAAGCAAATAGATTTTTTCGCCATGTAGCAATATAGCCATATCCACCCACTTCATCTAATTTTAATAGTGCATCCTCTAAAGTTGCCGTTGTCTCTGCAATTACAACAGGTAATGATTCATACTCTGCATCCCACTTTTCTGAATTAGTCAATTTACTCGATTGTAAAAGTGTACTTAAAAGTTCATTACTCATTTTCAATCAAATTCTCAAACCTCAACATAAAAGCTTCTTCATCGTTTCCATCCAGAACAAGTGTAAATGGTTTATCTTTAGCAATACCCAAGCTTAAAATCCCAATCATGCTCTTACCATCTTTTTCTACTAATTCTTCTTCACCAGTCTCTTTATTGATTTTATTAAACTTAACTAAAACAGTTCCATCAAATTCTTGTGCTAATTTTACAAATAAACTTGCAGGCCTAGCATGCAATCCTACTTCATCTTTAACTGATAATATTTTTTCTATCATTTAATTTCCTAATACTTGAATGTATTTATCACTATAATTTTTGACTTTCCAAAATTCATTATATAAATAACTTTTATCTTTAAAAAGTTGATTATTTTTAAATTCAGTGAACCCCTCTACTTGTTCAAAATCATTTTCAAATATAATATCTAGAACCTCTTTAAATGTATTAACTTCTTCATCTGCTGAGATTAAAAGCCGAAGTGGTCTTTCAAATCTTTCGTCTTTAGAAAACTTAATATCTGGATTTCTAGCAATTCTAATCACTTCATCTTGAATCTCAGGCATTGAAAATCTGTTTAATATAGTTTGTTTAAAATCTTCTAAGTCTTCAGAACTATTTGAAAATAAACTATAAGCTTTTGAAAGTGCATTTAAAGATTTCTCTGCAAACTTAAGACCATCTTTATTATTTAAAATTTCATGAATATATTTCATATTTCTTGAAAGACCAAAATAAGATAATTTTAAATGTAAGCCATTGAGCAACCATAGCTTCTTGTAAAATTCATGCTCGTAATTGCTATAAGATACAATTTTTGATTCGTTTAAAGGTCTTCTTTCTATACTCTCGTCTAATATTATTGAACCGTATTCTTCAACTGTTACATTTAATGAATTTTCATTTTGAGGTGGAACAATCTTATCTACAACTGCATCAATAAAGACAAGCTTACTCTGATTACTGTCAATTGAATTTGTTGTAGAGGCTCTATACATATTTTCAAAAGCAATAAATGTTTGTATTTTTTCGGTTTTAGCTTTAATTGCTAAATTACTAATCTCTTTTACGAACCTGGGTCCAACTGATGTAGTAATTAAATCAGCTTCTGATAATTTTTTATAAAGCGATTCTTTATCATCTAAAATTAGTCCTCTAATATTTTCTACAAATACTTCTGTAAATGCATTTAAGCCGATGGAACTCACTTTATATCCTTTGTTTAGATTAATTTGTTCAATCAAGTCTTTATTTACATCGACAAAGAGAACCTCATAATTGTTTTCTTGAAGAACAGGAGCAATAAACCCTCTGCCTATATTTCCAGCACCAAAATGGATTGCTAATTTCATAGATTTTTAGATAAAAGGCCGAATATCTTATCTACTGAAGTCTCACTCCAAAGTTTTTTTGCTTCATCTATATCTTCAATAGCATCTGCTAATGATGCTAAGACATTCATATGATCATCTGAGTTGGCGGCAATTCCAACCACAATATATGCTTTTTCTTCGTTCCATCCAACACCGTCAGGCACTTGAATTATTGAAATTCCAGTTCTCTTAACAAATTTGGAACCCTCGGCCATACCATGTGGTATTGCGACACCATTACCGATGTAAGTTGCAAAAGATTGAGTCTCAAGTTTCTCAAGCATGGAATCTATATACTCTTTTTGGACATAGCCATTATCAAATAAAATTTTTCCAGCAGCTATAGTTGCCTCCTTATTGTCTGAAAATGATTTATTTGTTTGTATTGATTCTTTTATCAATACATTTTTTTGACTCATGAAGAAGTTATCTCATTATCCTCAGATAGATCTGTAATTAACTTCTTTAAATTTGGATCATTCATAAACATAGTAAATTGAATTAAAACAGAACCTTCCGGAGCTGCATTCCTTGCTGCTCCCGCTAGTCCCGTATGACAAACAACTATATCGGCATCATTAGGTATTTGAGTTGCAGGAGAGTGAACGATCTCTACATCCAGGCCGGCTTTTTTTGCTTTTTTAATAAGACCATTCTTAACCATAAGGCTTGATCCTGCCCCAGCTTCACAGGCAAGACATATCTTTTTAACTTCTGATCCTTTTATTGAACTCATTCTTTCCTCCAAAAAAAATTGACTTGGGAATTTTACTTCCCAAGTCAATTATAACTTAATAGTTTTACTTAGACAGTTGGTATATTACTCTCAATGACAGTATCTACACCTGCGTCTGTTTCTTTAATTGGACGTGCTTTAAGCAAAAGAACACCAACTACTGCCGATGCCACTGTTGCTATGGCTACCCCGCCTAATACTGGGAACGCCCCGCCTCTTGGAAGCATAGCAATATATGCAAAAATACTTCCTGGCGAAGGAGGTCCAACTAAACCAGCTCCGGTTGCTACAAACCAGAGGTCAGCTGAAATTCCACCTGCCCACATAGCAATGATCATAATTGGATGACCAAGGACATATGGGAAATAGATTTCATGGATTCCTCCAAAGAAATGAATGATAATAGAGCCAGGTGCGGATTCTTTCCACATACCAGTTCCAGCAAACCAATAAGCTAAAAGCAATCCAAGTCCAGGACCTGGGTTAGTTTCTAGCAAGAAATAAATTGATTGACCGGCTTCTGCTGACTCCGCTGCACCTAGAGGTGTTAATACACCCTGGTTAACAGCATTATTCAAGAACAATACTTTTGCAACCTCAATAGGAATATCTGCAAGTGGTACTAGACCTGAGTCTACTAACCATGCTGCACCATCTCCTAATGCATTTGTAATTGCTTCAAGTACTGGACTGATAATATTATAAGCTAAGACTGCAAGGCCCCAACCAAGAATACCTAGTGAGAAGTTGTCGTACAACATCTCAAAACCTTCAGGTACACTATCTTGGAATCTAGTGTCTACTTGTTTCATTACCCAAGCTGCTGCTGGTCCCATGACCATAGCGCCTAGGAATTGTGGTGAGCTTGTAGCAGCAATTACTGCTGTTGTTACAATAGCTCCAATTACACCACCTCTGTGTCCATGTACCATTTTTCCACCTGTGTAACCTAACAGAAGTGGAAGTAAGTAAAGGATCATTGGATCAACCATGCTTACCAAATTTTCATTTGGAAGCCAACCTGTTCCAATATAGAGTGCTGTAATTAACCCCCAAGCAATGAAGGCACCTATGTTAGGAATAACCATTCCTGACATAGCACCGCCAATGCGTTGTATGGATTCTTTCATATTTACAATCCCCCTAACGATTGTTTGTTTATACGTTGATTAATTATTTTAAAATAATCAATATTATTTTACAGAAAATTGTTATGGGTTTCAGGCAGTTATCGTATAAATATAATCTTTTCTTGTAACCATTTGATAAAATTAGTACACTACACGGCAAAAAATATGAAAAATTTACTATATATAGTCATAGGAGCAGGTTTTTTGGGAATTATTTCAAGTAGCGCTTCGGGTTTTTTAACAACTGAAACGAGTGACACTTTAGATAATCTTTACGAAGAAAATTTCTACATAGATCCTGAATTAATTGAGGTCAGTGATGATAAAGTAAAGATTTTGCTGAATCAAGTAAATGCAAATAATGCCGAGCGAAAAATAAATGACTGTCTAAATTTTTATAAATCTGAGTATGAAAATAAAACAATTGAGTGCAATATTCTCATTAATAAAAATATTGCAGTTGAAGAAGATTGTTTGTTAATTTCAGGCGAGTACACAAAAAAAGAAGAAAAAGAGATTATTACAATTATTAAAGATACTTCTTGTTAGGTGTTAATCAAAGATAGAGCCAAGTAAACTATCTTCTTCAGTTTCTATCTCAGCTATTGTGTCGCCAACATTTATGACATCACCTTCTTCGGCTTTTAAAGAAAGTATTTCTCCAGTAAATGGTGAGTCAAGATCCATATCTACCTTGTCTGTAGATATCTCACACAGAATGTCTCCTTTATTTACCTTATCTCCAGCTGTAACTTTCCAACTAAGTAATTCAGCATCTGTCATCTGGTCAGACATTGCAGGTAGTACGATATTTTCTTTTGCCATATATCTATTTTATAGCATGTCTTGAATAGCATTTAAAATATCTTCTTTTTGTGGAATTACAGTTGATTCTAAATGCTTTGCAGATGGCATTGGAGAATGTAAACCTGAAATGAGTTTTGGTGCGACTTCTAAAATATTAAATAAGTCACTTTCGACTACTTTTGAAATTACTGTTGTTCCAACAGAGCTATTTGGAGGTGCCTCTTGGCAGACCAATAGTTTTTTGGTTTTTATTAATGAATTTTTGATGGTTTCAAAATCTATTGGTGATACTGTTTGCAAATCAATTATCTCTATGGAAAAATTTTGCAATTCATCAAGCGCAACAGCTTCTTTTACAACATTTACCATATTTGAGTAAGAAACGATAGTAATATCTGTACCTTCTTGTTCGACCGATGCTTTGCCTAAATAACTAGAATCTTTTGGTATTGGATTCAATGTTACATTTTCTTTTACTTTATAAATTAATTTATGTTCCATAAAAATAACAGGGTTTGGATCTACATATGAACGTAATAATAAATCATATGCATTTTGAGCATTTGATGGAGTAACTACTTTTAGTCCTGGAACATGACAAAACCATGACTCAAGTGACTGACTGTGTTGAGCTGCGGCCCCTGTACCAGCACCGCTTGCCCCTCTTACAACAATTGGAACATTCACAGCACCTCCATACATAAAATGAAGTTTTGCTGCTTGATTTACAATAGGGTCCATTGCGTTAACAATGAAATCACTAAACTGCATTTCCACAATTGGTCTACTTCCTGTCATTGAAGCGCCAACAGCCAATCCTGCAATAACATCTTCAGAAATAGGAGTATCTTTTATTCTTTCATTTCCAAATTTTTCTAAAAGTCCTTCCGTTACACCGAATGCGCCTCCATAAATACCTATGTCTTCACCTGCTATGAATGCTGTTTGATTGCTTTCTAATATTAAAGAGAGAGCTTTATTTATTGACTGTCCAGCAGTAAGTTCAGGCATATGAATCTTCCTCTAAGTTTGTTATAGGACTCAACGGTGAATCGAGTGCTTTTTTAACTGAATCACGAATTAACTCTTTTACACTTGTATCAATTTCTTTTAATTTTTCTTCAGAAACTCCAGACTCCATTAGTTTTCCAATATATCTTTTTATTGGATCTTTTTCCTCTTTCCAGTATTCGATTTCATCGCTTGTTCTGTAAAGATTTCTGTCAGATTTTGAGTGCCCTCTATAACGATAAGTTACCGCTTCTATGAATTTTGGCCTATTTGAAGATAGTATTTCATTTTTAAAACTAGTTACACTTTCAAAGACAGCCTCAACATCGTTTCCGTCAATTTGAATACTTTCAATACCATAAGAATTTCCCCGTGATGCTATTGATTCTCCAGCTACAGCTTTATCTGAAGCCATAGACATTCCATATTGATTATTTTCACATAGAAAAAGTACCGGTAAGTCCCATAAAGAAGCTAAATTAAGTGCTTCATGAAAAGATCCTTCATTTACTGCTCCGTCACCAAAAAAACATAAAACTATATTATCTTTTTTTTGCATTTGAAAAGATAGTGCAGCTCCAACAGATATTGTTAAGCTACCAGCTACAATTCCATTTGCTCCAAGATTACCATTAGATAAATCAGCAATATGCATTGATCCTCCACGACCCCTGCAATAACCATCTTCTCTACCTAATAGCTCAGCAAACATTTTAAAAGCATCAGCACCTTTGCCAAGGCAATGTCCGTGTCCCCTATGTGTTGATGTGATTAGATCTTCTTTCTCGAGTGCTAAGCATGCACCTGCTGCAGTAGCTTCCTGACCTATGGATAAATGCATGGTTCCATGAAGAAGCCCTCTCGAAAACATTTCTTCTAAAGCCTCTTCGAACAACCTAATTAACATCATCATTCGATGTAGTTCCAATTGTTTGTCGAGATTTAGTGTCATTAAAGACTATTCAACTATCTTCTTGTAGTTTTCGTAAATTATTTATTAGGTTTTCTGGAAGTTCTACTGAATCAAAAGAGATAGGTTCACCTTGTTTAATATCTTCAGCAATAACTGCTCCTTCTAATAAACCAAGTGGTACTAAATTCTCTGCTTCTGCAACTGGGTACGTTACACCATAAGAACTAAACCCCCCTATTCCATCAATCTTATCTCCCTTTTGAAGGTCTTTTTTTGCATGGCCTATTACTTCTGCAATCCATGATTTTGGTTGTAATCCAGGCTCATTATTTATGATTGCCATTCCTATGCTTCTAGGAGCTTCAATTGAAGCAAGGTGGTAAGGTCTGTAAAGCGT
Source organism: uncultured Candidatus Actinomarina sp. (assembly GCA_902625455.1). Lineage (GTDB taxonomy): Bacteria > Actinomycetota > Acidimicrobiia > Actinomarinales > Actinomarinaceae > Actinomarina. Next base: position 425,882 of record CACOBL010000001.1, on the reverse strand, counting down.
ATAGTATGGACCTTCTCCCATGGACAAATATTCCATTTCTTCAATTACGGTCGGATTTTCAGACTTTACAATTGAAAATACTCCTGGTGCAGGACCAAATGCATAATCAACTCTTCCTGTACCTGATAGCACTCCTCCATCTTCTTCAGGGATTAAAACTTTGTTTAAATCATCGACTTCACTTACTGGTCCATTCATGCCAATTTTGTCAGGTGGTAAATTTATGGCGTTTGCAAGTGCGGTCATTTCAATCATTGTTTTTGATCCATCTTCAAAACTTGCAAGCATTTTTGGATTCATTTTTTTCTTTGTGGCTTTTTCTAAACAAGTGTCAGGATTTGCAGATTGATCTAATGGATTATTCTTTCCTTTACCAACACATACAATTTCAAATCCAAGATCAACTGAGAAATCATAAAGCTCTTTACATGCAACTGGTTCGTCTCCATTTGCAACACTGTATACAACACCATTTTCATTTGCTTTATTTGCCAGATACATACCTATCGTGACATCTGTTTCAACATTTAGCATTAAAATATGCTTTTTTGCATTTATACATGCTTCTGCTACCTCTGCACCTACCCATGGAACACCTGTTGCTTCAAAAACAATATCTATTGGTAAGTCCGCTAAAGCTGCTGCATTATCTACAACTCCACCCTGTCCTTTTTCAATGGAGTCAGATGCATCAGAGTTGTGCTTTACGATTTCAATTCCCGCAAGTTTGAGAGCTTTCTCTGCTCTTGCTGTATCAATATCTGCACATGCTACAAGGCTCATTCCAGGTATTTTTCCTATTTGAGCAGCAAGACCTGAACCCATTTGACCTGCTCCAGCAAGGCCAACTCTTACTGGTCTTCCTAGCTCTTTTTCTCTAGCGATTAATAGTTCCGTAAAATTCATTCTTTTATTGTTACCTTATCTCCAATATTTATCTCTGGTTTTTTGTCATAGCTACAACTAACATCTCCAGGTAAAGCTGCTTCTGTAGCGGCATCTAGTTTAAGAACAAGATGTCCTAAGTTTCTAAAATTTTCGTTTGCAACATGTCCAACTGCAGTAACTTTGAGTTGAGCATCTGATAGAGTTACTTCAGAACCGACTTTAATCTCACCAGTAATTTCCTTAAGTTTGTGTATTACGGCAAAATCTTGAAGTTCTTCAGGAGCGTTGTCTCCGAAGAAAACTACAATCCCTTCATCTAAAAATAACTTAGCTTGTTCACCTATTTTTACTATTTCTGATGAATAAATCTGCATCAAGCTTCAGAAACTTGATCCTCAGAAACTCCAGAAACAAAATTTTCTTCTTTAATAAATTGTGCAAGTGGGCCTGCTGGTGTTGTATCGTGAATATCAATAGTTGGGACACCCTTCATAGGATATACACCAATTCTTGCGGTTCCTCCACAATCAATTACTGCACAAGCCATCGCTTTAAAGCTTCCTTCTGGGGATGATTTAAAACCATCAAATGCTTCTGCTCCAGTTAGATCAGCAATTTTTTGAGCTACTGGATGGATGCCTCCACCAGTAATACAAACAATATATTTTTTTTCATCAGTTGGTTTTATTTCTAAAGGACCTCCCCAACCGCTTGGTCCTGCTTCTACTTTTACTTTTTTATAATCTGACATTTTTCTCCTTCAAAATCTGTAACGCTCTGATTTTAGTCAGAGCGTCACAAATTTAAAAATTGTTAAGTTAAGTCTTTACAAACCCAATGCAAATAAATAACCAACAACTACTGAGATTGGTCCAGTAATCATTCTACTTGTTAGAACTGCTGGAACACCAACCGTAACTGTTTCAGGTTCTGCCTCACCAAGAGCCAGGCCAACAGGTACGAAGTCACAACCAACCTGTGGGTTGATTGCAAACAATGCTGGAAGTGCCATTGAAACATCAATGTTTCCACGTCCAATTTCTGTACCTATCAACACACCTACAATCTGGGCTATAACTGCACCAGGTCCAAGTAGTGGTGATAAAACAGGTATCGCACAAATGATACAAACGATCATAAGACCGCCTAAACTGCTTGCAAAACCTTTAATTCCATTAGCAATCGCATCACCAACGCCAGTTTCTAAAATTAGACCAATGACGAAAGTTACGAAGGCCATAAATGGAATTATTGTTTTTAAACATAGATCAACAGCATCACGACCTGCTTGGAACAATGTTCCAACCACGCCGCCGACTGAACGACCAATTTTTTCAATTAAAGCTTGCATTACTCAACACCTGCCCTTCTAGAAGTCATAATGTTATAAATAATATCTGTAACGATACCTCTGATCAAAATGACAACAAGACCGGCTAGAAGATATCTAACTGCCAAAGCAGTAACCATATCTGGTGCAACTATTTCTACACCTGCTGCAATCCCTAACCACACGAATAATTCTCCTCCATTTGCATGTGGGAATATTCCTGTAATTGGATGTACAAAGCTCACCGCTGAATCATAAAAAGCTGGTTTGTGTTTTTCTGGTAGAAATGTACCGAATGTATAGCAAACTGGGTTTGTTAACATAAACACCGCTACAAATGGAAGAAGAGTGTATCGAACAGGCATGTATATTGCCCCTTCTTGAGAAGCCCATTTTGCAAAGCCCTCAACTCTATCTTCACCAATAAACTTGACTAAAGCATTTACTGCAGTCAAGAACACAACCACAATAGGAATAATTCCTGTTGTGAAACCAACAAATACATCAGCAGCGGTTCTAAATACTTGGATAAAGGCTTCTGCGCCCGCTACCAAAGCATCCATATCTCCCCCTCCTTATTATTAATTAGTAGAACTTCCATCTGATACACTTTGAAGTTTTTTTGTCAAAGTGGTAGCTGCCATCTCAGCAGCTTGCCAAATGGGTTCATTGTTGTTTGAATTTACAATTTCCTGCAATTTCTTACCATTAAATAATGTAACGTTTTTACTTTTTGCAAAAGTAGTTACGCCCTCTAGGGTAAGAGCATTAACAACGGTAGAATTTGCGTCAACTGAAATCGCTAGGTAGATTTTTTTTCTTCCCCATTTAGGTTGATTTACTCCTATAGCAACTTCTAAACCAGGTCCTTTGATGCTATTTACGGCATTCAAAAACCCAGTAGCTTGTCTTTTTGCAAGACTCATTTGTAAAACCCACATCAAAGCTAGAGTTACAAATATTACTCCTAGAGCATAGGGTGAACTGGTTAACACCTTATTCCCCTTCCAACTTAAATAGTTAATCTAATTTTACTAAAATTAAGTTAGAGAAAATTGAATGTTTTAAAGAATTTTCAAAAAATAGTGTAACTTTTTGTTAATATCACTTAACAATTTTATATCATTTGTTCAAGTTTAAATATATCTTCAATAAAAGTTACCTTCATATTTCTAGGATCACCTGGAATAACGACAGCTTCAAGCTCAGAATACTTTGACACACACTCTGTTGTATCAACAGCTTGCCAATTATCCAATTTTGCTAATTCGTAAGACTTCCAAAGTTCAGATGCAGGAAAAATTTGAGGTGTCTGAATTTCTACAATTGTTTCTTGTATTTCCTGTTTACCAAACTTCTCCTTCTTCATTAGGTTGTCTGAATTAAAACCTGGTGCAGATGCACCATATTTTATCGCAACATCGATGAGCTCATCAAGCAAGTAGCTTGGCAGTAAAGGTCTTGCACCGTCATGAATTAATATCAAATCCTCTTCGCTTATATCAGGTCGTTCTTTTAAGTACTCAAGACCTTGATATTCACTTTCATGCCTTGTATTGCCACCAATCGTTACACCAGACAATTTATTAGGATTTACAAGTTCTATTACATTATTAGTTTTATCCCAGTCCTCATCTCTAACTACAAGTAAAATTGAATCCACCTTATCAGAATTATCAAGTGTTTCTAAAGCCCAAGATAAAGCCGGCTTACCGCCTATTGGAAAGTAAACTTTATTTTCTTCATTGTTAAATCTATCACTAGACCCACCTGCCAAAAGAATTGAGTGTACTTTCAACTTATAATTTCTTGAATAGCTGTTCTTGTTTCTTCAGCATTTTTTCGTGATAAAAGTATTTCTTTTAAACTTTCCTTATTAGTTTCTGAATGTGTATTTAATACATCAAAAACAAAAGGAGCCGCTGAGGGTGCCATGCTAAATGTCTTTAAGCCAAGTATATATAATGCAAAAGCTGCAACTGGATCTGAAGACATTTCCCCACAAACTGATACTTCAATGTTATTTTTGTTTGAACAATCAATTACATTTGATATGGCTCTTAGAACAGCTGGATGTAATGGATCTTGGTAATTACCTAAATTACTGTTGCCACGATCTGCAGCCATAATGTACTGTGTCAGATCATTCGTACCTATAGATATAAAATCAACAATTTCAGAAAACTTGTCCGCAATAAACGCAGATGCAGGTGTCTCTACCATAATTCCCATTGGTGGAGGTTTAACATTTAATTCTTTGGCTTTTTTAGTGACAAATGCTTTAGCTTCAAGAAAGTCTTCAACTGTAGATATCATTGGAAACATAACTTTTATTCTTTCCAATGATTCAGAAGTTAATATTGATTTTATTTGTGAATCAAATAAATCTAAATTAGCCAATGACAATCTAATCCCCCTCACGCCCAAAAATGGGTTTTCCTCAACAGGTAGATTTAAATAACCTACTTGTTTGTCACCTCCAATATCGAGACTTCTGTAAACAATTGTTCCTGTAAATTTTTGAGTTATTGTCTCTAGAACGCTATTTTGTTGCTCAAATGTTGGCTTGGTTGTGTTGTCAAGATATATAAATTCTGATCTAAATAAACCTATAGAATTTAAAAATGGATGATTGAATGCATTAATCTCTTCAAGGGATCCAATATTAACTCTAAACTCGACCCCTAAATTTTTGTATTTTTTTTCTGTAAAGTTTTGAATTGTACTCTCAATCTTGCTCTGTTTTTGCTGTAGAGCAGTAACATCATTATCGGTAGGTGAAACAATAATGTCTCCTGTACTGCCATCAATTGATATTGACTTACCACTAGTAATATCATCTAATTGATCTTTGACTCCGATTACACATGGAATACCCAAATTTTTTGCAACAATAACAGCATGTGAAGTAAGTCCACCTTCTTTTAATATAATTCCATTTACTTTGCTCAAATCCATTGATGATGTATCTGCCGGTGTTAAGTCTTTTGCAATTAAAATCGTATCATCATCTAATGAAACTTCTTTATCAATATTTTGCATACTGAAAACTAGATGCTTTCCAACAGAAACTATGTCTTCTGATCGTTGCTTAAAATACTCATCCTCCATAGATTCAAATATTTTTGCAGTAGATGTAAAAACCTCATAAACCTCTTTGATTGATGAATCTAATTTTTGATTAAGTTGTCCAACTATTTCTGGATCCTCAAGGATTAATATATACGCATCTAAAATATCGGCTTCATCATTTCTTTCTTTTGAGCGAAAATCATTAATTTGAGAAGTGAATTTATCTATTAATTTTTTACTGGCTTCAGTATGAGAAAGCTTAGCTTCTTTATCGAAATCAATCTCGTTTTCGTAAACAAATGATAAACCAATTGCAATACCTAATGAAGCACCCAAACCCTTAACATTTGTCATATTTACATCAAACCTTAATTAAAAATTTTTCTTTAATAATTTCTTATTACTCAAAAATATTATTACTTTAAATTATATGCAAATTTTAGTGTTAGAGATTAATACTTCTATTACTTTGTTTAATTTAAGTGATCAAAATGGATCCCTTAAATTTGAAAATTTAGGAGATATACAAAACTCAAATCAGTTAAATTTCAGTGATGACACAGAGTGTGTAATTATAGATTCAACGGCTCCTGAAGAACCAAAGCTTTCTCTGTTGCTAAGCAACTTAATTAGTTCAGATTATAAAATAACAACTAACAATATAACAAATGCAATTAAAAAAATAAATACGGACGGCCAAATAGTTGAGCATCTTGATCGAGAAGAATATATTAGACTATCAACACCATCAAAAGCGACTATTGGAATGGTCAAGTCTTACTTCAATAAATATGCATCATGGAGTTTTAATAAATTTATGCTTTTACATAGTTCTTACTATGACAAGTACCAGACACTTGAGCCTGAAGTTTATTTAGAATCCAAATAGACCTGGGCAACACCAGCAATAATAACTAAACCAAAACCAAAATATTGAAAAATCTTTAGAGTTTCATCTAAAATCAAAGCTCCTATTACAACCCCAGTAACTGGTTCCAAATATGTAATTGTTCCAATTGACAATGGTGTAATGATTTTTACTACATACCAATAAGTTGCTAAACCTACTCCTGTTAAAAAGAATCCTAAAAAAAGACTTACTACTAGGTTGTCTAACATCCAATCAAATCCAGAAACAGTAAATGGAGATAAACAAACAGCTGCAAAAATTACCTGTATAAATGCAACATTTAAACCACCGTATTCTTTTGATTTATCCGAACCATAAATAATTAGCAATGCAAGGGTTATTGCACTAATAATTCCATAAACCACTCCAATCGGTGAGGCAATAGTCGAAATATCTAAAAGAAAAAATAATCCAAGGAATCCACTTAAAATTATTAGGACTTGATATCTTGAAACTTTTTGGCCTCTGAAGATTTCAATAAATATTACAAAAATTGGATAAGAAAATACGAGTCCAATTCCAACTGCAACGCTATTCAGTTCAATAGATTTAAACATTGTTGACCAATGAATTGCTAATAAAGGACCTAAAACAAATCCAGAATTAAATAATTTTTTAGTAATTCCTCTTCGTTTCAAGACAAATAACAATAAAAAAAACGAGCCTAGAAATGTTCTAATCCCTACTAATGAAAGTGGGCTTATATTTGATGTTCTAATAATTAGAGGAATTGTGCCCCAAGAAATAGCCAAAAAACTTATTAAAAAATAGGCTCTAAGTTTTAGATTCAAACTTACTGCTGTTCTTGTTTAGAGTAATTGCTAAATTGTGTATATTCTTTACTGAAGAAAAGTTCAACTTTTCCAGTTTGTCCGGATCTGTTTTTAACAATATTCACTTCAGCAACACCTGGTATTTCAGTTCCAGGATTGTAGTAATCATCTCTATAAAGCATCATTACAATATCTGCATCTTGCTCTATTGCTCCTGATTCACGTAAATCTCCCAATCTTGGTCTTTTATCTTCTCTTGCCTCTGCTGCTCTATTTAACTGTGAGAGAGCAAGTATCGGAACTCTTAATTCACGGGCAAGGTTTTTTAAATTTCTGCTGATTTCAGCAATTTCTTGTTGTCTGTTATCTCCAGAAGAACTTTGCATAAGTTGAAGGTAATCAACAATAATTAAGTCCAAACCTTTTGATGATTTAAGTCTTCTTGACTTTGCTCTAATATCTGTAACTGTGATAACTGGTGCATCATCAAAATAAAGTGGAAGATTATTAACTTTGGATGCAGCTTCTACGACCCTTGACCATTTTTCAGGACCGAGTTGTCCTTTTCTTGCATCCCCTGAAGTAACTTTTGCTTCTGAAAATAATACTCTTTGCACCAACTCTTCTTTTGTCATTTCTAGAGAGAAAAATGCAACGACCTTTCCATCCTTTGAAGCATTGGTAGCAATATTTAAACCAAGTGAAGATTTACCCATGCTGGGTCTGGATGCAAGAACTACTAAATTTCCTTCTTGAAGTCCTGATAAGTAATAATCAAGATCAGAGAAGTAAGTAGCAAGTCCTGATAACCCAGTACCGCGATTTTCAATCTCTTCGATTCTTTCAATTGCACCTTCCAGAACATCATTAACGCCAACCAATCCATCTCCAATAGCGTCATCAGAAGCAGTAAAAATGGTTTGTTCTGCTTCATCAAGTACACTATGAATTTCTTTGTCCATAGCCATTGCAAGAAGCTCAATTCTTCCACTAGCTTTTAGCAATTTTCTTCTATGAGAGTGCTCTAGAACTATCTCAATATATCTTTCAAAGTTTGCTGAACTAGGTACATTATCAACTAAACGTGCGATGTATGACGCGTTTATTGATTTCGAGTTTTTTGAATCTTTAAATATTAGTTCTGAAACTGTAACTGTATCAATAGGTTTTCCTGTATCAAATAAACCTTTCATAGATTCATAGACTGTTTGGTTTGAAGGACTGTAAAAATCAGCTGGTTTCACTTCTTCCATTAATCGAGAAACTGCATCTCTAGATAATAAAGCGCTTCCTAAAAGTGCCTCTTCAGCTTCAAGACTGTGTGGCGGGACTTTGCCTAATGATTGAGCGTCTCTTGATGAAAGTGCTTCTGGTCCAGCCATTATTTTGTTTCAGGTATTATTTCTAAAGTTGTTTCAAATTTTGTATCAGGACCCAATACAAGAGAAATTGTATGTAGCCCTATTTCTTTGACTTGATTTTCTGAATCAATTTGTTCAGGTTCTAGCCTGAATCCTGAAAAAGTTTCTATTGCATCGACAATTTGTTCATTGCTGACTGCTGCGTAAAGAGTTCCTTCATCAGTTGTATTTTGAGATATCACAATTTTTGCATCAGCAAGAGCAGTTTTAATTGATTCAGCTAATTCATTATTAGCTTGCGCTTGCATTTCTCTTTTTTCCTGTAACGCCTCAGCAAACTTAAGATTGTTTGAAGTAGCAACAATTGCAAGTTTTTTCGGGAGAAGATAGTTTCTAGCATATCCTTTAGCTACATCAACTATGTCGCCTTTTCTTCCAAGAGATTTTACGTCAGAATTAAGAATGAGTTTCATCTTCTGTTATAACTTTGCTTATATGAACTTGTAGTTACATAAGGAAGTAATGCTAGCTCTCTAGCAACTTTGACTAAACGAGCTACCTTTGCTTGTTCTTGTTTTGTAATTCCAGTTATTAAACTTGATCGAATTTTTCCTCTATCTGATACAAATTTCTCAAGTAACTTAACATCTTTATAAGTTGCGTTTTCTATTTGCTGTTTTGTAATTCTTCTTTGTTTAGGAGCTTCGTATTTTGAGGCTCGTCTTCCACCAGTCTTTTTTCCATTTGCCATAATTATTCTCCCTAAAAAGGTGCTTCGTCTTCTTCGTAGTTTTCTCTAGCTACTGGTTCCTGTGAAACACCCATACCACCTGATGCTCTCTCTATATTTGCTTTTGCCCATCGCAAGCTCGGAGCTATTTCATCAATAGAAAGGTCTACGATTGAGCGGTTTTGACCATCTTGTCCTTCCCAAGACCTGTAATTTAATCTGCCAACTACAACTACTCTCATTCCTTTTTGTAATGAAGCAGCAGCATTTTCTGCCATGTCATTCCAAACTGTTCCTTGAAAAAACATAGGATCTCCTTCTTCCCAAGAACCATCAGAGTTTCTTTTTCTTTTATTTTGTGCAATTCTAATTTCTGCAAGAGTTGCACCTCCATCTGTAACCCTGATTTCAGGGTCTGCAGTTAAATTTCCAACAATTGTTACTGTATTATCTACCATTTTTATATACCTCTAGCTTTCCATCTTTAAGACTTTGTGTCTAATCACATCATCAGATATTTTTAGCACTCTATCAAGTTCTGCAGGAACATTTGAAGGGCTTTCAAAACTTGTAATTGTATATATTCCCTCTTTGAATGTGTCAATTTCGTAAGCTAGCTTCCTTCTTTGCCATACTCCTTGTTCTGACACATTTCCACCACCGTTTGAAATAACTTCTGTGATAGAGTTGTGAACTGTTTCGACGGTTGATTCATCTGCTGTAGGTCTCACTATCGAGACTAAGTCATATTTATTCATTTTTCTCCTATGGACACTTGTACGTGGCTTCTTTCGAAGCAGGTACTAATTAATTTAATACTAAATATGTACTATGACAGAATTTTTTTAATTTCTTTTTTCCACTCTTTTAGTGAATCTTGAATATCTGAACCCATATCATAAGAATATTCTTCACTTGGAAAGTTATGGTTTTCTATATCTTTTTTAAATTCGATAAGAGCTTTAACTGTTGAATCGTATTGCTCACCGTATCTCTTGACAAATTTTGCATCAATGTATTCTTTTGATTTCATACCCATTAAATCATGAATCACGAGAACTTGCCCATCTGTATGCTTTCCTGCCCCTATACCTATTGTGGGTATTGATAAGTTTTCTGAGATAGATTCAGCAACAACTGTAGGAACGCCCTCTAATACTATTGCAAAACATCCTGTTTCTTGTAAAAGAAGGGCGTCTTCAAAAAGTTTTTTTGCTAGGTCTAAAGTTTTACCTTGAACTTTGTAACCACCCATTAAATTTTTTGATTGTGGTGTCAGACCCAAATGACCCATGACTGGTATTTCAGCATCAATTAAAGCCTCAATAACTTCTTTTCTTTTTTTTCCACCTTCTACTTTTACAGCATCTGCTTTACCTTCTTGTATAAATCTTCCTGCATTTTTTAATGAATCAGGAACATTAATGTGATATGACAAGTAAGGCATATCAGCAACAACTAATGAGGCTGGGCTAGCATTTGTAACCGCTTTAACATGATGTAACATTTCATCAACAGTGACAGATAATGTATCGTCGTGACCTAGGACGACCTGTGCTAAAGAATCGCCTACTAAAATGATATCAATTTCTGCCTCGGAAACTGCTTTAGCAGTCGGATAATCATAAGCAGTCATCATAGATATGACTCGATTTCTTTTTAAACCAATAATATAAGGTACTGTTTTTTTCATTTTCCTCTCTCCGCTTTATAAGTCGAAGGATTCATGTCTATTCTATTAAATTTTTATTATTAAACAAGATACTTATTGATATGATTTATTATTTCTAAACAATACCAATAACATCTATATGTGAGTTATTTAAAGTTTTTATTCTTATTAATATTTATATCATGTTCAGTAACTAGCTCAGGAGTTGTAATGAATGACAATGGATACGAAAAAGCTTATTTTGCCGGTGGTTGTTTTTGGTGTATGGAACCACCGTTTGAGGCAATGGAAGGGGTTATCGAAGCGACATCAGGATATATGGGAGGTTCTGTAGAAAATCCTACATATGAAGAGGTCACTACTGGTGAGACTGGACATGCAGAAGTTGTAGAAATTTTATTTGATCCAAATATTGTCACATATGAAGAGTTGCTAGAAGTTTTTTGGAGAAATATCGATCCAACTGCACTAAATTATCAGTTTGCTGATGTTGGGTCGCAATATAGAACAGAGATTTTTACAGTTGGTAATGAGCAAAAAGATTTGGCAGAAAAATCTAAAATCGATTTAGAAAATTCAGAAAAATTTGATAAGCCTATAGTTACTGCAATCTCCGATGCACCTGAATTTTATATAGCTGAAGAATATCATCAAGACTTTTATAAAAAACAAAGTATGCGTTATCAAATGTATGCAAAAGCTAGTGGAAGAAAAGGATTTCTGGAAGACACATGGGGAGATAACTAATACATAATTGTTTTAGTTAAATGGTGGGGTTTCTCATCAGCATGAAAATCAGTCCAGAGCCTAAAGTCTAATTGTGGGATAATAATTTTTTCTTCCTGCTTCTTAAAGCTATTAATAATTTCTGTTAGTTTTGCAGTTACGTATATTGAGGTAGATCTGATTTCAATTTCCTCTATTGAGTCTTTATCGATAAGAACTCCTGACTCTATTTTTTCTTTTAAACTTGGGGAGTAAGAAATGATTCCTAAGCTCTCTAATGCTACTGGGATAATATAGTCAGCAAATGCTGTCATGTTATGTATATCCTCAATATTAAAACTTCTTTTTGAAAGCTCTCTGTGAATTCCCCAAAATGCTAGTTGAGCCAACTTGAGAAAATGTACTTTTTCATTTTTGAAAATTGAGTAATCATCAAACCTTTTGAAGTCTCTCACTAATCTTTCAACTAATCCCTCTCCATTGGCGTAAAGTTTTTTTGGACCATCATCTATGAAATTTATCCAATCCCCGTCATATTTTGTAACTAATGTATCTCCTACGATATTTAATATTTTGACTTTTTCCTCTGCCATGGGCATTTCAATATTTCCAGTAAAAATTCCCTTGAATTCTTCTAGGTTCATATCTCTCATAAAATTACCTTCAACAAGTGGGATTCCTGAACGCAGAGCCAGATCAATCTGATAGACCATAGCATCTGTATCTGAAAAGTTATTAATTTTATATTTCACAGAAGTCAAAAAATCGGTAAATACAAAATTGAGAGTATTTACTAACATTGTTTTTCTTATATATTCTTTAGGATCAATATTTGGATTACCTGCATAATTGATTAAAAAATCTTCTTTACTTAAGTGAGCTCCTATTTCATTTAATTGTTCTGTGTTTATTTTTATAGAAGAAAGATGCGGTATAACTTTTGAAACAGAAGATAAAACTTGAGAGTCCCAATTAATTGTCATGTAAAAATCCTAATAGATTTTAAGTAAATTATTTTTTATACTTTTAGATTATGAAACCAAAAATATGTGTTGTTGGGAGTGCGAATATTGATCAAGTTTCTTATGTAAAGAGAACACCCAATGATGGAGAGACGGTTTTTGGTGAATCCTATCAAATGGGTTTTGGTGGAAAAGGGGCAAACCAGGCTGTGATGGCTGGAATTCTAGGTGCAGATGTTTACATCATTGCTTGTCTAGGTAGTGATGTCTACAAGGATATGACAATTGAAAATTTCAAAAATAATAACGTGATTACTGATTATATTCAGACTGTAGAAGGTTCAAGTGGTGTTGCACCAATTTGGGTTGATGAGTCTGGACAAAATAGAATTATAGTAATACCAGGAGCAAATAATTTAATAGATAGTTCTTCGGCAATAGAATCTCTAGAAAAAATTGGAAAACCAGATGTGTTGGTTGGGCAGTTTGAAATACCGATGAACGTTAACGAACAAGTTTTTTCTCATGCATACAAAAATGGAGTGAAGACTGTACTGAACCCTGCTCCAGCAGATAAACCATCTGATACCCTGCTTGAAAATACATCTTGGTTTATACCTAATGAAATTGAGTTTGAGGAGATTTATGGTGATGTGTTTAATGAAAATAATTTAATTTTATTTGCAAATAACGTCGAGACTAATGTTGTAGTCACTTTGGGTGAGAAAGGTTGCGCTTATATAAAAAACAATAAAGTAGAGATAATGAATACTGATTCAGTTAAAGCAATTGATACAACTGGAGCTGGTGATGCTTTTGTAGGAGCATTCTCGTTTGCACTAGCAAGTAAATTCGATACGGAGGAGTGTATTAAGCTAGCACTCCAAAAAGCAACAGATTCAGTAACAAAAAAAGGTACTCAGAGTTCTTATAAGAATTAAGTAGGAATTTTTAAGCTTGCTTCCAAAATTATGTTTGTAGCGTTGTTTACAGATTCTAAATACTCTTCTTTGCTAAGAGCTTCTTGTCGATTTTGATCGCCATAAACTACAAGCAAAGCACCTGTTCTAACTTTTCTATAACTACCAACAACAAAAAGAGTAGATGCTTCCATCTCCGAGCATAAGACACCACCCTTTACCCAGGCATCCCATTTTTGATTAAGCTCGTGAGAAACTGGCATTGAATTTGGGTCGTGTTGACCATAAAAAGAATCTTTGGACTGAACTACACCGATGTGATAATTTACATCTTTTTCTTTTGCTGCTTCTTCTAATGCAAAAACCATATCTGAAGAAGGTACAGCAGGAAACTCCATTGGCATATATTGTGGAGAAGTTCCTTCTTGTCTGACAGCTCCATTTGCAATTACAAAATCTCCAACTCTTGTATGTTCTTGCATCGCGCCTGAAGTACCAATTCTTACTAAAGTTTTTGCGCCAATATTAGCTAGCTCTTCAATTGCAATTGCTGCTGAGGGACAGCCGATACCTGTGGAAGTAACGCTTACTGGACGTCCTTTATATGTACCAGTTACCGTTTTGTATTCCCTGTTAAATGCAATTTCTTTAGGGTTATCAAAATGCTCAGCAATAAAATCTACTCTTCCTGGATCTCCTGGAAGAATAACAAAATCCGCAATATCCCCCTCTTTTAGTTGAATGTGATACTGCTTTTCTCCATCTAGCATTGACTTTTTTTCTGACATAAAAAAATGTTATCAACAAGTATCAGATTGTCACTAATTTTTTAGAAAATCTATAGAAATTTCTTTGTAAACTGATACTTTAGAACTATGACGATTCCAGAAATTAATTTTCCAAGTAGCGATACAGATTTTATAAAAGATCCTTATCCGTATATGAAAGAATTGAGAGAAATGTCACCGGTAGTATTAGATAAAACAACTGATTTACAACTTGTAACAAGGTGCGATGGTGTTAAAGCTATCCAAAAAAGCAAGAACTTCTCATCTAGTCCTCCCGATGACTTAGAAGGATCAGAATCTTCAATTGTTAACCCAAAAGAGTACGAGTACTTTTGGAAGACTGAGGAGTTCTCATTACTTAATTTAGAAGGACAATTACATGGTGATTTGAGAAATCTTGTTGCAAAAGCTTTTTCGAATAGACAAGTTCAAGAGCTAAGACCTTTTATGGAAAAAAAATCCTTAGACTTATTGAAAAATTTAAAAGGTGAAAGGTTTGATCTCTTAAAAGATTACGCACAACCATATTCGATTTCTGTAATTGGAAAATTACTTGGTGTTCCAGATGATATGTCTGACAAGTTTTTAGATTGGTCTAACAAAATTGTAAAAATGTATGACTTAAAAGTAAGTGCAGAAGACTCTACCAATGCAGAAAATGCAGCAAAAGAATTTTATGAATATACATTGTCACTGATAAATCAGAAGGTAAATACTCCAGGAGACGATATGATTACAAGACTTGCTAATGTAACTGAAAATGATCAAAAGCTGACAAAGGACCAAATAATTTGCACTGTTATTTTATTACTTAACGCAGGTCATGAAGCAACTGTAAATACAATAGGCAATTCTATTGTGACACTTGCGAATAACAATATTGACACATTAGGTCTTGATAAAAAATATAATATTAAAAACATTATTGAAGAATTAATAAGATTCGATAGTCCTCTCCAGTTTTTTCAGAGATGGGTTTTAGATAATGATGATGTTGGAGGTGTAGAGGTAAAAAAACACTCAAAGATAGCCATATTGTTAGGTTCAGCAAATAGAGATAGAGAAAGTTTTGTAGAGCCTGACAAAGTAAATTTTGAAAGAACAAATCTTAGTCACACAAGTTTTGGCGGTGGAGTCCATTTTTGTCTTGGAGCACATTTAGCAAGATTGGAGCTAGAAGTTTCCTTTCATAATCTTTTTTCAAATTCAATTTTATTAGAAACTCAACCAGAGAGAACTGGTGCCTTTGGAATTCGTGGCTACAAAGAAATAGAGGTAAAAATCTAGACTTTTTTAGTGTTTAAATTAAATCTTCACCCTAATATCTACATATGGGGAAATCAAAAAAATACGGCATGAATACGAAAGCGCTCCATGCAAACAAAAGATTCGAACCTATATCAGGAGATGTAATGCCTCCTCTTCACTTATCTACTACATATATAAATGATGTACCAGGTGAATCAGAATATTTTTATGGAAGAATAAATAATCCAACAAGAGAGTTGTTCGAGAGAACTTTGGCATATCTCGAAGGAATAGAAAATTATGAAGAACAGCATGCTTTCGCAATGGCTTCAGGTATGTCTGCAGTTAGCTTAATAGCCGAACTTGCTAAACCAGGTGATAACGTAGTCATAACAAAAGATGTCTATGGAGGTACAACTAATTACTTCTCAAAAATTATTAGAGAACGTAATGTAGAGGTTAATTTTTGTGATTTCGAAGATATAGAAAAACTGGATTCTTTACTTAACGAAAAAACAAAACTGGCATGGATCGAATCTCCATCAAACCCTTCAATGAATTTATATGATTTACAAAAAGTTTCTGAAGTTGTGCACAATTACCCTACGCTTCTTGTCGCTGATGGTACCTTTTCAACACCATTTATAACTAGGCCTTTTGAGCACGGCGTAGATATCATAATGCATTCAACAACAAAGTATATTGGTGGACACAGCGATACATTGGGAGGTGCAGTGGTTTGTAAAGATCCTGAACTACACGAAACTTTGATGTTATATCAAAGACAGGGTGGAGCAATAATGTCACCATTTGACTCTTATTTAGTACAAAGAGGCCTTTACTCATTAGGTCCACGTATCAAATTGCATTCAGAAAATGCTCATCAATTAGCAGAGTATTTAGAGAAATCTGAACATATAAAAGAAGTCCGGTACCCTGGTTTAAAAAATTTTCAAAATCATGAAATTGCAGAAAAACAAATGGATTATTTTGGGGGTATGCTTAGTTTTTACCTTAATGAAAATATAGATCAAGAAAAATTTTGGCAATCTCTTGAACTTTATAAGTTAGCTGTGAGTTTAGGAGGGGTTGAGACTTTGATTGAGCTTCCATATTTAATGACTCATGATAATGCTCAGGAGACAGAAGCTAGCGCACCAATCGATTTAATAAGAGTGTCTACAGGTCTTGAGAATATTGAAGACCTAATTGAAGATATGGACACAGCTTTAAATGAAGCTAAAAAATAATTTAACAACTAGTTACTTTTCTTACGCTATATATTCCGTATTTTTTACTGCCTTATTATTTATTGTCTTTGGTGCAAATGGTTGGGGGCCTGCAGCAGAAAACGAACAAGCCATCGGAGAAATTTCTAGATGGTGTGAAAGGGTAAGTGGAGGTTTTTTTAGAGAACCTTCTAACACGCTTGGAAATCTTGGCTTTGTAGCAGTTGGACTTTACATGTTTTATAAATTATCTGACGACGCTACAAACAATAAATCTCCGATGTTTGGGTCCTTTAAAATTGCCTTGTTATATGCTGCTGCATCAACATTTTTAGGCCCTGGGTCTATGGCAATGCACGGAACACATACAAAGTTTGGCGCATGGTTAGACAATGTCTCAATGATTGCTTACATATTGCTTCTATGGATTTACAACCTAAAAAAACTGACTCATTTCTCAAGTAAAACTTATTTCTCTTCTTATACAATATTGCTTATTTACTACGCATACAGTTACTGGTATTTGGATTCAGGGCTTGGAATAGGGGTGAATTTATTTGAATTGAGCATCGGACTTTGGATAGCAACTGAGGTTTTGATTAAATTTCCAAATGTATTTGGAAGAATAATGTCAGGTATAACTGTCTTGATAGTTCAGCAGCTCTTTGGAAGTCCTGTTATTGATTCTTTCCTCAATTTCCAAGACAATTGGGAAATGCTTTTATATTTTGTTCCAGCATTAATTCCTAATTTAAAACCAAACATAAAGAGAATATATACTCCATGGTTTTTTATTGGATTTGCGTCTTTTTTTGGTGCTGTTCTTATATGGGGAACAGGGGTTCCAGATCACCCATGGTGTAATCCAGATTCATGGATTCAAGCTCACATGATATGGCATCTATTATGTGCACTTGCAACACTCAGTTTTTTTAACTTTTACAGAAAAGAGACTACAAGTTAAGGCTATCTATCCAGTTTGAAATTTCTTTCACAGTTTGTGCATAAATTTTGAGAGCGTGTTCGTCAGATTCATACGAGGATCTGCTGGGGTCAACAAATGAATTATGAATTCTTTTTTTTGCATTAGGAAAAACTGGACACAGTTCGTCTGCTGAGCTACAAACTGTTAATACAAAATCAAAAGACTCTTCTATAAAGTCATCAACAAGTTTTGGGTAATGAGTGCTGATATCATAACCCTCTTCTGCCATTGCTCTGACCGCATAAGGATTAACAATGGCTTCAGGATGAGTTCCGGCAGATTGTATTTCATAGTCTGGATACTTGTATTTAAGTAAACCTTCTGCAATTTGAGACCTACAAGTATTTCCTGTGCAGATAACAATTATTTTCATGGTGCTATTGTAAATGAAAAATTACAATAAACACATGGATACACAGGCCAATAGAGAAAGAAAATTTAACCAAACAATGGAAAAGTGGATTATGTATTTAATGTACGCATTGTTTGGTGGCCTTTTTTTATTAATTTCATTTACAGGATCTTTTAGAGAAGGATTAGTCCTTTTTCCTGTTGCAGTAATATCAATTCCTTTAACAAGGTGGGGACTACGCTGGCAAAATGAAAGATTTATCAGAAGTGCACAAAATCAAGATGATTTAGAAATAGTCAAAGAAAGATTAAATGTAATTGAACAAAGATTAAATAAATTGGAGGAAAAATGATATCTGTTGAAGTATTGCTTAGGCATATGGCTTGGTCAAACCAAGAACTTTATAAAGAAGTACAGAAACTTGGGAATGAAGTTTTAGATTACTATGTTATAGATCCGGAATGGACTGTCAGGAAAATTTTAGTGCATATCGTAGGTGCTGGACACTTGTATGGTCAGAGATTAGATAGAAAACCATTTTCTCCATTTAAATTAGAAAATGATAGTGATGATGTACTTATCGAACAATTATTAATTGAGCTAGAAAGAATTGATCAAGGTTTAATTAAATACGCAAATGTTGATGATGGAGATCTAACTTATATGACTTCTCAAGGAGAAAGAACAAGTAAGATTTCGACGATAATTTCACAAATGATATTTCACGCGGCTGAACACAGAGCACAGGTTGTCGCTGCCTTAGATAAGCATAATGTTAGAGATATTAATTTAGATCACTATTCTGTCTTTGGGTATATTGAATCTCTTAAATAGTATTATCTTTTACCCATTGATCATATTCAGGAAGTGTGTAAACAGGTTCTAGGACTGTAATTTTTGGAAGCTCGTAGGAATGTCTCTGAGTTA
This sequence comes from uncultured Candidatus Actinomarina sp., assembly GCA_902625455.1. Taxonomy (GTDB): domain Bacteria; phylum Actinomycetota; class Acidimicrobiia; order Actinomarinales; family Actinomarinaceae; genus Actinomarina. The sequence goes on along the minus strand of CACOBL010000001.1, from coordinate 407,009 downwards.
CAATATCAACAACTTCTCTCATAAGAGATTCTTTTGTATACAGTGAAATTTCTAGTTCTGGTTCTTCTACTATTTGTTTTTTCCACTTATAAGAAGATTCAATTTTCTGAAAAGTACCACAAGCAATCTTGTTTGTTTCAAGTAATGAATTGATTAATTCTCTGGCTTTTTTATCTTCATCAATGGTGGTTTGAATTATTATCATAAATCTAAATTAAGTTCATTCGCTGTAAAAGTCCAGAGTTTATTTCTAAGCTCCTCGTTATAAACAAGTTTATTATGTTGCATGGTTGCTGGTTGACCATAGAAGCCAAAGATTTTTGGGGCATAAACACGTTCTGCAGAAGCATTATCTGCTTCAATTGCCTGAATAATAGGGGCTATCCCTGTTTGAATGTTTGTAGAAAAGTATGTGTAAAAAGATTTCTTAATTTTTTTGACTTCATAAGGTCTTGATTGCCTTGACTTTGTAACCCCTGGATGTGCAGTAGCAACCGAGATAGAAGTTTTTTTAAGTTTATTCTCTAACTCAAGTGCAAACATTGACCTAAATAAATTTGTAAGGTTGTACCTACTACTTGGAGAAAATCCCGTTTTTGAATGAAGAAGGTCCAAATTAAATTCTCTTGCAAGATACATCGAAAGACTTGTTACCTGAACAATTCTTCCTGAGCTTCTATGTAAGTTTTCTAAAAGCATTAAAGCTAATCTATAAGCCCCGAAATAATTAACTGAAATCATTGACTCATAGCCTTCTTCGGTAAGTTCAAAATCCCTATAAATTAAACCTGCATTATTGTATAAAACGTCAATCTCTGAGAAATGAGTATTAATTTGTTTTACAAACTGTAAGACACTTGCTGATTTTGATAAATCTAATTCTAAAAAGTGCGCATTGTTGCCAAGATACTCCTCAGCCATCTTTCCTTTTGAAGTATCTCTACAGCCAATTATGACTTTGTAGTTTTTAGAAATTAAATCTTTTGCAACTGCAAGGCCTATGCCTTTGTTTCCACCTGTGATTATTGCTGTTTTTGACATTTTTTATTTAGTTTATTAATACCTACAATTAAAGAAATGTATTATTTATTAACTGGAATTGTTGTAGTTTCGATACTTAGGTACTTTAATTTAATTCCAAAAATGACAAGCAAGTTTTGGACCTATGTTGACTATGCACTTGTTCTTGTTGCTTTTGTTTTGCTACTTTCAAGAATACCTCCCTTTTTCTCTGGAGTTTTACTGACCGTTGTAGCTGGATATGCCTGGAAAAAGGGTTTTTTCGATAAATTTCGTTGAAAACTAGCTACTAGGAAGTATTGACATAAGCTCATCTTCAGAGCTATTCATAATGAAGTTTCTAAATTCTTTTTCGTAGGTGATGTAATCCTTTCCAAATGTGTTTTGAAAATTTTCATGAAATAAAATACCTGACTGTGAATTGATCCAAAAGTCATACATTGTTTGTTCTCCATGTATGTTGGTTAAGTAAGCTATAAACCATGCACCAACTTGATAACCTACAGCCCAGTCGCTTTCCCAGGTGACGTTATATAATTCCGGTCCATTTAAATATCGTTCTTTTATTATTGGCTGGTTGTCTCCACAATAACAACTGAACATTCCACCATACATCTCATTTTCAAGGTGAGAAAAATCGTTTATGTCACGTGAATAATAAAGGTGAGAAAAATATGTTGCATATCCCTCCATCCAAAAAGGCTTATCTCTATTATCGCTTCCAATTTGCTTGCCAGTAATTTTTTGTTGTAGATCATAATCAAAGTCAACAACATTAGATAATTGAAAAATGTGATACATTTCATGGATTGTTACATATGCTTGTGAACGACTATCCCAAGACAGATCGAAAGATCCACTTATAAATAGATAACAACATTCTCTGTCGCTAGGTGTGCCACTTATTGATGAGCCTGAGACTCTTCCACCATCGGTAAACAATCCGATACTTCCGTCAGCTTTTTTGTCTTGATACTCTGGGTTGCAACGCGTGCTATTAAAAGTTGCTGGATATTCTAGATTTAAATATTGGCAATACTCTTCTTCTAAAGCAATTGCTGATGCATAATTTTCAGAATCAAGTTGTACAACAAGTATTGGATATAAATTCTCTCTTTTTACACGTACATCTGTAAACAACAGTTGCTCTGTGAGCTGAATGTACTTTTTGAGTATCTCTATATGTTGATCAGAAATCGTTGAAGCTCTAAAAATTTTAACATCTCTATAGTCAAGATAGTTGTCTGATGTAGGAATAGTGGTAGACACTGTTGTATTAGTAGTATCTATTGTTGTAGTTGTAACGTTAACATCTAGGTTTCCAAACCGTTGTTGATATTTAGAAGCAACAATTCCATAATTCTGAGGTACAGTTGAAAACTTCTCATTTACAAATGCAAACAAATTCCTGAACTCATCTGTAAAAGCAGAAGGATAATTAGCAAAGTAGTCATTTAAATCATCCATATACACACGAAGATCTTCGGCATAGGAAAATACAAACTCTAAATTATCTCTATATTGTCGTAGGCACTCTTCAGATGTTACATCAATCTCAGTTGCATCACTACATAGTTCGGCTCCAAGTTTTACTTCATAAATCTCAATAATGTTGAAACTGACTGTGGGTAGTGGAGGAATGTTTGAGTCTTGTTCAGTAGTTAATGAATCCTCAATTATCTCATTGCTTTCTGGTATTGGTTCAAGTTCTGATGTCAAAGTGTCACCGCACATAGAAAGAAGTAGTAAAAAAATAATAAACTTTTTCATTCGTAATACTTATTGTTGTAAATCAACCATCTCACTGAAAATATGACTATGACAATCGAAAAAAGCATCGTCATATTAGGAAATAAATATAGAAGAGTGATTGAGCCTATAATTGTCAAAAAAATTACCAACATCTTATTTTGTTCCTGGCTTATAAAAAACTTTGTTTCTGCCTTTAACCAAATGATACCTATCCATTAAAGACTCTTTGTCCAGTTCTGCTGAATCTGTTAATGGCAGTTCTTCCATCAGTTCAAATCTTCTATTTTCGTAATCTATTTTTGTAGGAACAATAGTTGCATCTAAGGCCTTGCCAATATAATGAAATCCGCTTTTTATTGTCTCATTTGTTTTCATTTCACCTTCAACCGTTAAATAAAGAATAAACTTATCTTTTGACTTGAGCTGATCTATGACTTGTTGAGTAACACCAGTTGGTTTTGTTCTCCATACCGGTATCCCACCAAATTCGAGAAGGGCTTTATTTTGAAACTTACCAAAAGGATGAGGTATACCGAGCTGATCTGGGTTTTTCTTGAAAGGTAGTGGTACGACAATTCGAGTAAACATAGAAACCGAGCCGAGAAAATAAAATTTTAGGTCAGTTGCCAAACATACAAAATAGGCATAAATGGCATCAAAAGTAGATGAATGTGGTGCTGAGGCAATAATTATTCTTTTTTTATCCGGCAAGACTCCAACTACATCCCAATTTACAATTTTCAGCATGAACCTGCCTATGGGCCCCAGTAGTTTTCTTACTTTTATTGGGTGGTTATTAGTCTTGATTATTTCATCCATATCTTTATGCTAATTATTTGTAATCTCTTTTACCTGTCTTGAGAGAGACTTCAAGTTTTTATTATTAAAATTTACAAGCCATAATCCTACATAAATTACACCAATGGATAAATAAAGAAGAGCATACCCTCTTCCCGCACCAGAACCAACGAGCAGCGACAAACTTTCTACATTTGCTGGATAAAAATTGAACTCTAAATAATCCCCTAATGGTCCTGCAATAACAACCCCTAGTGGTCGCAACATCTGAGCAATAGTTCCTCGAAGGGCTAAGGCTCTTCCTCTTATGTGTTCATCAGTAATTGCAAGCCATGCACCTGAGGATACAGTGTATTGTACTGTCCCACTTACTCCTCCGATTACTCCGTGAATGCAAAGTAGAAAAATACTTGGTCTTATTGATCCTAAAATTAAACTTAATCCACCCAAAAGTCCACAGTATATTGCAACCTTTAAATTTCCTTGGAGCCAGTCAGCTAATCGTAATGAAATAATAGAGCCAAAAAGAAAAGCCAGACCAACACTAGATTCAACCAACCCGAGGCCTGTTGCATCAGTAAAGCTAAGAATCATTGGAGGAAGCAAGACTTGAGTAAAACCCCATAAAAAATTACCCACTGCAAAAATAAGTACTAAAGCCAATAATCCTTTTTGTTTTTTTAACCAGTGATAGGCTTCTATCAAATCAAAATATACATTTTTAACATTTAACTTACTCTTCGTTTCAATCTTTTTACTCTTGAAAAAAGCAATAGTTAGAATTCCAAATAAACATGTAATAACATCAACAAGTATTACTCCGGTTAACCCAAAAAATGAATAAATAAAAGCACCACCTATAGGTCCAATAAGTACAGATATCGCTTCAGCACTCTCAAACAATGCTGAGACTTTTGTTACTTCATGTTTTTTGACTACATCTCCTAAAAAAGCACTCCATGTAGTCCAATGTGCAATTTCAAAAATACCAAATGCTAATGCAAATGGAATCAAAAGCGTCAACGATAGCATATCATTTATTGCCAAATAACCAATAAGACACATCAGTACCGCAATTATTAAATCAAAAATAATTATTAATTTTTTTCTTGGGAACCTATCAGCTAAAACTCCACCAAATGGTCCGGTAATTACTCCGACTATTGCAACGATAAATAAAATCGTCGAGAGAGCACTTGCTTTGCCAGTTGTTTCATATATCCATACTCCAATTGCAAAAAAAGACATTGCCGAACCTGTCCAAGAAACTGTTTGTCCAAACCATAGAAGATATACTTTTTTGCTCATATTGACTTTCAAATAGAGATAATAGTTCTATTTAATTGCTACATAAGTTATCTTATTTTTAAAACTCTAACTAGTAAATCAAAACTCTATCTGCTTCGAAAGTTAGCTCTACAAGTTTATTTGGAGTTGCAGGAGTAAAACCCAAAGATTCTAATTGTTCTTTAGTTATGCCCCTTGCTTGTGCGGACTTACCAGATGCATAAAGGCTTGCACCTTTTAGTTTTAATTCTTCTAAATGATCAGATAATATTCCAAGCCCAACACCTTGCATTTCTTTTGTAGTGATTTCATGTAGAGAAGTTACTCCGTCACCAGCACAAAATATTGTGACTTCATTTCCATCTTCTATTGCTGATTTAGCAACTAAAAATCCCAAAACTGAACGACTAGGATTTTCTACTCCAGTAATAATATGTACTAATAATTTGCCCATGTATTAAATAATAAAAGATTATATTTTTGAATATGTTGATTTTAAAAATTAAGCTTTAAATAGAACGATAATTTTAAAAAAATGATTAGCAAAGAAGCACAAAAGAGTATCAAAACATACAAAAGAATAGCTACTTTTTTTGGTTTTCTTTATAGGACACCCACCGAGATGACAAGTAGCAGATTAAGTTTTGCTAGATGGTTCAACAATCTTGCTGGAACAGTTAATCCCAAAATTGAAAATACGGTTAAGGAAGAAATTTATTTTGGTGACATAAGGACATTTAAAGTCTCAACGCCTAATTCAAATCCTGAAAGAATACTTCTTTACTTTCATGGTGGAGGTTATGCATTGGGAAGCCCAGAATCTCATTATTCACTAGTTAGTTATCTTGCAGACATCACTAAAACTACAGTTTATGTACCAGACTATAGGTTAGGTCCTGAAAACAAGTTTCCTGCACAACTAGATGATGGGGTTAGTTGTTACGACTTTTTAATTAATGATTTAGGTTACTCACCTGAACAAATTGCATTAGCTGGTGATTCTGCTGGAGGTCATCTAGCACTCATTACGCTACTGAAGCTGAAAGAAACAAATAAGCCCTTGCCGTCTTGTTTAGCTCTATTATCACCTTGGACTGACCCAAATGGTACAGGGGAAACTTATACATATGAAATGGCTGAAAGAGATGTATTGCTCGGCCCAATGTTCAAAAAAATCTGGGACAGTGGTGATAAGCTTTATAATTTTTATCTTAATGATGAGGATATGGACGAAAACAATCCCTATATAGTTCCATATATTGGTAATTATGAGAACTGCCCACCAATAATGATTCAAGTTGGTACTGAAGAATGCTTGCTTTCAGACTCTACAAGGTTAAGAGATAAATTAGAGTTGGATGGGTGTGAACATGAATACTACGAATGGGAAGGTATGTACCATGTGTTTCACATTGATGTAAGAATGCCAGAAACGATACAAGCATTTAATCAAATTGGTGATTTTTTAAAAAAATATATTGGTGTAAAAATTTAAACAACTTTATGAGTACTGCATTAATCACTGGGGGTTCTGGCCATGTTGGAGCAAATTTAGTAAGAGAACTTACAAAGCGAGATTTTAAAATTAGATGTATAGATTTTGATGGGGATCACAGAGCATTCGAAGGATACGATGTAGAACTAATCAAAGGAAGTATTACAGACATCGAATCAATTGATACAGCTTTTAAAAATGTAGATGTTGTGTTTCATACAGCTGCAGTAATTAGTTTGGTACGTAAGGACAGAGATATAATTCGATCTGTAAATGTTGCTGGAACAAGAAATGTATGTGAATTATCTTTGAGGCATGGGGTTAAAAAATTAATACATTTTTCTTCTGTAGACGCATTTGTAAGAGAACCCTTGGATGAAGCACTTTTAGAAGATAGGCCACTTGTAACAGATTCCGATGCTGTACCGTATGATTTATCAAAAGCTGATGCACAAAGAATAGTTTATGAATACTGTGAAAAAGGGCTTGATGCCTCGATTATGCATCCCTCTGGAATATTTGGACCAAATGACTTTAAACCTAGCTTGTTTGGCCAAGAGTTTATAAATATTGCTAATGGAAAAAGGCCCTATACCGTAAACGTTGGGTATGACTATGTCGATGTTCGCGACCTTTGTACAACTGCAATAAACTGTATCGAAAAAGGGGAGTCAAAACAAAATTATATTGTCGGAGGAAATTATATAGATTTTGTTGGAATTGCTGAAGTAATATCGGATAAGTTAAATAAACAATTGGTAAAAGGTACCCTTCCTTTTTTCTTTGTTTATTTATCCATTCCTTCCTCCTATCTTCAGGCACTTTTTTTTAACAAACCAAGAAGTGCTACTCTTGATTCAATTCATACCGTAAAAGTTCAAAATAAACTTATTCCAAGCAATCTTGCAAAAGAAATGCTTGACCACAGACCAAGGCCTGTGAATGAAACGATAAACGACACAGTAGAATTTTTTCAAAAAAGAGGTCTCATAAAATAGGAAATGAGATTTACAATATGTCTGTGAATAATTTTGATGTACTGAATGTTGCAGGATATAAATTTGAACCCCTAAATGATATTGATGCTTTAATTCCAGGATTCCAATCAATTTGTGATGATCTTGATTTAAAAGGCTCAATTTATTTTAGTCCAAACGGTATCAACTTCTCTCTTGCTGGCAGAGAAGAGGCGATTGAACAATATCTGCAATACATGGAACAAGACAAGAGATTTTTAGATATTCCTCTAAAAAAAACATATAGTGAGACTCAGCCCTTTAGAAGAATGAAAGTGCGTCCAAAAAAAGAGATCATCTCATTAGGTAGAAATGATATCAATCCAAGAGAACTAACAGGAGATTATGTTACTCCTAAAGAGCTTTATGCAATGTATGAAAACAATGAAGATGTCATTGTCTTAGATACTCGTAATGAATATGAGACCCGTGTTGGTCTGTTTGAAAACGCTGTTGACCTTCAGCTTGATACCTTTAGAGATTTTCCTGATGCAATAAAACAGCTTCCAGAAGAGTACAAAGATAAACAAATTGTTATGTATTGTACTGGAGGAATACGATGTGAGAAAGCATCTGCAGTTATGCTCAAAGCAGGATTTTCTGATGTGAGGCAACTTGAAGGTGGAGTGCTCGATTACTTTAAAGAGACTGGTGGAAAATACTGGAATGGTGACTGTTTTGTCTTTGATGAACGTGTTGCATTAGATACTGAACTAAATGAGACAGAATACATTTACTGTTATATATGTAGGGAGCCACTATCAGCAGATGAGAAGGCTTCTCCGGATTTTAAGATTAACGAGTATTGTCCGTACTGTATAGAGAAATAAACTTAGTCGTCACCAAAGAACATTTGATTTCCGCCATATGGAATCACTTCGTCCTTTGCATAAATTTCAACAAACCTTGTTCTGATTTCTTTAACCTTATCGATAATGCCCTTTTCTTTAAGATAAAGATAAGGAGCTCGAAATAATCTATCTTCGACTTCTAGAAATTTGTTTAATTTATCTTTCATTGTGTAATTAAAATAACGCAATTCTAAATTTATATGAAATTTTTAATGTTAAATTTTTATTAATGAAATACCTAAATATGCCTAGTTATAGGGTCTATTCGGTAAAATTAACAATATGAACGCTACAAAAATACTTATAGGTGCTTTTATTTTGTTAATACCATTATTTTGTGGTTTTCTTTTACTTGCTCAGTAAATATTTTCTGTTTAAATAAGCAAAGCTCATGTTATAAGTCGTTAATAAACGTATCTTGAAAACTCTGTCTATTGACTAACTCGACTACACCACTATTTGTAACCGCAACTACTCCAGATTTAGGAACTCGGTTATAGTTACTTGCCATAGCAAAGGTATAAGCACCAGTAGATGTAGACATTAAAATATCTCCAGAATTAGTGTCACCAGGCAACATGGCATCTTTGACTAGTAAATCTCCACTCTCACAGTGCCTACCAGATACTGCATGAACTACATCTTCTCCAGCTTTTCCACCAGAGATATTAAAAAGCTTATGTTCACTTCCATACAATGCTGGCCTTGGGTTATCCGACATGCCACCATCTACTAAAATATATGGTTTCTCACCCCGATCATCTTTTATAGCCCCAGCAGTATATAAAATCACACCTGGATTATTTACTAATGCTCTTCCTGGTTCGATCATGACTTTATACGATCCACTCCAGTGTTCTTTTATTCCTTCATGAATGGCATCAGCATAGACTTTCAATTCATGATCTACTTCATCGCCTGCATATGGTGAAAAAAATCCACCACCGGCATCAAAGACTACTTCTCTCTCTACGCTTGCTGGGTGGGCATTGAGAAAATCTGCACACTCACTCATTGCTTTTCTGTAACGATCGGGGTCTTTAATTTGGCTTCCAATATGCACATGAACTCCAGAAAAGAGTAGATGGGGGGATTTATAAATTTGTTGCAATGCCTCTTCTGCAAACCCAATGGAGATACCGAACTGTTGGTCGTACCCTGTAGTCAATACCATTGGGTGGGTCTCAGCCCCTACATCAAGATTTATACGCATAATCACCGGTTGTTTTCTTTGTAATTTTGCAGCAACCTCTTCTAATATAGGAATCTCATGGCGATTATCCACAGAAATATGTCCACCATTGTGTTGCATAAAGAACTCAATTTCATCTTTGTGTTTAAAGGTTCCATTGAATAATGAGTTTTCTAAGGTGCCAGTTACAGCTTGTACTGTTGCCATCTCCCCACCAGAAACAACATCTACTCCCCATCCTTTGTCGTCTAATTCTTTTACTAGGGCTTTACATATAAATGCTTTTGCTGCGTATCTAAAATATGTTTCTTCTCCAAATGCATTTGTAAAATAATCGATGTTGTCTCTCAAGTGTTCCCAGTCATATACGTATAGGGGAGTTCCGTATTCTTTAACTACATCGAGTAATGAAGTCTCTCCGATAAAAGCGACTCCATCCTTGAATTCGAGGTTGGATGGTAAATAATTCATTTCTTTAAACGGCGTTTAATCCAAGCAATATCTTTTTTCTGTTCCTCAAGTCCTCCAGGTGTTTCTACAACAATATCTGTTTTGCAATTTTTGATTACATACTCAAGTTCAGCCTTTGGGATCTGTCCTTTGCCCAAATTCTCATGACGGTCTCTCGAACTCTCGAAGCCGTCTTTTGAGTCATTAAAATGAACGAGGTCTATTTTTTTAACAAGTTTTTTAAATCCCTTAACTGCTTGTTCCGTAGGTATGCCCCCAGCCCATGTATGGCAGGTATCTAAACAAAGTCCTACATTTAAGTGGCCAATCACTTCCCACAATCTCTCAATAGAGTCCATGTATCTAGCAACAGAGTTTTTTCCACCAGCAGTATTTTCTACCAATACTCTCATGCCTGTATCTTCCACATGTTCTATGGCTTTTCTCCAGTTGTCATAGCCAACACCAATGTCTCCACCTTCACCAACTGAACCACCATGAACAATTACTCCCTTTGCTCCAAAACTTGCCGCAACTTTGCAAGTATCTTTTAACAGTTTTCTACTTGGGTGACGTACTTTATTGTTCGGAGTAGCAACATTTATCAAATATGGTGCATGGACATAAATCGGTCCGTCATAATCTTGTAAAATCTCGACATCTTCTCGAGGTTTTGGGCTTTTCCACATCTGTGGACTGGATATAAAAATTTGAAAAGTATCACCTTTACGCAGTTTTATCTCTTCAACTGCGTTTTTTGAGGGTATATGTGCACCTATATTCATGAAATTAAGTATAAATCATCCTAATTTTTGCCCAAATGATAAAAATAAACGATAAAACACTAAAATAAGAGTAGGACTTCCTTTCGTGCTTTGAGCCACTTCAAAAGACGATAAAACAAAAATTACAGCCACAGGGAGTCTTTTTGCTTTTTTTGATGAAAAGAGTCATATAAAGTGAAAATCCCGATTGATCTTGCGACCCTTCGGGATTTTCGAACTATCTTCTATTAGGTCTTGCGACTTCATTTCTGATAGTTATATAAAAATACTGTAAATTTACATTTTTGGCAAGAAATTTAGGATTGTTTTTTTCGCGAACTTTTATACATAAATTTTATAAAAACTGATGGATATAAAGCAAAAATCCCGATTGATCTTGCGACCCTTCGGGATTTTTTGTTCTATCTTCTTTTCCATCTTTCGATTTTTTTTCCGATAGTGTTCTATAAATATACGTTAGTTTTTGTTCCTAAGCAAGATATTTACTAATCTATTTTTCGCGAGGTTTAGCTAATACCATTCTTTTTTTGAAAATAAACATAGTAACAAAGACGAACTCCTAGGTAAGAAAATAAAACTGAGAGAATAATTTGTGATGGTGTGAAGTCGGAAGCAAATACGGGCCAAACACCAAACCAAACAATAAATGCTATTGTAAGCAAGCTAAAAATATCGCCCTTATATTTCATTTTATTCCTCCTCGTCTGATTTATAAGATTTTAAAAATTCTTTGGAAGATACTATTATCTGAAAAATTCCTAGAAAAAGAAGTAGGTAATATAGATATTCTTCTCTGCTATTTGTACCAAATTCTTTTAAATCAAAATATGTAGACAGAAATTCTCTAAAAGGCCCATTTAGAATATTATCTATAGCTAGATAGGATAAGGTCACTCCAAATAAAAAAGGTCTTATCATTTTTCTTTCTCTTTATATTTTTTTTCTTTAGGTATCAGAATAACCTAATTTAGCTATTGTTTTGGTATGGAAATTGTACTTATACGCCATGGACAGCCCGAATGGATGCTAAATGATGAATATACGAGAAATCCTGGACTCACCGAACTTGGAAGTGTTCAATCTAAGAAATCTGCTGATCAGTTTACAAAAGGTAGTATTGATCAATTATGGGTTTCTCCTTTAAATAGAGCTGCACAGACACTCGTGCCTTTCGAAGAAAATGGGGTTGCAAAGGAGATAAAGACTTTCGAATGGCTTAAAGAAATGGAAGATAAGGACGAAGTTGCTTTATATGGAAAAAGTAGTGATGAAATAATGAGTTTTTTTGAGAAGAGGAATAGCCAAACTTTTGCAGAGTGGTCTGTCAGTAGCCATGGTGTATATATGCAAGATTTTGCTAAGAATATAATCGCCAATCTTGAAGAGGAATTAAAAAGCTTAGGGATTATATGTACAGATGATTCTTTTGATAAAAAATTTGAAATAATGGATGGTTCTATTGAGAATTTATTAATAATTTCACATGCTGGAACCATGTCAGTACTATTGTCGTATTTTTTAAATATGCCTCTTCAAGCATGGACATGGAAGAAATTCCTGCCAAGACACACTGGTCATACAAGATTGAAATCTACGGCAATATCAGATGGTCACTTTTTTAGGCTTAAAGAGTTTAATAATGTGTCTTTTCTAGAAAATCCAGAGGAGCAAACCTACTAAAATATTTAATTAGAGGAAAATGACACATACTAAAATTCTTCCAGATATAACTGTTAGCTCTCTTACCCCTCGAAAAAAAAGATTCTTCTTGAAATATCTTGCTAGATTTCTACTACTGTTTGAAAATATACGACCAGTTGGGAGTTTTTTAGATAATAAAAGAGTTGTTTTAGTCGCAGCACCACACCAATCAAGTAAAGATGAATATTTGATGATTTTAATAATTCTCGCTCTAGATGTTGATGTTTGTTATCTGTCTGCCAAGTGGACAATGAGAAAAATACCCAATCCCTTCGAAAAATCCAAAGATATTGATGATCAAGGAATTAAATGGCCTCTTGGATGGCTGCAAGAAAAAATCTTTAGAAAGTTTGGTGCAATTCCGGTTGATAGAAAAGTGAATAGTGGACAGTACGATTCTGTGATTGAAGAATTAAGAAAGAGGGACTCTTTTTTACTAATTGTTACACCGGAAGGAAGATTTGACGCGAGTAGATTTAGAACTAGTTTCTTGTATATTGCAAGGGAGCTGAATGCAGAAGTAATGCCAGTACAAATAGATTATGAAAATGGAGTGTTTAATATTCTAGAATCATTCGACATTGATGGAGAGACAGAAAGCGTTATAAAAAAATTGAGACTTAAGTTTGATGGAATCAAAGGAAAGAAAACTAGATTTAAAGCGTAATGGAAGCAAAAATAAATAACCTTATCAAAGAACGTGCTCCATGGTTAGCAAAGAAAAATTTTTTATCTTTAATAATTTTTAGATTCCTTAAAAAAATTCTCAGGTTTGACGAGACGATATATGCTGGAGATCATATACAAAACATGTCTGGTGCTGAGGCCTTTAATTGGTTGGGAGATAAATATACCAACAACTGCTCAGTAGAAGGTATAGAGAACATTCCTGATGATGGAAGTTGTCTTCTTGTCTCTAATCATCCTATGGGTGCTGCTGATGCAATCGCACTTTATAGTCAGCTGTACAAAGTACGTGAGGATATATTTTTCTTTGCCAATGAGCTTTTTGTTTATTTACTTGGTTCATTCCATAACGTAATGGCTCCTGTTATGTGGGATAAAGAAAAAGAGACTCACTCTGCAACCAAAGTAACTCTTGAAAGACTGATTACTTTTTTCAATGATCAGAGGCCAGGGATAATTTTTCCTTCCGGAAGACTTTCAAAGCTTACAATATTTGGTTTATGGGATAGAGAGTGGGAGAAAACTCCAATTGTTCTTGCAAAAAAAAATAATTTTCCACTTATTCCAGTGTATGTTGAGGGTAGAAATTCTTGGTTTTTTTATTTTGCCTCCTTTACTAACAAACAGCTAAGGGATGTGTCACAACTCAATGAGTTATTTAATAAAAGAGATAGACATATCAAAATCAAAATAGGCAAACCAATAAAGGTATCACAATTGAGTAACAACAACGATGTTGCAATACAACAACTGCGTTATAAGGTTGAAAGCTTACGAAAAAAAGGGATTTTTAAAATAAATAGATTTATATATTTGAGAAAGCACAAAAAGATTAGCTGACTACTTCACCAGAAGTAGGGCTCACACCTAAATTTCCTAACATGTACCCAAATAGAAGTGGTGTAGTGATAAGTCCTCCGAGCCCGTAAAAACGCCATGAGAGATCAATTCCATTAATTGTAGAAAATGCTAATAAATGTATTACGAACACTAAACCATATGCGCCAGCAACTAGAGCTGCACTTACTTGAATTTTTCTATCATGATTTGTCGTCTGATACCATTTCGTAATTTGATATATAAATGCAGACATTATTAAACCAGAAAGACAAATTAAAATTGTTCTCTCGATTTCGCCAAGGCTCGTATTGATAGATATGTATATAAATGAAATTAAATAAACTAACGACATCTGTTTGGGTGAAACTTTAAAACGAATAACATAAACAAATATAAAACTAGCGAGCATAGCCTGTAATATTACACTTCCCGCAGCGAGCTCATCTTCTCTTTCGATAAAAGACCATATATTTAAAAATGGATTTACAAAAAGTGTTATGAACATAACTAACCCGTAACTTGTAGCAGCAGAAAATATTGAGGTATTGTCAAGGCTCTCCTTAGATGGTCTTGTAGTGAAAACATAATCTAACATCAAAAACGCACCGAGAAATAACAACAGATGTGATGGAGTAATAAGCGGCTCAACTCCAGTTTCAATTCCAAGTAGTGTGTGCCATAAAGCATCTGATGCACCACCGATTCCAAAAATAACTGCGCCTAAAACACCTACATCAAATTTGTAGTCTTTCATTTTATTTTTAATATAAACAGTTACTAAAACTGAAAAAGCATATCCTGAATACAGTACTCCATGCCAAGGTGTGAAAAAAGTCTCAATATCATCTATCAGATAGGTATGTGCACTTGAATCAATCCATGCTCCAGAAAAGAACCAGATCATAGAAAATATTAACAATCTTCTATGAGATTGATTTGTGATTGGTGTTGGTGACAATTTATTAAACATTTTTTAATCTTTAACTTATTTTATACAATTGTTTTCTTTCTTATTCTTCAAATTATTAAAAGTAAATTAAAATTTATTTATGAATGAAGATAATTTTTCGAGGACATTAACAAAGAAAAATTCAATATATCTAGGCTTAAGTTCTATGATTGGTGCTGGATTATTTTATAATTTAGCTCCTACTTCGAATATTAGCTCTTACTCTTCAATTTTAGGACTGTTATTAGCAAGTACTCTCGCGTTTGCAAATGCATCATCATCTGCTCAACTCGCAACGCTATATCCGCAAACTGGTGGAACGTACTTATATGCAAATAAAGTTTTGGGTAAGCTAGCTGGTAATGTAGCTGGAATTGTATTTATATTAGGAAAAACAATCAGTTGTATTGCGATTGCATTAACTCTTGGAAATTATATTTCTCCAATATATGGTAAAGAGATAGGAATAGGTTTGTCAGTACTTGTTTTTGCAATTGGTTATAAAGGAATTACGAAAACTGCAGTACTAGCCAAATGGTTTATTTTAATAATTGTGGCAATATTAGCTTTTTTCTGTATTGCAATTCTTCTTACTCCTTCGACAAATTTTGCCATTCCTATACTTGAAGGTTTTAGTATTAGTAATTTATTTTTATCAGCAGCTATTTGGTTTTTTGCCTTTACAGGTTACTCCAGACTTGCAACGTATGGGGAGGAGATAAAAAATCCTGAAAAAATAATCCCCAGTTCGATTCTTACTGGCTTAGGGGTGACTGTTCTGATCTATCTCATTGTGAATTGGTTCGCACTTGCAATTGTAGGACCTGGAGTTATCGCAAATTCAAATACTCCTTTGCTTGTTGCAATGGATGTATCTATATTGTCTGACTTTTCGTTCTTAGTGGTTTTTGCATCTTCAATTGCTACAGCTTCAGTATTTCTTGCTTTATTACCAGCAATAAGCAGGATATATGTTGCAATGTCCAGAGACGGTATATTTCCAGACATTTTTTCTAAGATACACAAAACAAATAACTCAGCATACATTTCGGAATTATTTGTTTTGTTGACCGTTGTTATTGGAATTTATACTGTCAATATTACAAATGCAATAAGGCTTAGTGCATTCTTTATTCTCATTTATTATTCACTTACTAATTTAAGTGTGATCAATTTAAAAAAAGATGAAAGACTCTATTCTGTTTTAATTGCATATTATGGGCTAGTTGTGTGCTTGATCCTTGGATTTTCACTAGTACTCATATAAAACAAGAATCTGGAATGTTTATGCAAATATTTTTCACATGTACTCATTGCTTGTGAAAATATAATCACAATCTTGCAAGGTTGTGAAGAAAAAATTATAATATGTTAAAAGGTCAATCACGTGTATGCGTTGAAAATCATTCAAACACACTTCCATAAGTGGTTGACCTATGCCCAAAGTAGTGGTTTCTAATTTTTACTTGTGATAAATTTTTCATATTTTTATAAATATAATTTATATTTATTCTATGAAAGGGTTTAGTTCATCAAATAGTGAAGTATTTTCGCAAAAACCAGAACAATTGTGGGATACAATTTCAAAAGAGAATAATCTAAATGGTACACATCCGTTTTGCAAAAATAATAAAACTCTAGTTTGGTCAGATGTTGAACATAGAGATCAAATTGAATACTTTAATGGCATGAAGTTAACAAGAGTATTTACTGAATGGTTAGAAGGCAAAGGATATGACTTATGGATTGGCGAGGAGGACGGACCAAAATCTTATGTTAAATGGAGAATAGATGAACATAAACAAGGCTCTAAATTAACAATCACTGTATATCCACATTTGCTAAGGAAGTGGCCAAAGTTGATATCTTTTATCCCATATTATCTGTACATTGATCCAAAACTAAAATCTTATTTAAGCTCTGTAATCAGAGGATTTAAATGGTATTTAGATACTGGTAGCTCCGTTCCCAAAAATAAATTTGGGAAACACAGCTGGTTTTCTTAAATTAATTTTCATCTTCGCATCCGCATTCTGGACAAGACATAGTTCACCTCCTTTATAAATCAACTTGATTATTTTAACTCATCTAACTTAATTATTGCTCGATTTTCATCTGGACCTCTCATAAACATGTTTGAAATTAATCCATATTTTTTTTTAATTGAGCTTATCGCTTCAGCTTTTCTAACTGGGTCAATAACCAATGATCCTTTTAAACCCAAGCTTTCAGACATTTTTTTTGTACCTGTTTGATTAGTAATATAAATAGAGGCTTTACCATTATTTTTTATTCTTTTTACTTTTCCAGCATTCATACTAGAGGTTATTACTAGTGAATCTGCATGATATGCCACCCAAACAGGTGTTGTGACTGGGGTATTATCTTTTTTATAGGTAACTAGATTGATGTATTCTGCATCCTTAAAATCAATGATTTTCATAATCTGATACCCCTTAGAAATAGTTTAATATCAGCTCAGGAAGCTGCCTCAGCCTTCTTGCTGTGTAGTCATTAGATAGTAATAAATAAATTACTAGTAAAACAATTGATACCCTATAAAGCATTTTTCTAATCACAAAATTAAGTTGAATAAAACTCTATGTTTTATTTATATCTGTAAAATTTTTACCTGCGTATAAATATCCGGAGTATGGTTTTGGGTCTTCCAAAAAGATACCTTCAGCACTTGAAAGTTCTTCATTGAATTTTGGGATAACAGCATTTGCGGCTTCTTCCGAATCCCAAATATTCCAACTAACTGCTTCTCCATCAGCAACAAAAAATCCTGCTCCTCTTAATCCTTCAGCTTCTTCGTATATAGGAAAAATCTTTTCTTTTACAAAGTTTGTCGGAGATTCAGAATTATCTACCTTTGCAAAAACTACTCTGACATAAGCTTCCTCGTTATCGTTTGCGGATCTATCTTGATAGATCTTCCCTAAAGTTATTTCACCCTCAACTACTTTAGGAAAACTTGCAAACACATCAGCTACTTGCATAAGGTTTTTATTTCGTTCTTCAGCAAATGTTTCTGCTGCTTCTTTGTTTGTTAAAAAAGCCATTCCTAAATTAGAGTTTGAATCTGGATTAAAAAATCCAATAGATATCATTCCAGGAACTTCTAAACTTGGTAGAGCATTGTTTTTAATAAACTCTTTAAGCTCGCCTATCCTTCCATCTTTAATTTCTGCCCTAAGTGATACCGCATACATTATTTACATTTCCTCTAATTCTTCTACTTTGTGGTTTCCTATTGCATCTCCGACCCCAATAATGAAGAGGGGATATAATACAACACCACCAAGAACGAAGAGTCCTGCAAATGCGGGAGCTGGAATTAATCCAAAAAGCGTTAATGCTTGAGCTGGAATTATGATTGCTGCAAAAATAATTCCTATTGTTTGTGTTCTGTTGCTTAGTAGATTGGTTCTTCTCTTATCGGTTCTAACTAACAAATATACATACATGCCATACAAGAAAAAGATTGTATTTGTAAATGAACCTGAAATTGCACCGACTGTATCAGTATCTAGTACAGTATCAAAAACACTGTAATAATTAAAAACAGATCCCAAAGAAAATAACATTTGTACTGTCACACTTACAAATAAAATATTGTGCATGTGTGATAAATCAAAAGTTTGCTTAACATCAAATACCACATAAATACCCATCAGAACACCTGTAGTTAAAAACGCTATTACAAAGCTCAATATTGCTGTAATTGGTCCATAAGTTGGGTCATATCCAACAGAATCTGGGCCTACAACTAGTGCAATAATTACAAAGTTTGCAAGAACTAAAGCAGCAATTACTCTTGTAATCGCTTTTAAGTTCTTTATTTCATCTTTAAATGTTTCCATTTTTTTCCTTTCTATTTTCTACTCACTAGGTGAATATGATTTAAATGCAATACTTATTCCAAAAACAAATACTGGAAACAAGATTACTCCTCCAATAATAAATACTGGAACGAATGCAGCTGCAGGTACTAATCCAAATAGCGATCCAAACTGCACAGCTATTACTAGGTACGCTGCCCCTTGACCAGACATTCTTGCCCATGAAGGAACTAGCTTTTTTACATCAGCGCTAATAAGACAAAGTGCCCAGATACCATAGAGTATAAATGTTACTGTTTGTCCAATATTTGATACTGCACCAGCTTGATCAGTTGATAAAACTGTTTCAAAAACTGCATTATTATTTGCAGTTGCTGACAATGTACCAGTCAATTGTATGACTGCTGCAGCAAATAATATTCTGCTGACAATTCTGAAATAAGGATTATCTTCACCAAATAATTGCCTCGTTAATTGTATTGTGAATAAAAATCCAAAGATTTGAATAAATGAAACAATATCAATAACCGCTCCATATTGACTACTGTAACCCACCTGATCTGGTCCAACTAGTATCGCTTGAATTCCGAATATAACAATTGTTCCAATTGCTGCAATTCTTGCCATCGTAACACCCAGCTGAGATTCTTTTTTGCTCAACATTATTAAAACCCTTTCATTAGTTAAATTTTAAAAATTTGATATCTGTATGTCCATACCAGGCATCTCAAGATTCATTTCTCGTTCTTCATTTGCTTGGTCAATTGTCATACCTGTTTTTTCTTCAAACAGTTTTGTTACTGCTTCAAGAAATTTGTCTGGTCCTCCATCTGCTACAAATGCTTCTCTGTTTTCTTTTGAAGGCCAAATATTTACACCGACATAATAAACACCGTCTTCATGATGTTGGTAAGACCAAATATATTTTACACCAGTGGCTGCAAACTCGTTTTCTTGTAATTCTGTCCAACAAGCTTTCCAAGCCTCGTATATTTCCTCATTGTGAGTAGGAAATTTATTTATAGTTACACTTATTTGTTCCATATTTAACCTTTCTACATTTTTCCTACAGGAAAATCAACATAATTTTTCCATATATCACATTGACCAGTTACTTCCTGTGGGGCCTCTTTTATTAAATTTGCAACTGCATCGGACACAATTGATGCAATAACGTCTGATGCAGCATGTGCAGCATCATGATCAGTCCAGAAATTAAAACTAAACCCTGAATCTTCACCAACTTTACAAGCAGCAGAAGCGAATATTCCCTCAACGTTTTCATATGCTGGATAGACAGTGTTAGTCATAAATTCAGCAACATCATCGTAAGTTTTACCTTCCTGTGTACCTCCTCCTAAGACAAACCTTGCAAAGAATCCATCCTCACCATCTTTGGATACAGCGATATACTGCTGACCAGCAACCATGGGGCCTTCCATTACTTCAGGCTGACCTTCAAGCATATCTGCAGCACCCGCTAACGCTTGGTTGAATTTATCAATTGAAGCTGTTTTGGCTTCCTCGTTTGCCCAAGTAGACCATGCCATAAATCTTCCATCATTTGTTTCACATGCCGCTAACCCGAGCAATCCTGGGATTCCATCATAAGATGGCATTACTGTATTTTTTACATATTCAAGAGCATTATCTATCTCGCCCTCTTTGACATCTGCAAGTGTTAACCTTACAAACATATTTACCTCCTATTTGATTATTTATTCCTTTTTATTCCAAGCAAGTAGTGGGCCTACTCCAACACCTGCAATAAATGTTATCCATCCAACAAACTGTATTGGGTTATCTTCACCAACTAATTGAGTACCTGTAATGTATTCTGCACCAGCGCTTATCATCATGAATAGTCCAGCAATTATTGCAGCATATCTCCAGACATTTCCAATAACTCCATCTGAAGTAATTCCCAATCCTATTATTGCAAAACCTACAATCGTCCATATCCCTGAAGTGTTTAGATCTTCATTCACACTTCCTAAAATTGAGGTTATAAACACTACTGCAGCAAGCATGGTGTAGCCTTGTCTCCAGTCTTCAGGTATTGCATCACCATGAAGGTCTTTGAGTCCTAAAATAATTCCAGCAAAAGAAAAAGACCAAAATAATTGAATTAAATTACCAAAATTACCATAATCTAGTCCAGCAACACCCCCAACAAACCATAAGACATTTGCAGCAATAAATAAATAAGCTGCTTGTTGCGAACTTTCTTTCACGTCACTTAATAAGAATTTTTTCATTTCTATCTCCTATCTTTATTCTGCACTTGATGACATTTTGTCACCCCAAGCAAAATAATTTCCAAGACTTGTTCCAACTACTAACAATAACCATCCAACAAGTCCAATTATTTGGAAATCTTCTGGTAGTTCGTAACCAAAAAATATGTCTGCTGAGCTACCAATGGTTATGATTAAGGCACCTAAGATAGTCATATTTTCATATATTGAACGAAAAATACCAGTTCCTCTTAAAGTTAAACTATAAATTAATGTGTTAAAAGCCCAAAAAAAGTACATTGGGAAAAAACCATCTTCGAGCTCACTTATTTCAAGAAACGTACCGAAAATTATAACTGTGGCTAATATAGTTGTTGCCATTTTCCAATATTCTGGGACATGCCCCTCAACAAGATAATAACCAGCAATAATTATAGAAATTAGTGTGAACCCCCAAAAAAAGTTCAACAAATCATCAACTGCATCTAAAGCTGTTGTTCCTGAGAATTCTACTCCTATAAATACCACATTTATGACTAAAAAAGCCAATGCATTTTGTCTTGCTAAATCACCAATTGGTTGAGTGAAAAATTTTTTCATTAGTTAACCTACCTTCCATAAGCTCCCTCTAATTCAGTTTTTGATGTAATCTAACTTCCTTAAATTACAAGATAATTCTACAAACTTTTTAATGTCCGTGCCTTTAGTTTGTAAAAAATGAGACTAATTCCCGAAGCGCAATAAAAATTATGTGAGATTTTCTTGCACTAATGGCTTTACTTGTTCTCCAATTAATGTAAAAGTCTGTAATAAATCGTCATGAGACAACCCAGCATTATCAATTTGAAAAGTAAAGCGTGAGATACCTCCCAAAGCTTTGCTATGTCGAACTAATTTTTCAGCGACTTCATCTGGACCTCCGATAATATAAGCTCCACGCTCTCCAATTTGTTGTTCGAACCTTTCCATAGTTACTGGAGGCCATCCGCGTTCTTGTCCAATCTGATTAAACCAAACTTTATACCCCGGATAATATTTTTCAATCGCCTCTTCTTTTGTGTTTGCCACAAAACCAAGTGAATGAAGTCCAATTTTCAAAGAAGATTTTTCATGACCTGCCTCTTGAGCTGCTTCGTAATAAAGATCAACTAACGGTTTAAACCTGTGTGTCTCTCCTCCAATTACAGCAATCATAAGAGGAAGACCTAATGTACCGGCTCTGACAAATGATGCAGGGGTTCCACCAACACCTACCCAAATTGGTAATTTGTTTTGAACAGGTCTTGGATAAACAGTTTGATTTTCTAATGGTGGTCTAAACTTTCCAGACCAAGTAACTTTCTGTTCATCCCTAATTTTTAAAAGAAGATCTAATTTTTCAGCGTAAAGACTATCGTAGTCATTAAAATCTAGTCCAAATAGCGGAAAAGCTTCAGTAAAGGAACCTCTACCTGCAACTATTTCTGCTCTTCCATTAGAGATTAAGTCTAAAGTGGAATAATTCTGAAATAATCTAACCGGATCCATTGCACTTATAACTGCTACCGCACTCGTTAAGCGAATATTCTTAGTTCTAGCTGCTGCAGCTGCAAGTATATTATGAGCCGCAGAATCTAAGAACTCCTCTCTATGATGTTCACCAAGCCCAAAAACATCAAGACCAACTTTATCTGCATGAACAATGCGCTCAATAAGTTCTGACATTGCCTTGGCGTCATCTTGAACTGTACCACCATCATTTGTTAAAGTTTTTTTTGCGAATGAATCAATACCTATTTCCATTTATATATACGGTGGATTTAAATATTCTTTAAAGTTTTAACAAGGCTATCAATAAGCATTTCAATGTGATCTATTTGGACACTCTCGTTTGGAGCATGTGCATTCCCTAGCTCTTCATCACCAGCGCCAATTAAAACAAGCTCTGCATTTGGAAACTCCCTAACAAAATCGTTAGCAAAAGGTATGGAACCACCTATACCAATAAAAGCAGTATCATTTTTCCAAATTGAGTTAAAATTTTTTACCAATTCTTTTGTAAAAGGTTTATTTGGATCAGCTACTACACCTGAACCCTTAGAGTTTGGAATAAATTTAACTGAAGCATTCCATGGAATATTTTTCATAACATGCTCTTCAAGCATTTTCATTGCGTGCTCTGGATCTTCTGTTGGAGGAAGCCTCAAACTTACCTTTGCTTTAGCTTTAGGAATAACCAAATTAACTGCATCTTTGACTGCTGGAGCATCAATAGCTAAGACATCTAATGCTGGTTCCAGCCACAGCCTTTTGGAAATACTCTCAGTATCAAACAAATGAATTTCTTCTGAACCAAGCATTTTTTTAAGAAAGGATTCCTCAAGTTCGGTTACTTGCATATCTGTTGGGGTTAAACCCTCTATCATAAGATTGCCTTTTTCATCATGAAAAGATGCAATAATTTTACTAAGTACCATGAAAGCATCTGGCACAACTCCACCACCAACACCAGAGTGAATAGGTCTCATTGGTTGATCCACTTCAATTATTCCATCAGCTAACCCTCGAAGGGTAGTTGTGACTGTAGGAACTCCAATTTTTACATTTCCTGAATCAGCGATAACGATTACATCTGCCTCTAGAGCTTCTCTATTTTGTTCTATAAATGTGGCCATGGTAGGAGATCCTATTTCTTCTTCACCTTCAATAAATACTTTGATATTGACTGGAAGTTCATTTTTTAATTGTTTAATGACGTTGTAGTGAATAACTACTCCAGATTTATCGTCGCCAGATCCTCTACCAAATAATCTTCCATCAATAACCTCAGGTATAAATGGGTCTGTTTTCCAAAGATTTATATCGCCTACAGGCTGAACGTCATGATGGGCATACAGAAGTACGGTTTTTTTATCAGGATCGATTTCCGTATGAGCTAAAACTGCTGGCATGCCTCCAGCAACTTTGATTACCTGAGTATTGAGACCTAAGTCTGCAAATAAGTTTTCAACAAATTGAGCTGAAGCATCTACATCATCTCTATGATCTTTATCAGAACTAATAGATGGAATTTTTACCATTTCTGATAATAAGTCAATTATCTCTTGCTGTGCCATATAGGTATTTTACGACTTACGAGTTTTTACTCATAAGAGATAGCTTCAAGTATATTTTGTCTTGAGGCTCTTATTGCCGGAAGAATTGCAGCGATAATACCAGCAACAATTGAAATCCCAATCCATAACGCTGTTTGAGGAATTGAAACTGCAAATACAGTGAAACCCTCATCCGCAAGTGTTTGTATAAGGCTCCAAGCAAAAAATATTCCTAAACCTGTTCCGAGTGCTGCACCAAAGATTGCTATTATCGAAGACTCTATAAAAATCATTCTTCTTATTTGTTTTCTATATGTACCTATAGCTCTCATAAGACCAATTTCTCTAGTTCTTTCATAAACTGAAAGAGATAAGGTATTGGTAATTCCGAATAATGCTACAAAAATTGATATTGATAAAAATCCATATATTACATTCAAAAGTAACTGTATTTGATTATTGGCTTCTTCAACAAGTCCATCTTCATCTCTTACTTCTACACCCGGATACTGATCAACAATTGCATTAATTTTTTCTTCTAATTCAGGAGTTTTTTTGTTTACATTAAAATACAATTCCGTGTCAAGTGACTCATCAGCAAAAAAAGTATTGCTTTCAAGGTGTACGAAAAATTCAGCGGGAGGTTGGGTAGTCCAATCAAAAATATAAGAAACAATAAATGTTCTTTCACCTTCTTCAGGAATTGTTAACACAACTTCATCTCCAACAAAAAGCTCTTCCCTTTCGGCAGTTTGCTTTAATACTCCAATTGCATTTTCTTTTAAGAAGTCTTTTCTATTACCAGATATGTCATCTGTTTTTACAAGATCAAAAACTGTTTCATCAACTGCTCCAAGAATAAGAGGTCTTTGGTTGTATCCAACAACTGTGGCTCTGGTTCTTGATAGTTTAGTAACTTCGTCTAACTCAATAAGTTCATCTGATAAACCGGTTGGAATTCCAGGAGAGACAAATACGTTAGATGCGCTTACTTGATAATCAGCTAATATAACTTCACTTATTAATGACTCGGCCTGTGCTTTAAATGAGGTAGTTATAACATTTGCTAATGATATTAATGTTAAACCAATCATCAAAGCTGATGCTGTTGAAGCAGTTCTTCTTGGGGTTCTTTTTGAATTCTCTGTCGCTAATTTTCCAAGAATTCCAAATACTAAGTCATAAACTTTATCAAAAATAAAAACGAAAGGTTTAGTGATGGATGGAGTGATTACAGAGATGCCAATAAATATTACACCTGCACCAAATCCAACTTGCTGTAAAGAAGATAGTGTAGGAAGGTCTAAAAAGTCATACAAAACACCAAACAATACGCCAAAACCGACAACAGAAATAAGAGAACCAAAAACTAAACGAATAAATAATGATTTTCTCTTAGGTGTTGATACACTGTCTCTAATTGCTTCCATCGGGCTTACTTGAGAAGCTTTTCTAGCAGGTAGAAGAGAAGATAAAATAGTAACCGTTATTCCAATAATTAATCCAGTTATTGCCGCTTCAGTAGTTAAAACTAATGGTCCATCTGGTAGTCCGAACTCAAAATATTGAAGTCCTTCTTTTACTGCTACAGCTAACCCGATCCCAAGAGCAATTCCAAGACCAGATCCAATTACAGACATGAATAAAGATTCAGAAATAACTAGTCTATAAATTTGTCTTTTTGATGTACCCAATGCTCTAAGTAAAGAAAGTTCTTTTGTTCTTTGCAGCAAAAGTATTCTAAATGTATTTTGAATAATAAAAGCACCGACAAAGATTGCAATACCTGCAAAAACGTTGAGTATTGTATTAAAAAAATCTAGACCTTGTTTGATTGAATCGGCTTGTTCTGCTGCAGCTTCTTGAGCATTTATTACATTTAGATTTTCTGAATCTAAGTCTGTAATTTCATTTTTTACATCATTAATATCAAAATTGTTTTCAATGACTACATTGATTAGGTCTACTTCTCCTCTTGAATCTAATAATTTTTGAGCAGTTCTGAATTCGAATAGAGCAAAAGTTGCCCCTCCTGGCGCTCCCACATTAGCAAACTCTGCAATTCCAACAATTGTAAATGATGCAGGGGTTGCACCTGCTAAAACTGTTACTCTATCGCCAACAGAGAAACCGTGATTTTCTGCGGTTACAACATCCATAACTACTTCTTTAGTGTTAGTGGGGGGTTCTCCTTCTACAAGTGACCACTGCTGTGCATAGGAATTGGTATCCCAAGCAGCTCCAAATGTGGGAGCAAATCCATTAGATATTAATACTGTCTCTCCATCAACAATTTTTATAAATTGTGCAAAACCCAAAACCTCTCCCCAAGCTGCTTTAACGCTTGGAAGGTTTTGAATTTCGTTAATTTTTTCATCAGGAATTTTTTTTACCTCAAAAGAGATAGGTCCTTGGCCTCCATCCCCACTAAAGCCTTCTGCAAAATCTTCCTGTATTGGCTGAACAACTAAATCGACTCCTTCATAAATTCCAGAAAATAAATTATCAAAAGCAGACTTATTACTTTCTGAAAAAATATTTGAAGCGATAATGACTGCTACTCCGAGAATAATTGATGAAGTTGTTAGAAAAATCCTAACTGGATATGTTTTTAAGTTTTTCCAAGCAATTAGAAATAAGGGCCGCTTTGTAAATCCAAACATCAGATGTTAGTTAAAGCCGTAACCTCTGCAACAATATCTTCTTGTGTTGGTTGTTCTAAGTCGCTTGCAATTCTTCCATCTTTAAGCATTATTACTCTATTTGCATAGGAGGCAGCATAAGGATCGTGTGTAACCATAATTATTGTTTGATTGAGTTCATCAACAACTGACTTCATAAAACTCAGTAACTCTTTGCTTGATTTTGAATCTAAATTTCCAGATGGTTCGTCTGCAAAAATTACTTCTGGTTTTGTAGCCATAGCTCTAGCCGCAGCTACTCGTTGCTGTTGTCCACCTGATAACTCATTAGGCCTATGTGATAATCTATCTCCTATATCAACTGTTTCAACAACTTGCTTTACCCAATTCATATCTGGTTTTCTTCCCGCAATGGAAGCAGGTAAAGTAATATTCTCTTCTGCAGTTAAAGTTGGAATTAAGTTAAAAGCTTGAAAAACAAAGCCGAAACTATCTCTTCTAATTTTTGTTAATTGTTTATCATTTAAGGTTGAAATATCGTCTTCTTTTAAGAAAATTTGCCCAGAGGTAGGTCTATCTAGTCCAGCTAAACAATGTAGGAGCGTTGATTTACCCGAACCAGAAGGTCCCATAATTGCTGTAAATTCATTTTCTTGAAATTCAACACTAACTTTATCAAGTGCTGTAACACTTGTTTCTTTCTCACCATAAATTTTTGTTAAATCTTTTGAATGAATTATTTTATTCATGAGTTCAATATTAGATAAAAGGTTGGTTTATCGATATTTTGTTATTGCTTAGTTAACAAAATATTTACAAATAAAACACAGTAACTCGTCTTATTTACTATTAAGAAATAGTTACCGTAGCTAAAGAGCCTTTTTTTCTTATTTTATTTGATAAAAAGGCTAGAACAAATATTGTTGTTGCAACTAGTGACATTGATGGGCCTGAAGGAAGATTAAAAAAATATGAAAGATAAAGTCCTGTAATAGATGAAGTGACACCAAAAAGTACACTTACCTTTATAGAGGTAACAAATGTATCAACTACAAGCTTTGCAGCGGCTGCAGGAATAATAAGCATGCTAAGTACCAAAATAATTCCAACTGTCTGCAGCGAACCAACAATAGCAATTGATAGAAGAATTAAAAACAAATAGTTTAAAAATGTTGTATTAAGTCCTTTTACTTCAGCACCAATTGGATCAAAAGAATAAAACAATAGTTGTTTGAAGTAAACAATTACTACTAATAACACTATTGTTAGCAAGGTAACAACGATGTATACATCAGATGTACTTACAGCAAGTATTTGCCCAAACAATAAGTCTTCCAAGTTTATTGTTACGTTTAATAATGAAATCAAAACAAATCCTAATGCAAAAAAAGAGGAGAAAATTATTCCAATCGCTGTGTCTTCTCCAACATTTGTATTTTTGATAATTATGCCAAGTAAGATTGCAATTAGGATTGCTGCGGGTACTCCTAACTCAGATATGCTAAATCCCAAAAATACTCCAACAGCAATTATGGGAAGTGTTGCGTGCGCCATAGCATCAGCCATAAAACCCATATTTCTGTTAATCGCAAAAGGTCCTAAAATTGAAAGCATAGCTCCTGAAGCAATTGCAGTTATTAGTGATCTAATCATAAAATCATATTTAAAAGGATCTAAAATGAGTTCAATCATTGCTGTTGTCTTTCTCTGTTGTAAAATGAGATTTATTCATAAACAGTTCGGTATGTGAACCATACATTTCTTCAATCACTTCAGGCGTTAAAACTTCAGCTGGATCTCCATATGCACAACAATGTTTATTTAAACATAAAACCTCATCGAATTTTTCTTCAAGATTATTTACATCATGAGTTGCAATCAATATAGTTTTGCCATCTAAATTAATGCTGTCTATTAATTGCATTATGTCTTCCTGAGCACCTATATCAACAGCACTAAAGGCTTCATCTAGTAATAAAATTTCAGAATCTTGTGCTAGTGCTCTGGCAATTAAAACTCTTTGAAGTTGTCCTCCTGATAAGCTTTTGATATTGTCGTTAATTTTTTCTTCTAAACCAACATCTTGTAATGCCTTTTTAATTTTGTCGTTAATTTTCTTTCTTTTAAATACGTTAAACATTTTTTTGGAGGTAATGCCCATTTCAACAACCTGCTTCACTGACAATGGAAAACTCCAATTAATTAAATCTTTTTGTGGTACGTAACTAACTGTACCTCTTACTTCATCTGGACTTTTGCCGTCAATTGTCAATGAGCCTTCAGTAAGTGGGATTAAGCCTGCCAGTGCATTGAATAACGTAGATTTTCCACCACCATTTGGTCCAACAACTGCTACTTTTTTACCTTTATTGATAGAAAAGTCAACACTTTCTAAAGCTGGAGCGCTTCCAAAATGCACACAACACCCATCTGATATGATCAGAGGGGTGTTTATGCTATTTACTTCTTTAGTGTCCATCTAGATGCCTCTCTTAAAGCAATTGAAAGTTATCTATAACTAAACTAGTCAGTATTTCTTAGGTTCTCCACAATTAATTCAACAGCATCGAATAAAAACTCAGGGTATGACTGACCCTCTTTTAAAGTTTCAACCCATAATCCCTCTACTGCTTTTATTCCAGTTTCTGCAACAATTGTTTCCGCATACACAGAAGGAGCTTCTGCTTCAATAAAAATAACTTTTATATTGTTGTCTTCAATTATGTCAATGACACCAACAAGTTGCGATGGTGATATTTCATTGGCTGAATCGACACTTGGAATTATTGTTGATAATACTTCAAGTCCAAATTTGGCTTCAAGGTAACCTAGGGACTCGTGCGTTGTTATAAGTTTTCTGTTTTGAGAAGGTACTGTAGATATTAATTCAGATACTTGACTGACTAAACTTTTTAACTCGGTAACGTAAGCTTTTCCAGCTGCCTGGTATTCAGAAGTATTACTTGGATCAAACTCAACTAATTTGCTCTCAATATATTCAGCAGCATAAGCAACTCTATTTGGATCAAACCAAAAGTGAGGATCATAAGCTCCGTGGTCATGTCCTGCATGGTCATCATGTCCTTCCTCGTCGTGATCATCATGTCCTTCCTCGTCGTGATCATCATGGCCACCTTCTTTAAACTCAATAGGGAATACACTTTCACCTACTTCTGCTAAAACCTCTGCACTACAAGCTGAGTTTTCTAAAAGCTTTATTAATGCAGCAGGTTCATATTTCAGCCCTGTATAGAATACCAAGTCTGCATCTGCTATTGCTCCTGCGTCTTGTGGAGCTGGATCATAGGTGTGTGGATCTGCTTCAGCAGGCATTAAAACTGTAAGATTGATATTATCACCACCAACTTGACTTACAAACTCGCCAATCATTGGTGTAGTGGCTACAACATTGATTTCTCTTCCATCTTTTTCTGGACAACCAGCTTCTGCGCTACCTCCAGTACAAGCAATTAACACAATTGATAGTGCTAATACACCAAATTTAAATAAACGTTTTTCTTTCAAAACTCTCCTTTAAATAATTACAATAAATGAGAATAAGTCTCATTTATTATATTGTCAAGTATAAATGAGAATTTATCTCATTTTTTTTAAAATAGCTAAGTATACTTAAATCATGTCAGAGAGCTCAAGAAAAATATTATCAGACAACAATGTTTCAGTGACTAATCCAAGAATTCTTGTTCTAGAAGCGCTAATGGAAAGTCAAAACCCTCAGACGATTGATGACCTTCAGAAAAAGTTAGAAAATAAAGTTGCAAAATCAACACTTTATAGAGTTTTAGGGGATTTAAAGAAAATAAATGTCTTGCACGAATTTACCTCTCCAGACAATATAACAGTTGTTGAACTGCTTCTACATGACACTGAACACCATCATCATTTATTCTGTGGTGATTGTGGTGAGATTATTGATGTGAGTTTAAGCAATGAGTTTGAAAAACTTTTATCAGTAGAAATTAAAAAAATTGAAAGAAAGTTTAATTTTCAAATAAATGATCACAGAGTAGAGATGTTTGGTACATGCACCGATCAATGCTCTAATTGCAAATAAATTTAAAATATCAAAGCTATTAAATTAGCGTTTAATAACATCGATTGAATAACCTCAAATGAATGAATTTGCTCTGGTGTTGTTGTAAGTGGTATTGTCATGTATTCACCATCAAAGACGTTCTCAACTGCTAAAGCTGTTTCAATAAATTCATTTTGAGTAATGTTGCAAACTATACACATAATATTTTCCCTGTTTAATATTTTAATTGTAGTGTTAATTTGATAGTTGAAAAACATATAATAAATTTATCTAATGTTAAATGAAACTAGCTTAAGTCATGGAATTATAAATGTAGGTGACTTGCCTATTCCATTTAACATGGTGCTGAATGCAGCTGTTTTGACGGTAGTTGTTACTTTTGTATTTCTAAAGGTTTCTTGGAAAGAGTCAATTTTAACATCTGAAGAAAAACTGTTTTCTACAAAACAGTCACCGACTGGAAGACTTTTAGGGCTTTTAGTGCTGATTTTATTGATCGTTCCAGGATTGGTAAACGATGAAGCAGCTAAAATTTCAATAACTCCTTTGGTTTTATGGGTTTTTTTGTGGATTGGGGTTCCGGTTCTTGGCCTTATATTTGGCGATTTATATGCAAAGTTCAATCCTTTATCAATAATTGTTAATCAAGAAGGAGATTCCAAAAATGTATATGTCGCATCTTTCTTATTTATTTGTTTAACTTGGTTTGAATTAGTTTGGACTAAACCCGGCAACCCGAGACATATTGGTATTGTGTTTGTACTATTAATTGTTGTTGTATCGCTTATTCAAAAGTTTTACAAAAAAACTATTATAGAAGTTGACCCTTTACTTGTTCTCCATCATCTTTACAGCAAAATGAGGGTGACTAATAAAGCTCCTGTTTTCAGAAATCTTTTAAATAATCTCTCCAATCTGGCTCAGCTTAAAGGAATAGAGTACTTTATTCTTCTTATGATTGGAACAGTTACTTACGACGGATTGAGAGAGACAACATTTTGGTTCAACCTGTTTGGGACTAGAAGCTCTGAAACATCTTTCTCAACAATTGCTTTTCTCTCAATGAACTTGATTGTCATAATTTTTTATAGATTTGCTTGTTATTTTGCAATACGTGTCAGTGGAGAAAATTATAATCTTAATGAAATCTCACTTAAATTTGGCCACACTATGCTACCGATTGCTTTTGCATATCATGTAACCCATTACTTAGGGCTACTATTGTTTGAATCTCAAACATTGCTTTATAGACTTAACGATCCTCTAGGTTTTGGCTGGAACCTTTTTAATGCACAGGAAACTACTGTTAACTATTTTTTGGAGCCAATTGTTTTATGGACAATTATGGTCATCGTTACCCTTGCAGGACATATGCTAAGTGTGGTTTTAGCTCATGATTTGTCAGTAAAAATATTTGGGCATCAAAAAAGTGATAAAACACAGTATATTTTCTTATTCATAACAGTGGCGTTAACATTGCAGGCTTTGTTTGTATTAAGCGTGCCTTAGTTTTCTAATTTATTTTCTATACTTGCGACCCTTTCAGCAATTGGAGGGTGTGAGTAATAATAAGAGCTATAAAGCGGGTCCGGAGTTAAGTTAGAAGCATTGTCTTTAGTAAGTTTTAACAAACCAGATATCATGTGCTCTCCGTCAGTAAATTGAAAAGAAAAATCGTCTGCTTCAAATTCTCTCTTCCTAGATAGAGCTGATGTTATAGGTTTAGTAAAGAATGTGTAAGATCCGATAACTAAATAGAACATTAAAAACTTTGAATATACTGTTAAATTTTCTAGTCCATGGGCTATGAAAAAATTATCGCTCTTAAATATTTCATTTAAAATATAAAATCCTAAAAACCCAAAAACTAGCGAGCTGATTAATGTTTTGCGTATATGTCCTAGTTTATAATGGCCCAATTCGTGACCAAGTATTGCTTCCATTTCATCAGGGTTAATTGTTTTTAGAAGTGTATCAAAAAATACAATTCTCTTGTTTTTTCCAATGCCTGTGAAAAATGCATTACCGTGTGTGCTACGCAAACTTGCATTCATTACAAATAAACCTTTCGATTTGAAATCGACTTTTTCTAATAATTTCTCAATCGGTTTTTTAAACTCTTCGTCATCTAATGGTTCAAACTTGTTGAATAAAGGCATTATTAATACTGGATATAAAAAGAAAATTATAGCCTGTAAGGTAAAGACTGCTGCAAATGCATAAATCCACCATAAATCACCCGCGCTAATAATAATAAAAATTACAGTTGCATAAAGAATAGAAGATATTGCGCCAGAAATAAGGAGTCCTTTAAATATGTCAGTTACAAATGTTTTTCTGGTTGTTTTGTTAAAACCATGTCTTTCTTCAATCACAAAAGTTGAATATATTGATATCGGAATTGAAATTATCTCTTCAACAATTATTAAAAGTAATCCAAGAAGTACAGCTCCTAAGACATCTGATGAGGTCATGTCCATAACAACTTGAGTTAAATAATTAAGTAGGCCCCCGATTGTAAAAATGATAAGAACGACTGAGCTAAATAAAGCAGTAAATATCTGAAATTTAATTCGATCCGTATTGTAGAGGATTGATTTTTTGTACTCTTCTTCTGTTACAACATCTTTAAATCTGGCTGGTACAGACTCTTTGTTATTATCAATGGATTTAAGGTTTCTTATTTTTAAATAAGTTTCTAGTAAAAACTTGATCGATATGAGAGCAATGAAAATTTGAGTAAAGTTTGTTGAGTTTAGAA
Source organism: uncultured Candidatus Actinomarina sp. (assembly GCA_902625455.1). Lineage (GTDB taxonomy): Bacteria > Actinomycetota > Acidimicrobiia > Actinomarinales > Actinomarinaceae > Actinomarina. Next base: position 373,570 of record CACOBL010000001.1, on the reverse strand, counting down.
AATCTTGCATGTATCGATTTTAAACTAAGTGTTTTATAACCTTAAAGTTTTTTCGATTGTTTCATAAACTTTATCTTCAGTGTTTTCTAAATAAGAGATTAATTTTGATTCTTTTTTCTCTTTTTCTTTCCAAAATGGAGTCATTGCGTTCCATATGCCCTCCCCTTTAAGTTTTGAGTAAAATGAAGCGCCAACATGTACAGCTATAAGAATATAACTTAAAAAAGCCGAAAATTCATGTAAACCAATTGCTATTTCAACTCCTCCAATACCAAAAGAAAAAAGCCCGGCAATCAAAAGTCCCGTAGTCGGAAGCATAACAAGAGTAAAGTAAACCAATCGATGTACTGTTTTTGCTATAAATAAATGTCCTTTTCTAATTTCAATATTTGCACCGAGTAAAGTATCTGTGTCTTTCATGTAAAAATATCTTATAAAAACGATAACTAAAAATACTACAGCAAACACAACTTCTAAATTTAACAACGCAGGATCTGCAAGCTCTGAAAGATCTCCTACTTGTTTAAATATTCCATACGCATAAAGGATTGAAAAACTCCAATGAATAAATTTAGCTAAAGGTGTGTGAGTTTTCATGTTAGTTTTTTATTGTCCAAATCTTCTTTCTCTTTGAGCATATTCTCTTAAGCATCTCAAAAAATCTATTTTTCTAAATTCTGGCCAATATACATCCTGAAAAATAACTTCAGAATAAGCGCTCTGCCATAGCAAAAAACCAGAGAGCCGTGATTCTCCGCTGGTTCTTATTATCAAATCTATATCAGGGGTATTTGGAGAATAAAGATGTTGTCTTAGTTGTTCGTCCGTTACGTTTTCAATTAATTTATCAAAATCATTTTCTTGATTTCTATTTTCATCAATTAACCCCTTAATAGCATCTAGAATTTCTTGCCTACCACCGTATCCCAATGCGATTGTTAAAGTTTTTTCACCACCTCCTCTAACCTCTTTAAGTCGTTTAATAGTTGTTTGTAAAAAATCTGGAAGAAGGTCTGTGCTTCCAATAAATTGGATTTTAAAATTATCTACTACATCATCTATTAGTAAATCTTCAAATAGCTCATTTAATATTTCAAAATATGGATCAAGTTCTTCTTTAGGTCTAGCTAAATTTTCTCTAGATAAAAGCCAACTTGTTATACAGTCAATACCTACATCATCACACCATGCAATACACTCTTTGAGTCTTGTCATTCCAATTTTGTAAGATACTTCAAAACTTAAAAGACCTTCTTTCCTTGCATATCTTCTGTGCCCATCGTGAATAAGACCTATGTGTTTTGGTAAATTTTCTTTTTTAAGACTGTTTTGTAGTCGATTTTCATAAATGGAATAAACAAATTTTGGTGAGGACATTTGCTTACGAAGTAATGGCTTCTATTTCTTCAATAGTTTTCGGTGCTTTTTCAGTCATATTTATTGGACCATCACTAGTGCAAATAATATCGTCTTCTATCCTCACTCCAATACCTAGAAGGTCTTTTGGTATTTCATGTTTTACAGTTTTTGCATTGCTGATTTCTTCCTTTTCAAGGATTGTTGCTTTTTCCATGCCAAGTTGTTTTCTTCTCTCCCTGATTTTTTGTGGATCTCGTTCAATCAGTGGAAATTCAATGACCGGTTTTGTTGGTCGGACATAGATTCCTGGTTCAACTGTGGTTACCATACCGTCTTTAAATTTTCTTGGTTGACCATCAATATCTGTACTTCCGGCATCATGAACATCCAGTCCGAGCCAATGGCCTGTTCCATGCATAAAAAATTCAAAATAGTGCATCATAGAAATTGTTTCATCAACTCCTAAAGGAACTAGGCCCAAATTCACCATTGATTCGGATAATGAATTTATAGTGTCTTCATGTAGCTTTTTCATGGAATTCCCAACTACAACTCCTTCTATTCCAAGATTTTGTGCTTTTAATACTTCGTTATATATGTCTTTTTGTGATGAAGAAAATTTCTTATGTATTGGAAAAGTTCTGGTTACATCAGAAGAATACATTCCATATTCTGCAGCTGCATCAATTAAAAGAAGCTCTCCTTCATTCAAAATTTCTCTATTTGTTGAGTAATGAAGAATACAAGAATTATTTCCTCCTGCGACAATTGAGGGGTATCCAAGTCTTTCTGCTCCATTATCGTAAAATACTTTTTCCATTTCAGCAGCAATCTGATATTCGTATTTTTCTGGTGCGGTATTTTTAATAGCTTCAATATGGCCTAGTACTGTTATGTCGCAAGCGGTTTTTAAAAGCTTTAATTCCCCCGTAGTTTTAATTAATCTCAATTCAGAAATTATAGGAAATAATGAATGGAGAGTGGCTTTACTAAACTCAGCCCCTCTTTGATCATACGGAATAGCATGTGCTAATGCATCTTTGTCATAATTTTGAAATGATGTAGAAGCGTAGTCACAATAAACGTCCTCTACTCCTTTCAAAAGATTTGGTAGCTCCTTTTGATAATCGTTAAATGAATAAGCTTTTGTTGCATTGTATTTTTCTAATGCACCCTCCTGACCTATTCGTTTTCCTTCCCAAGTTTCCATTTCCTCATTTCTATCCTGAACAAAAAGATGTAATTCTGGTATTGAATCTTTGATAAGAATGACTGCATGTGCCTCTGGCTCAGGCCACTCTGTTAGGTAATAAAAGTTTGAGTCTTGCCTGAATGGATACCAAGTATCATTATTTCTATAAACAATATTTCCACTATGAATTAGCACCGCACCATTTCTAATTTGCTGTGCTAAATTTTTTCTTGCTTCAGTAGAATTATTCATCTATTGAATAAGAATAATGTAGAACCTTCATTAATTGCTAGTGTTTTATGTAGAAATCAGAAATTTATCAAGAACAGGAAGCCATGAATTCTCATTATGCTTTCCATTTGATTGTTCAATATAATTTGTTTTTATTTTATTTTTTTGAAAAACTTCATTTATTTTTCTTACGCCAGAAACATAAAAATTGTCGTTATTACTAAAATCTAGATCCCATTCAGTTGGAAAAATATTACCAACTTCATCTCCAAATAAATCACCTTCTTTTAATCCAACTGAAAGGTTGCAAAGAGCTTTCTTATTGATATTTTTCAAGTCTTCTATAAAATCAACATACCCATACCAAAATGCAGGGGAGAAAGAAAAAATATTTTCAAAAATTGGGTACAGGATTGATGTTTTTATTGCCATTAATCCCCCCATGGATGCCCCCATAACTATTCTTTTGGTTGAACTTAAGTTAACGTCATAATCTGATAAAACAATAGGTAAGTAATTTTCAACAATTGTTTCTATATGTTCAACTGCATGATTGTAGTTTTTATTTCTCGGATATGGGTTGTATTGTTTTTTTCTATTTTTGTTCGACGTGACTCCAAGAACAAAATATCCATTTTCACTGGTGTTTTCGTGTTTTAAAAGCAAATCTTCAAGATTAAATGAATAACCAAAGGTGCTTTTAGATTGCGAAAATAGATTTTCTGCATCAAAAGATAAGATGAAGTGACTTATTCTTTTAAATTTTGGAAACCTTATAATAAAGCAGTTTGAATCTTCTATGTTTATATCAACAACAGGTTGACTCACAAAAATGTTATCAAAAGTATTTTCATATTTTGAGAATATGAGCATTAAATTACTTTATATTTTTCTCAATAGTATTCGCAACGTCTTTAGCTTGCTTTTCATTTGGAGTAATTATTAAAACTACATTGTCTCCCGCAATTGATGCAACTATACCTTCAATATATAAGTTATCAATAGACTCGGCAATTACTTGGGCAGCAGCGGTAGTGGTTTTAACAACAACTTGGTTAGAAACTGGCTCTATTTCTAAAACAAAGTCTTGAAGTGCTCTTTTGGCTATTTTATATTGAGCATTATTATCTTGATTTTTTGGTAACAAGTAGACCAACCTACCATTTTTTAATCTTTTCTTTATAGCTCCAAGCTCATTTAAGTCTCTTGAAAGAGTGGCTTGCGTAATAATTGTCCCATTCTTTTTAAGCATTCCTTTAAGTTGATTCTGTGATGAAATATTTCCAGAATCAATAAAGTCAGCAATCAGCTTTTGTCTTTGAATAGTTGCTTTTGTCATATTTATAAATATACATTTGTTTGTATATTTATACAATTATAAATTTTTATATGTTTCCTCAGCAAGTTTTAAAGCATCTTCTTTGGATACCTCACCGTCGTTGATCCTTTGTTCATAAAGAGCTTTCATAATAACTCCAACTTTAGGCCCAGGTTGAATGTTGAAATGTTTCATAATTTCATCTCCTGATAAAGCTGGTCTAATTTTGGATAGCTCCTCTTTAGCTTTAACTTCTTCTATCCTTTTTTCCATTTCATCAAGATTTTCATATATCTCTTTTGCTTTTATTTTGTTCTTTGTAGTTACATCCGCTCTCACTAGTTCATTTAAATCCTCAAGCATATGTCCAGCATCAACAATGTATCTTCTCACTGCTGAATCTGTCCATCCCATCTTGAAAGTATGGGGGCGTAAGTGCTGTTCAACAAGTAAAGCTATATCTTCAATTGTTTTGTTATCATACTTCAATCCCTTTAATATTTTTTTTGTCATCCTTGCGCCGACTACTTCGTGATGCCTAAAGTGTACTTTTCCATTTTCTATACCTTTAGTGTTTGGTTTGGCAATATCATGTAAAAGAGCGCCCATTCTAATTGCGAGTTTTGGTGGTACCCCATCTAAAACTGCTAATGTATGTTCATAAACATCTTTGTGGTGATGTTTTGGATCCACTTCTATTTTAAGTTCATTTATTTCTGGAATAATATATAAACTCAGACCGCTCTCTACTAAAGTTCGAATGCCCATTGATGGGCTCTTGCCAACTAAAAGTTTATTTATCTCATCTCTTATTCTCTCTTTTGTTATTATTTTTATTCGTTCTATGTTTTCTTTCATTGCTATATAGGTTTCGTTGTCTGGTGAAAATCCGTGTGTGCTTGCAAATCTGCATACTCTTAACATTCTTAAAGGATCGTCAGAAAATGAGATGATTGGATCATCTGGTGTTGATATAGTTCCAGATGCAAGGTCTTTTAAACCTGAGAACGGATCTATTAATTCATTAGTTTCTAGTGAATATGCAATGGAATTTATTGTAAAGTCTCTTCTCGATAGATCTGTAACAAGATCGGAAGCTTTTTCTATTTCAGGGTTTCTTGAATCTGTTTCATATGTGTCTTTCCTGAAAGTAGTTATATGCACTACCCTTTCTTGGTCATAAAGTTCAATTGTCCCAAAAGCTTTACCTACCTCAGTTGTTTTGTAATTATTTTTTTTAAGCAATTCGATTGACTCGTCTGGCGTGGCGTTAGTTGTAAAATCAAAATCGTTTGTCGGGATGTCTAGTATTCCATCTCTTACTGCACCCCCAACAAGATATAACTCAAAACCATTACCGTGATACAAAGAAGAAAGAGTGCTTAAAAAGCTATTATTCTCAACTAATTTTAATAGTGTAATTGGTACCATATTGATAGCTTAGAAGAACTGTGGATACAATAGAAGAATGAATTCAAAAGTAGATTTTGCAGCTGGAGGAATTGTTGTAGATAACAACAAGGTGCTACTGGTTAAAAACAGAAAAAGTGAATATGTAAACGATCCAAAATCGTTCTGGGGTTTTCCAAAAGGACACATGGAAGAAGGTGAAACACTAAAAGATGCTGCAAAAAGAGAAGTATCTGAGGAAACCGGTTTTATCGTAGAATTGTCTGATGAAAAGCCCTTGGCTGAATCACGCTACGAAATATCGGTTAACAATGAAAAAGTTAAGAAAACAGTTTGGTTTTTCAAAATGTATGTAGTGAAAGCTTTTGATAGCGAACCTGATGATGAAATTGAGGAAGTGGCTTTAATTGATTATGAAACAGCTGTAAATCTTCTAACACACGATGAAGATAAGAAAATACTTAAGTATGTATTTAACAAATGAGAAAACCAAACATAGTTCTTGGGTTGGAAGTTACCAAACAAGAAAATGGAACGATGTTACTTCGATAATTTATTTTGAAAAAATTTATGGTGGGAGGAGTCTTCTAAAAAGAATAAAACTAGAAGCTGAAAATACAGGGTTTAAATTTAATTCATCAATGATTCAAGAAAATGAAACCCATAGCTGGTTGTCATCTGGATGGAATGCTGCTGAAAAATTAAATATTCTGTCCATAAATTTAAGAAGTTTAGAATTAAAAAAAATTGAAACATCACATTTTGAAAATTTTACAAAAAACAATATCGATGAATTAGTTGATCTTGATAGGTCTATATTTAGCCCTTATTGGCAAAACTCAAGGGCAGCATTTATAGAAACTCTTGATAGTTGTAATCAAAACTTTTTGTTCAAAGAATATAGCGGAGATAGTCTTATTGGGTATGCGATTTTAGGAGCAACAAGAAACTTTTCATTTTTACAAAGATTTGGAATTAGTACAGAATATCAACACAATGGTCATGGATCCAAATTGCTTAATAGTGTTCTTAGCTTTGCCAAAGAAAAAAAATACATAAATATACGTTTAAATACTCAAGAAAATAACGAGGCTGCAAAAGGCCTCTATACAAAACATGGTTTTGAATTTACAAAAACTAATTTCATAATCTTAAGTACTAGTTAGATTTTTAGAACTTCATTAATAATTTTTGAGCGCTTAATATTAGATATATGGAACAAGAAGATAGTTTTGTAGAATCCGTAGAAAGCTTAATTGAAACTATTAAAAGGTTGGTTGTTAAACCTGTAAAGCGAATTGCTGGGTTTGCGTCAATGGGATTTCTATTGGTTGTTCTGCTTTTAATGGCTTTGGGATTTCTTATTATTGGAATAATAAAAATTATGCAGGGGCTCGGATTACTTCTTGGAATTAATCCAACAGGCTTTGCTTTTGCCTCAATAGGACTACTCTTCTTAATTATGTCTTTAAGAAATTATTGGAGAAAAAAGTAATGGAAAGTGTAGCAATTATTGGTTCTGGTCCGGCAGGATATACTGCAGGAATTTATGCTGGAAGAGCAAGTCTCTCTCCAGTGCTTTTTGAAGGTTTAGAATCTGGGGGTCAGTTGATGTTAACCACAGATGTTGAAAATTATCCAGGTTTTGTCGATGGCATTATGGGTCCTGAATTAATGCAAGTTTTTAAAGGACAAGCTGAAAGGTTTGGAACAGAAATTAAAACAGAAACAATAGATTCAATAGAAAAACTTGATAATGGTTTTAAGCTAACGAGTTCTAAGGGAGAGTACCTGTTTAAATCAGTAATAATTGCATCTGGGGCATCCGCAAGATGGCTTGGAGTAGAGGGTGAAAAAGAATTACAGGGATATGGTGTTTCAGCATGTGCTACCTGTGATGGTTTTTTCTTTAAAGAGAAGATCGTTGCGGTTGTGGGTGGCGGTGATTCTGCAATGGAAGAGGCACTGTTTTTAACAAAGTTTGCGTCAAAAGTTTATGTAATACACAGAAGAGACCAGTTTAGAGCAAGCCAAATAATGCAAGACAGGGTACTAAATCATGAACAAATAGAAGTTGTTTGGAACAAAACTGTAGAAAAAATTAATGGTGATGGGAGTGTTTCATCAATTGAATTAAAAGATGTAGAAAACAAAACAACGAGTGAATTAGAGCTTGATGGAGTGTTTGTTGCCATAGGTCATGATCCAAATGTAAAATTTTTAGACGAGCTTGTAGAACTTGATGAAAAAGGATACATAAAAACCGGGTTCACAACGGAGACAAGCACTTCAGTACCTGGTGTGTTTGCAGCTGGCGATGTAGCAGACTCTTTATACAGACAAGCAATTACTGCTGCTGGTACCGGGTGTCAGGCAGCAATGGATGTTGAGAGATGGCTTGACCACTAATTTAAACTTTACAAAGTACTTACAAGAACTTTCAAACGAAGAGTTAGATGATTTAACTATAAAGCTTAATTCCTGTGGATATCCTAGTTCTAAAAATATTGAAGAGTTAATTAATCTTGTAGAGCTATTTATAGAGGATCACAACCTCTCAAAAGACATTTCGAAAGAACTTTTGTGGCTTGAACTATTAAACAATGGTTATGTTTTAGGTGATAGGCTTCTTTTATTATCAAAACCTATTATTTATGGTTCTGATGTAGAAGAGCTTCAAGAATATCTTTCTAGATTAGGTTTTTACTCTGAACCGATAAACTCTTCTTTTGACAATAATGTGAGTAAAGCTGTTAAGTTATTTCAGGAAAATAGAGGATTGTCCATTGATGGTACAGTCGGCCTGGAAACTTCAGCTGAAATTCGAAAATTACTAAGGCCTACATTAAATACTTCTTTAAATGAAGCTGTGAAAAGCTTCAAAAAGGGTTCTAGTAATCTTTCTATCTGTTTTGATGTAGAAAACCAAGGAGATTACAAAGAACAGATTGGTTTATATCAAAAAATAAAAGACTTTTGTAAGGAAAATAACTTAAACGTTTCCTTTTCTTCAGAAATTACACAAGACACAGATGAAAAAAACAGTATCGAGTATGTAAACAAAATTAATCCCACTTTGTTTTTGAGTTTAAGAAATTCTGTAGATTCAAAAATAAACTATTTTCAAGGTAAGCATTCATCAAGTTTAATTGGTGAAAGAATATCAAAAAAAATCGAATCTTCTGTTGGGTTTATTTCAGAAGGAAGATCCTCGTCTATTTTAAAAAATACAAAATCAGTTACTTTAGTAATAAATGGTAATTTTTACCAATATGAAATTATAGATATATTAGCGTGCATCTTAGAAGAGTTAAAAGAAATTTATAAAGATTAAGAGATTTTTTTTATAAACGAATCAAGATCTTCTTTTGAATTAAATGTAAAACTTATTTTTGATTTATTTTTAATTCTTTTAAATGAAACCTTTGTTCCAAGCAGATCTTCCAACATGTTTTTATAATGAAAAGACTCTTCATCTGATTTAACATTGTTGAGTTGACGAACTTTTTCTTCAACATCTCTACTAGAAAGATTTAATGCAATTATATCTTTCAACATCTTATCTTGAACACTGTGTTCTAAAACTATTATTGGTTTAATTTGGCCAAACGAGACCTCTTCGTTACTTAAAGCGTTTTGAGCATTTGGGCTTAGATTAGAAATTCTAAGCATGTTAGAAATATGAGGTCTACTTTTACCAACTAAAAAACCTATTTCATCGTTAGAAAGCTCATAGTTTTCTTTTAGATTTTTATAAGCCAAAGCCTCTTCAATTGAATTTAACTGACTTCTTTGAATATTTTCAACTATTCCAAGAACTGCTGCGTCCCTTTTACTTACGTCCTTTATAAGACAAGGAACAGATTCTAATTTAAGCATTTTAGATGCTCTCAGTCTTCTCTCTCCGGCAATCAGTTCGTATTGATTGTTTTCGAGTTTCTGGACAATTAGTGGTTGAAGTATTCCGTTTTTTGATATCGAATCTCTTAATTCCTCTAATTTTTTTTGGTCAAACTTTTTACGGGCTTGAGTTGGACTCTCCTTAATAGAATCAATATTCACATTTTTTATCACAAGATCTTTTGTGTCACTATTAGCTATTAGATCGCTTAAAGTACGTTTCATAATCCCACTTTTTCAAAAATTTCTTCAGAAAGCTCAATAAATTCAAGCTTTGCTTTGCTGTTTTCATTGAAATCAAGCACGGTCTTAGCATAGAATGGGCTGTCAGCTATTTCAGTTAATTGGGAAATTTTTGAATTAAAAAGCTTGTCGGCCAATAAAAACCTGAGTTCGTTTTCAAAGGATTGAAAGCTTGATCTTCTAGTATCAACTTGATTTAAAACAACACCTAAAAATATAGGGTCCGCTTTGATAACGTTGTTTATTGTTTCCTTTGCAAAATCCATTGCTTGAGAAACTCCTTCTACAGCTAAAAATTCAGGTTTTGATGGTATCAAGTAATAATCACTTATTGTTAAAGACTCTTGTGTTAAAGAACTTATTGTTGGTGGGGTATCAATCAAAATTAGGTCAAAACCCTTTTCTCTAAGGAAGTTTTTATGTTTCATGAGTTTTGATCCGCCTATAATTTTTTCATTACTGTGTTTAGTTATTGATTTATTTGAAGGAATCAAATAAAGGCTCTCAGAAACTTTCATAATTTCTTTATCTAACCTGTTTTCAAATAAATCTGTTGTGTTTAGGGCTTCTTTAGAGTTTTTATCAAAATTTAGGTATGTTGATACATTTCCCTGAGGATCGGTATCTATCAATAAAGTTTTGTGTCCTTTGTGTGATAGTAGTTTTCCTAGATTTACAACGAAAGTTGTTTTACCAACTCCACCTTTTTGGCACAATATTGTAAGAACCTTCACTTAACATTTATAACATCAATGTGTCTTATGTTTATTGAATTAATGGTGAATTTTTCTTGTTTCACGTGAAACTTTTTTTTATTTTCGTTTAAATTTTCTCCGTTTGAAGAGACGATGTATATTACATTTTTTAAATGTTTTATGTTTTTCAAAACATCTTTTGATGAAACAAAGCAGCGAGAAATGTACGTTTTGTTATTTGTTAAAACTGCATCAGCACTCTCATTAAGAACTTCGACATTTTCTAAATTTAATATATTTTTTAGCCTTTGAAGTTCAAAAGCTCTACTTTCGCTTATGTCGACAAGAGTGAATAATTTGTTTGGATTAGTTAAAGCAATAGGAATTCCAGGAATACCACCGCCTGTGCCTAGGTCATAAATATTTTGGTCATTATTTTTAATATTTTGCAGTATTTTTCCAAAATACAACGAGTGGACTATGAATTCGTCCCATATGTATTGCAAAGGCTTTTTACTTATTAAACCGTTATTTATGCCTGTGGTGCTTAACCAATTGTGGTAATTTTTAAGCCCTTCGAGATAGTTTTTGTACTCATTACCCCAAGTCGGAATTTGGGGCTCGTAGGTCATTCTTCTTCTTCAGGAGCAAAAACAACTGATCTGTACGGCTCTCTACCCTCAGAGTAAGATCTAATTCCATCAAAAGTGGCAGCTGCATCGTGGAGCGTTTTTCTATCAACAGAATTCATTGGCTCTAACATAACCTCTTGTTTGTCTTCAAGAATTTGTTTACTTAATCTTTCTGCATATATTGTTAGTGCTTTTTTACGTTTCATTGCATAATCAGCGACATCTAACCTAAGTCTTGTTCCAGCACCAGTTTTTCTTTGTACAACAGTTCTTGTAAGTTCATGCAAAGATCTAATAATGAAGCCTTTTTCTCCAACTAACGCCTCGGTTTGTTCTCCTGTTACGTTAACAACTAGGTTTTCATCTTCAAGTGCGCCTTCTACCTTTCCATCAAGTCCAAAAGATTTTACAAGGCCTTCTAAAAAGTTAACAGAAACCTTTAATTGTTCGTCTTTATCTGCCTCTATGCGTGGCTTTTTTGGAGAATACTGCTTTTTGTATCCATTTTTATTACTGCTGTTTCGTTTGTTTTTGTTGTTATAGTTTCTAGATCCACCATTTCTTACGGAAATTCGAACTAATGCTTTGGTTCCACCAACACCAAACACGCCACCTTCTGGCTCTCTTAAAATGTTTATATTCGCTTGTGTTGCGTCTTCAAGATTTAATTCGTTTAGTCCTGCTTTAATTGCGTCATCTATGGATTTTGCTTCTACCTCAACCCATTTGTTATTAGCCATTACTTTCTCCTTCTTTTTTTGCGGTTTTTACGAGAATCTTCTTGTACAGGGTTTTGCTGTTGTTCCTCGTTTTCTTTTTTGTTTTCTTCTTTTTTATTAGTTTCTTTATCATCAAGCTTTACAATCAATGCTTGTTGCCCAATACGAAATATATTTCCTGTTAAAAAATAAACAACCAAACCTGTCGGTAAAGTCCAAGAAATAAATCCGAAAAATAAAGGCATTACTTTTCCTATCATTTGCATTTGTTGTGCTTGAGGATTGTCGCTTTTTCCAGTCTTTTTAGTTATCTGGTTCTGCTGATACAAAGCAGTAAGAATAACCAATAAAATTAGTACTAAATAAGGAACTCTTTCAATCCACTCAACAACTTCTGAGGGTGGAATTTGGAGATCCATATTAAAAAATTTAAGACTTGTACTAACAGCTAAACTGTTTGAAAGGCTGGAAGAACTTGGTATAAAATCTAAAGGGTCTCTTAATACCCTAAAAAGAGCAAACCATATAGGCATTTGAACTAATAGCGGTAAAATGCAACCGAGCGGATTGATCCCTTTTTCTTTATACATTGCAGCCATAGCTTTGTTAAGTTCTTCTTTATTGTCTTTGTATTGTTTTTGAAGCCGTTTTATGTCAGACTGCGCATCTTGCATTCTTTTAGTTGATCTAGTTTGTCTGAGTGTAAGTGGAAAGATTATTACATTAATAATTATTGTCAAAATTACGATTGAGTATCCGTATGATGCGATATAGTCGTAAACATAAGAGAGTAAAAACCCTATAGCAAGAGCAAATGGTTCTAATATTGCCAATTTTTACCAAATTTTCTATATATTGGGTTGCAAACTAATATTCTTCTTAAAATTACTGGAATAGTCCTGAATAGTCCGCTTTTTTCAAAACTATCAACGATAACGTTTGTACAAGACGGATAATACATGCAGTTGCCTCCGCCAAAACCAAACATTGTAAGTAGAGATCTTAATCCCTGAAGAAAAAATCCTAATATTTTCATTTTTTTAAAGTAAGGGATGAGACTTAAAAATTTTTTCAATTTCAGTGGCTGTTAGGTTTGACGAATCTTTATTCCCAACAACTAAAATGTCTAAATTTTTATTGTCCGACAGGCTCCTTACTACTTCCCTTGTCCTTCTTTTAAACTTATTTCTATTAACTGCATTTGCATGCTTGCTTGAAATACTTATTCCAAGTCTTGAAGAGGTTGTATCGTTTTCTTTAACAAAAACCTTCAGGCCTTTTGCGGCTATACAAAATTCTTCTTTTTTTAGGTTATCAAAATGACTTTTTTTATTCAGCGAAGTGAACTTCACTTTCAGTACCTAGGCAGACAAAATTTTACGACCTTTTTTTCTTCTTCTTTTAAGAATTTCGCGACCTGCTCTTGTACGCATTCTTGATCTAAAACCGTGTTTTCTGCTTCTTTTTCTATTACTAGGCTGATATGTTCTTTTCATTTAATACCTGTCTGTAAGAATAAATGAAGAAATTAATTAAACAAAACAAAATAAATTTTATTTTTTAATTAGTTCGCGAAAAGGATTTTTAGTTCGCGAAAAACAAACTAACTAGCTTTAACAAACAGCTTTATTAAAAGTTAATGTGTATTACTTGTTTAAAGATTTACCCAATGTTTATTGAGGTTTTTCAAAGTTTTAAACACTTTGTGAAATTTTAATCTGTTTTTCACACTCTATGAAAATCTTGTTTTTAAAGGTAAGTTTGTATCTGGTAACGGTGAGTAAGGGGAAAAGCTGTAATGCTTGAAGAGTTTAGATTTTTATTAGAAAAGTCTTTGACCAACAAAACAGATCGATATTGGCTAGATCAAATTGGCTTTGAAATAAATGATGAAAACGATCTTTGTATTGTAGTTTCGTCTGATTTTATAAAATCATCTATTGAAAAAAAGGTTTATTCGAAAATTAAGTCAGTATATCAAGCTGAATACAACAATAAGGCTGACTGCGTGTTTATTGTTGATAAGAACTTTCAAACAATAAACGTTCATGAAAAATTAAATACTGAAAATACAGCTGTTGAAACAACAAAAGATGTTGTTGACGAGAATACCTATGATTTGTCGTTTTTTGATGAGCTTTTTGTTGGTAGTTGTAATAATCTGGCAATAACAGCCGCTAAAAACGTTGTTGTGTCGCCCGGTAAACGATTCAATCCGCTTTTTGTTTATGGTAAACCGGGTGTTGGAAAAACGCACCTTTTAAAAACTATTGAGTCGTCAAGTAAGTCCTCTTTTTATATAGACTCAGAATCTTTTCTTGAGTCATACATTTCTGGTATAAAAAATAGTGATATTGACAACTTTAAAAAGAGAATTAGGTCTGTAGATATTTTGTTAGTAGACGATATACAGTTTTTTGTAGGTAAAAAGGGCGTTTCTGAGGAACTTTTTCATACAATTAACTATTTTTTGAATAATTCAAAGTCTGTAGTTTTGGCATCAGACCAAAAACCACAAGATCTTAATGGTTTTCCAGATCGTTTAGTTTCTAGAGTTTTAAATGGATTGGTAACAGATATAGAAAAACCTGACACTAAAATTTTTTCGGAGGTTTTAAAAAAGAGTAATGTTGAGTTTGGAGGTTTGTTGTTTTCAAAAAATGATCTAGAAACGTTGCTTTCATTAGACTTTCAAAGCTTTAGAGAAATAAATGGTGTTGTTAACAATTTAATTATTAATAAACAAACCGGTGTAAGTAACAACAAATACATATCTGAGCTCGTTTCAATGTATAGCAACAACAAAATTATGGAGTTAACCCCAGAATTCATTCTTAAATACTGTTCAGAAGTTTATCAGGTTGACGAAAAGCTTGTTTTATCGAAAAATAGGAGTGAACTGGTAAGTAATGCTAGACATTTGTTTATTTATTTAATGAGAAAACATACTGAGTACTCTTTGAATCAAATTGGTTTATACGCAGGGAACAGATCGCACTCAACCGTTCTCTCTTCCATAAAAAAAGTGGAGAGTTCAAACTTGTTTAAAAAAGAAGTTAACATTTTCAACAATAAATTGGAAAATGATTCTGCAAAGTTTGTTGGTGTTTAAAATGTTGAAAACCAACACTGTGTTTTTGAAACCTTTTAAAGCGTTTTTTGCTTTTTTAAACACTTTAAACAGCTTTATTATTGTTATATATATAAAAGAATAAGAGGTATCTATTGAAATTTAAAACAACAACGAAAGTTATTAAAGAGTTTGTTTTAACGGTATCTAAGGCTGTTGACGTTAAGCCCTCCACTCCAGCACTTCAAGGGCTTTATATAAAAGTTAAAGAAAACAACTGCGAGCTAACGGGGTCTGATTTGGATTTGGTTATAAAAGCCAATTTTGAAGTAGAGTCGATTGTTGACGGAGAGTGCCTTGTTAATTCAAGAATTTTTTCAGAAGTCATGAGAAAGCTGCCAGCAGGAGAAGTTGTCTTTTCAGACATAGGGAACGAGATCAAGGTAGAAACAAAAAAAACAGAGTATAGGCTTAGAAAACTAGACCACCTAACCTACCCCAAAACACTACTAGAACAACAACACAACACATCTGAAAGCAAACGGCTTAAAACAACGAGTCTTTTTGAAGCGCTGAAAAAAGTAGGTGTAGCAGCTTCTCCAGAAGGAGGAAAACCAATTCTAACCGGTGTTTTCTTCGACAATGAAAACAACCAAACAAATCTCGTTTCAACCGATAGCTACAGGCTTGCAACCAACACCGTCTTTGATCTACCTATTTCTGATGCAGGAATTGTTTCATATAGGTCTTTAAACGAAACGATTAAAATATTTGAAGATAGCGAAGAGGAAATAAACATAAATTCAACAGAAAGAGAGCTACATTTTTATAACAAAAAATACTACACATCAGTAAGAAAACTAGAAGGAACATTTCCGGAATACAAAATGTTGTTTCCCAAAGAAAACCTTTTCTCTATAGAAGTCGATAAAAAGTCTATATTGGAGTCATTAGACCGATCAACAGTTGTTGCAGAGGGTTTTATACCTGTAACGCTCAAGATTGTAGACGACAAAACTCTCAACATCTCCTCTACCAACAAAGACATTGGGGGTGGAAACGAAGTGATAGATATAAAAATATTAGGTCTTGAAGTGGGTGATATATCCGGTTTTGAAATATCGTTTAACCCAAACTATCTGATTCAGGGAATTGAGGTTTTAGAAGGAAATAAAGCTTATCTAAGGTTTTCTGGAAACGACAAACCAGCAGTCATTCAAGGAGAAGAAGAAAACTATAGATATCTATTAATGCCTGTTAGAGCCAATCAATAAATGTTAAATAAAGAACCTCAAAAAATTAATCCCAACGATTCAGGTATTGATTTTTCAAAATCTGAAAAAATTAGAAAATACTTTAAAAGCGATAAAACCCACCTTTATGAGGAAACTATACCAGGACCAGTTATTGGTGAAGAACTAATAATTTATGTTGATACAAAAAGACTAAAAAATTTAATTGAACTTCAACAAGAAAAACTATTAATTGATATTGAAAAAAACACAAAAATAAAGTTAAAAAAACTGAATATTCAAATAGATAATAACCAACAATAATCAGCAAATCTAGTAAAATAAGAGTTCAGCAAGGGGCTGTAAAATAAGCAAAAAGAAGCGTATCTTGGAGATAATTCGTGTCTAAAAAAGATTCAAATAGTAGTTATGATTCAAAAGATATAAAAATTCTTGAGGGTCTAGAGGCGGTTAGAAAACGCCCTGCAATGTACATTGGATCCACGGGTCCAAACGGATTACATCACTTAATTTGGGAAGTTTTAGACAACTCTGTTGATGAAGCTATGGCTGGAAGGTGTTCAAAGATAAAAGTTAGTTTAGAAAAAAACGGTTCGGTTACTGTCGAAGACGACGGAAGCGGAATACCAGTAAAACCACACCCTAAAACAAAAATATCTGCACTCACAACAGTATTAACAACGCTTCACGCTGGTGGAAAATTTGAATCCGGAGCCTATACAGTTAGCGGTGGGTTGCATGGAGTTGGGATATCTGTTGTTAATGCTCTGTCGACCTATGTTAAGGTCGAAGTTCAAAGAGACGGTCATTTTTGGAATCAAGACTTTGACTTGGGAAAACCAAAATCCAAAATTAAAAAAGGAAAAGTTTCAAAAAAAACAGGCACAAAAGTTAACTTTTTAGCAGATCCAAAAATATTCGACGAGACCCAATCATATGATTACAACATAGTTGATGAAAGACTCAGACAAACTGCATTTCTGAACAAAGGTTTGAAAATAACACTTACTGATAATAGAGTCAAGCCACCAACAAAAGAGGAGTATCATTACAAAGGTGGCCTCACAGACTTTGTTGAATATTTAAATGAAGGCTTTGATTCTTTACATCAAAAAATAATTTCTTTTTCAGACCAAACTAAAGATTCAGAAATTGAGGTCGCTCTCCAATGGAAAAATGAAGATGACGTAACAATAAAAAGTTTTGCTAACAACATACACACCCTAGAGGGGGGTACTCATGAGGAAGGGTTAAGAACAGCCGTTACCAAAGCAATTAATGATTTTGCAAAAAAAAGAAATCTTCATTCAGATATATCTTTGACAGGCGACGACATAAGAGAAGGACTTACTGGAGTGGTGTCTGTAAGAGTAAAAGAACCTCAATTTGAAGGACAGACAAAAACAAAATTAGGAAATACTGAAATGAAATCGAGGGTTCAGGTGTTAATCAATGACGAATTTCCAAAATGGTTAACTAAAAACACAAAAGAAGGTCGTGCAATAGTAGAAAGATGTGCAGTCGCTGCAAAAGCTAGAATGAGTGCGAAAAAAGCTAGAGAACTTACAAAGCGTAAAAGCATTTTAGAGACTTCTGGTCTTCCAGGAAAACTTGCAGACTGCTCTTCAACAGACCCAACAGAAAGTGAGCTTTTTATTGTAGAGGGAGACTCAGCAGCTGGTCCTGCTAAACAAGCACGGGACTCAAGGGTACAAGCAATTTTACCGATTAGGGGAAAAATTATAAATGTTCAAAAAGTTACAGAAAATAGAGCTCTTCAAAACGAAGAGATAAGCGCATTAATAAAAGCTATTGGGACTGGTATAAAACTCCAATTCAATGAAGAAGAGTCAAGATATGATAAAATAATTTTTTTAACAGACGCCGATGTCGACGGTGCTCACATTAGAACATTACTTCTTACATTCTTTTTTAAATTTATGCCTGGTTTGATAACAAGTGGAAAAGTTTGGATATCTGAACCACCCCTGTATCGTGTAAAAGCATCATCAGGAATAACATACTTAAAAGATGATGAATCACTAAATAAGTTTAAAAAAGAAAACAAAAACAAAAAGTTTGATATAAGTAGATTCAAAGGGTTGGGAGAAATGAACGCTGGAGAGTTGTGGGACACCGCAATGAATCCTGAGACCAGAACTCTAATTAAAGTTACACTCGCAGACGCTAAAGGTGCAATGGCAAAAGCTTCTGATATGTTTGAAATTTTAATGGGAAATGATGTATCAAAAAGAAAGCTTTTTATTGAAAAGAACGCTAAAGACGTAAGGTTTCTTGACGTATAATGCCATCAAAAAAACAACCATCAAAAAAACCAGCAGCTAAAAAACCAGCAGCTAAAAAACCAGCAGCTAAAAAACCAGCAGCTAAAAAACCTGTAAAAGAAGAAAACAACACTGACAACACATCAAACGGAACTATTGCTGTAGAGGACGAAATATCTAAGTCTTTTTTAGATTATGCAATGTCTGTAATCGTGTCAAGAGCTCTGCCCGATGTTAAGGACGGTTTAAAGCCAGTTCAGAGAAGAATTTTGTATTCCATGTATGAAACAGGTATAAGACCAACAGGTCCTTTTAGAAAATGTTCAAAAGTCGTTGGTGATGTAATGGGTAATTATCACCCCCACGGCAACGATGCAATTTATGGAACACTAGTAAGGCTTGGACAAAACTTTAGTACAAGATACCCGCTTATCGAGCCCCAGGGTAACTTTGGAACACCCGACGATCCACCTGCAGCTATGAGATACACAGAGTCACGAATGTCATCTCTTTCATCACAATTACTGGATGGAATTGATGAGGATACTGTAAACTTTGAACCAAACTATTCAGGCGAAACATCAGAGCCTAAAGTTTTACCTGCAAGATTTCCAAACCTCCTTGTTAATGGCGCAGAAGGAATTGCTGTAGCAATGGCAACAAATATGCCGCCATACAACCTTAGAGAGATAACAGAAGCTGTTAAATACACTGTTGAAAACAAAGATGTAAAACCAAAAGACTATCTAAAAATAATTAAAGGACCAGATTTCCCAACAGGTGGTCTTGTTGTTGATACACCAACAATTAAAGAAGCAATATTAAAAGGAAGAGGATCAATCAAAATAAGAGCTGTTGCCGACGTAGAAGAACTAGGCAGAGGCAGGTCTGCAATAGTTGTTAAAGAATTACCCTACCAAGCATCTACAGACCGAATTATGGAAAAAATTGCAACACTTGTTCAAGACAAGAAACTCCTGGGAATTTCTGATCTTAGGAACGAAAGTAGTGACAGGAACGGAACTAGGTTAGTTGTCGAGCTAAAAAGAGATGCAGTTCCACAGGTTGTACTTAATCAACTTTTTAAACAAACTCAACTACAAGACACTTTTTCCGTAAACTCAGTAGCTCTTGTTGAAGGAGTTCCAAAAGTACTTTCAGTTCCTGAGTTAATTAAATATTATATTGATCATCAAATTGATGTAATACAAAGAAGAACAAAACACAGACTACAAAAAGCCGAAAACAGACTCCATATAGTAGAAGGCTTGCTTCTGGCTTTAAAAAAGATTGACCAAATTATTAAAGTTATAAAAGCTTCAAAAGATGTTGACACAGCAAGAAAATCTTTAATGACAAAATTTAAACTTAGTGAGATACAGGCTTCTCACATATTGGATATGCCGCTTAGGAGACTGACCGCGCTTGAAATGGAAAAACTAGAAGAAGAAAAGAAAGACCTAAAAGAAACAATCAAAGAACTGACTTCAATTTTAAAAAGTCGATCAAAACAAGATAAAATTTTAATCGAAGAATTAGAAGCAATTACCGACAAGTTTGGCGATGAAAGAAGATCAAGAATTGTTCCAGATGTTGGCGAGGTTTCAATAGAAGACCTTATTGAAGATGAAGAAATCATTGTATCTGTATCGGCAAATGGATATGTAAAATCTGTACCATCAACTTCATACAAAAAGCAAGGCAGAGGCGGCAAAGGAGTTAAAGCTGCTTCATCAAACGAAGATGTCATAGAGCATCTTCTTTCTACTTCTGTACACTCATATCTTTTATTTTTTACAGACCGCGGAAAAGTATATCGGGCTAAAGCACATGAAATTCCAAAAACCAACAGAACAGCAAAGGGTTCTTTAATTCAAAACGTTCTTTCGATGGGACAAGACGAAAAGGTGCAGGCAATTATTGACACAAGAGACTATGAAACTGAGAAGTTTTTGCTAATAATGACAGAAAAAGGAACAGTTAAAAAATCTAGTTTTAAAGATTTTGATTCGAACTACAAATCCCTACAAGCAATAAAACTTAAAGATGAAGATAGGGTTGTTTCTGTAAAAACGACCTCTGGTAAAGAAGATGTCATACTTGTATCTCAAAACGGGCAAGCAATTAGATTTGATGAGACCAACCTTAAACCCCAAGGAAGAACAGCAATGGGCGTAAGGGGAATAAAACTTAGAGAGGGAGACAAGGTTGTAGGTGCAGCTACCTCTAGAGATGAAACTCTTCTTTTTATTACAGCTAAGGGATATGGGAAACGTACGAAACTTGATGAATTCAGAAGAGCAGGAAGAGGCGGTATGGGCGTGAAAGCTCTTAAAATTACAGAAAGTAAAGGAAATTTAGTTGGAGCAAGGTCTGTAGATGAAGATACTGAGGTTATGCTTATGAGTACAGGCGGTACTGCAATAAGATGTGCAGTAAAGCAAATAAAACAAATGAGTAGATCAGCACAAGGAGTAAGGGTTATGAAGCTATCCTCTGAAGAAGAAGTTTCAGCTTTCATACCTATAAAGAGCTAAAAATGGTCAGAGTAAATAGAGTAAGAAGAATAATTAGAAAAATTGACCCCTGGACTGTATTAAAAGTCACATTAGTGCTTAATTTTGTTGTTGCATTAACTGTGGTGCTTGGATTGTCAATAATGTGGGTTTTATTGGTTAATGCAGGAGTTCCACAAGGCCTTGAAGATATTGCAAGAAGACTTGCTCTTCTTGATCAAGACGCCTCGCTTGTTGGAAATATTGAAACACTCTTTACAAGTGTAGTTTCTATAGCAGCAGTTTATATGCTGACCCAAACAGCTCTAGCTACTATTGGCGCCTTTTTCTACAACCTAGTGTCAGACCTTGTTGGGGGTATTGAGGTGGTTGTATTAGAGGAGTCTCATTTAGAAACACCTCAGAAGACAACAACAGAGAATGTTAAAACTCAGAATAAAAATGAACAAAAAGAAACAGTTCTGATGTCGATCGTAAATTCAATCAAAAAAGTGAGACAAGAATCCTCAGGCGAAGTAAGTTTGCCTAATGAAGATTTACCAAGACCAGACGTCCCAAGAGATATTGAAGAACCCACTCTTATGGACGCATTAAAAAATACAGAAAACGAAGAAGACGAATAAAACTAATCTGCTACTATTCATCAAGAATAATGGAGCGAAGTTAGTGAAAATCTAACACTGTCCCGCAACTGTAATTCGAAAGATAAGTCAGGTCGCCTTCGTTATTTTTAAGACAACAGTCCTCGAGAGAAGGAATGAAGTTTCTAGAAATTCTTGAAGTTTCTTTATTTTCTCAAGGTAAGAAAGGAAATAATGAAAACTAAACTTATTTTTCTTGCCTTGTTAGTTTCGATGTGTTCGAACCAAACGCAAGAAAACGATGAAATGAAAATCGTTTCGCTGTCTACAACTCACACTGAAATAATCCAGTCACTAGGAGCAGAGAATACACTTGTTGGAGTAGATGCTTTTTCTGAAGTTGATTTCCCCGTTGAGGTAATAGACGCCTATACGGTTACTGCAGAAGAATTGGTTCCGCTTAATCCAGATGTAGTAATTATTGCATTTGACTTTAATGGGATAATTGAAGGGCTTGAAGCACAGAAAATAAACTACGTTTTATTACCTCCAGCAAGAAACCTGGACGATGTATACACTCAAATTACCAACATAGGAGAGCTGGTGAATAAGAAAAACGAGGCTTCTTCAACCATTAGAGATATGAAGTTAGAAATCAATAGAATTATAAATAATTCTTATTACGAAGACATAACTGTGTACCATGAAATTGGATATTCATACGGAATTTATAGTGTTAACTCAGAATCTCTAATTGGAGAAATTTATAACTTACTGGGAGTAACAAATATTGCTAATTCTATGGAAGATCCCTTTGGAAGCGGCTACCCAGCCTTATCTGAAGAAATGGTAATAGAGTCTGACCCTGACTTTATTGTTGTAGGGCATTCTGATTACTTAAATAAAGATCTTTCGATTAGAGATGGGTGGGGTGACGTATCTGCAGTTCAAAATTCTAGGGTTTTCTTTTTAGACGACACACTTGCTAACAACTGGGGAACAACAACACTGCAGCTTGTAGAAGTTTTAGCAGCGACCTTTGAAGAAAGTGCTGAAACGAACCCATATTCTGATTATTTACTATTAGTATCATTATTGTTTTTAGTAATTATGCTATTTGTTCTTACACGAAAAAGCACAAAAGTAAAAGCACAAAAGTAAAAGCATAAAGGAGAGTTTATGAAGGGATACCCAAACGAATTATATATTCTTGCGTTTGATCATAGAGGAACTTTAACAAAAGGACTTCTAGGGGTTGAGGGGAGAGCACCAACGCAAGACGAAGTTGCTAGGGTATCCTCTATGAAAGACATCATTTTTGATGGTTTTCTTGAAGCACAAAAAAAAGGTATAAACGGTGGAGATCCAGCAATTCTTGTTGATGAGACTTTTGGTCTTCAAGTTCAAGAAAAAGCGAAAGAAATGGGAATAAAGTTTGCAGCTCCCGTTGAAAAGTCAGGTCAAAAGATTTTTGACTTTGAATACGGTAGTGATTTCGGTGAAAAAATAAAAGAAGTGAATGCAGATTTTGTAAAAATACTTGTACGTTGGAATCCTAGTGATGATTCTGAAACTAGACAGGTTCAAGGTGAAAGAATAAAAACTCTTTCAGATTGGCTAGATGAAAACGAAAGAAAGTTTCTTTTAGAGTTTTTAGTACCTGCGACTGAAGAACAACTAGCAAGTGTAGATGGAGATCAGGCTAAATATGACTCTGAGATAAGACCTAAGCTTGCAGTCCAAGTTGTTGAGGAAATGAGAGAAAAAGGTGCTGATCCAGATATATGGAAAATTGAAGGCCTAGACACCATTGAAGATAATGAAAATGTTTCAAAAGTTATTAAAGATGGTGGAAGAGAAGACGTAATTGCAGTTGTTCTAGGAAGAGGAGCGAATGATGAAAAAGTTAATGAATGGCTCAGAGCTGGCTCATCTGTAAATGGCTACAAGGGATTTGCAATTGGAAGATCAATATTTTGGAACTCACTTAAAGGGTGGCACAGTGGTGATAAATCCAGAGAAGAAGCAGTTTCAGAAATTGCTGATTCTTATTTAAGTTTTATTTCGGTATATCAAAACGGGAGTTAGAGAATGCCACTAGGCAAAGCAGTTATTGGACAATCAGGTGGTCCAACAGCTGTCATAAACAGATCACTAGTGGGTTTTATTAAAGAAGCTACCAAATCAGATTTTGATGACATTCTAGGAGCAAAGCACGGATTAGAAGGAATGCTCAATGAAGATTTTGTAGATCTTTCAAATCTGTCTGAAGCACAACTTTATGGCATTGGAAAAACACCTGCCGCAGCTTTAGGTTCAGTAAGAAAAAAGCCTACTGACTTAGATATAGAAAAACTTGTTTCAATATTTGAACAACAGAATATCAGAAACTTTTTCTACATAGGAGGTAATGATTCGGCTGAAACAGCTAATTTAGTTTCTGAAGGGGCAAAATCTATAGGATATGAAATGAAAGCATTCCATATACCTAAAACAATTGACAATGACTTACGCGAAACAGACCATTGTCCCGGATACGGTTCAGCAGCTCGATTTGTAGCTCACGCTTTTCAGGGTGATGATGCAGACAATAGGAGTCTTAGAGGTATTAAAATTAACATTTTAATGGGCAGACATGCGGGGTGGCTTACTGCTGCAAGCACTTTGGGGAAATCTACTGAAGAAGATGGTCCGCATTTAGTATATGTTCCTGAAAAAGTATTCAACATTGAAACCTTTTTGAAAGAAGTTAAAGAAGTATATGATTCGCTTGGAAGGTGTGTAGTCGCTGTTTCTGAAGGGATTCACAACGAAGATGGTGAATATTTTCTTCAAACATATGCTAGCAAAACCGGCTCTGGACTGGCAGGAAAAAAAGATAGCCATGGGAATATCCAACTTTCAGGCTCAGGTGCGCTAGGTGATACATTAACAAATATAGTTTCGCAACATATTGATGGTGCAAGAGTTAGGGCGGACACCTTTGGTTATTTACAGAGATCATTTTTAGCTGATGTATCCGATATAGACGCTGAAGAAGCTGAGAGGGTTGGACACCATGCTGTGGTTTCTTCAAAAGAATTACAGAGTGGATCGGTAATTCTTAAAAGACAACTGTCAGAAACATATCACTGCGATGTTGATGTTGTAGATTTGAGCAAAGTCGCTAAGCACACAAAAGATATGCCTAAGGAATTTTTAGACGAATCCAAACCATATGTTACGAATGACTTTTTTGAATATGCCATGCCGCTTACCGGTGGAATAGAACCAAAAACTCAAATATTTGTATAAATGTCAAAAATAAAACTATCAAAAGAACAATTCGAAGTTTTCTGGGAGGCAACAGTTCGATACTACGAACTAGATCCTCAAGGAGTAATGCACAATGCTAACCACGTCGCATTTTTTGATCAAGCAATTACTGCCTATTTTAAGCATGTTAATTACGACTACTTGAGCGACATTGAAGAGACAAAAAAAGATTTTCACACCGTACAGGTGTTAGTTCAGTACAACAAACCTCTTTATTTTGATCAAGATGTAGAAATTGGCGTCAAAGTAAAAGAAATAGGGAATTCGAGCATGACTTGGATTATGGGAATGTTTCTAAAAAAAGCAGGGGATTTAGTTAGCTCTTGCGAGGCTGTTCATGTTTATACTGATCAAACAACAATGAAGCCAACACCCATTACTGATGAACTTAAAGCAAAACTGAAGTTTAATTAATCAACTTTTAAGCTGTAATATTATCCATATGAATCAAAGAAGATACGATATCGACGCATTGAGATCTATAGCAATGTTTCTTCTAATTTTTTATCATCTTGCAATTTCGTTTACTTCCGTTGCTCCATACATTGCATTTGTACAAAACAAAAGATTTAACGATGGCGTGTGGTATTTATTAAGCATAATGAATTCATGGAGAATACCTCTTGTATTTCTAATTTCGGGAATTGCTTTAAGACTATCTTTTCAAAGGCGAACAAAAATAGAAATACTTAAAGAAAGAATGAAAATTTTAATCATCCCTTATATTTTTGGTACATTGACCTTTGGTACCGCATCACTGGCAATCTCTTTTACTTTTTATGAAGGTTGGTCTAGTGAATATCTGTGGTTAGGTGTGCTTACAATATTTGATGGAGTTCATTTGTGGTTTTTAAAAAATATATTTATATATTGTCTTATTTTGATTCCATTTTTAAGTTTAATTTCTAACAAGGCAGATAAGGACACTATATTTTCAAAAATTCTAAATATGCCAGGAGGGGTTTTTGTTTTTTCAATTCCGGTTATCTTTGAAGGCCATTTACTAAATATTACTGCCTATTCCGAGGTGGTAAATTACGGAAGATCATATCAAGAGTACGCAAATACAAACCACGGATTTTTATTGGGATTAATATGGTTTTTTCTTGGAATACTCTTAGTTTCCCAAGGTGATACTTTTTGGGAATCAAATAAACGAAATTGGAAAAACCACTTATTTATAGGATTTGCATTATATCTTTACAGATATTTTAATAATTTTGAAGATGGTCTTTCTCTGGATAATCGTTTAATTTCTTTTGAATCGTTTAATTTTATATTTTTAATGTTGGGGTTAGGTGCTGTTTATCTTAATAAAGATTCACCACAACTTACATATTACAAAACAGCTGTTTATCCTGTGTATATTGTTCATTTACCAATACAAATGGCAGTCATGTATTTTTTTGCTGGATTCAATATTCATCCAATAATTAAATTCCCAATTGCTTTATTCTTAATTTGTTTTTTATCACTAACCATTTTTCACGCTGTAAAAAATATTAAAATATTGAGACCCTTGTTTGGTTTAAGGAATAAATAAACTTGAAAAAAACAGATTTTTTAATTTTTATTCTTTTTTTAAACTTGTGTTCAGCAACTAGCAACGAAGGAGTAGCTTCTATATCAGAAAGTACAACTACCTCTTTAGTAATTGCAGAAGAAGATTATCCAATTGTTTTAACCAAATGTTTAAACGAAGAAAAAGGCTACAACATTGCAACTCCTTTTGACATACAAGATCTAAAAACAACTATTAGTCAATTAAGCAACACTAAGGATGAGGAGTCTCAGCTGGGAGAAGATGTCAATTATTGTATAAATAAATATAACCTCTGGTCAGATTCATCTACGTTAAACCCAGAAGAACTCGCAAAATTATATGATGAAAACCTTCAATTAGCCAAATGTTTAAGAGAAAAAGGTATTAACGTCTCAGACCCAACTCAACAAGAGCCTAAAATAGATTTAAGTGAATTGGATAAATCAAAAGATGAAATTGTTCCAGTATTAAAAGAATGTGGATATGGTGAATCAGGATATGAAAAATAATTGCTTGATAGTCCTAATATCTATTATTATTTCTGCGTGTTCAGCTCCAGATAGTTCACAAGGTGTAGTTTCCACACAAGATTTATCTACAGACACAACAGTAACCACAATTTTAGAAGATGTTGTTGAAGAAAATGTTGTTGAAGAAAATTTATCACCTGAAGATGCGCAGCTTTTATTGGCAAGATGCTTGAGGGACAATGGTTACGATGTCAAAGATCCAAAAAACGATGAAGGTTTAAGAAGTGTTTTAACCCCAATTTTTATTGCAGCTGATGAAAAAGGAAGAACAGAACTTTTTGAGACTATTCAAGCATGTGCAGAAGAAAATAATATTCCGTTAGGAGATAACGCAGATTTTGAAAATCCAGAAGATGTTGCAGATAGACTTGATACAGAACTCGAATTTGCCCAATGCTTAAGAGAAAAAGGTATAGAGGTTGAAGATCCAAGTGCAGATAGACCTTTAAGACCAATTCTTGTTGGATTAGTACAGTCTGGGCAGTATCTAGAAAATCAAATCAGAGAAGCTGCCGGAGAATGCTTTGATGACCTTGGACTTGAACCACCACAACAAGGTGGAGGATAAGACTAGGTTTCTTTATAATTTTTCTATGTATAAGAAAGCTTTATTAATATTTGTTTTTCTAACAGCATGCTCTTTTTTTCAACAAGACGAGCAATCCGTTGTTTCTGTTGCGGATACGGACAAAGGAAAAGAGGCAGTTGCTCTAGGAGTTGAGCTAGTAGACGAACGTGAAGAAATTTCAGATGAAGATGCTCCATTAGTTCTTGTTCAGTGTGTAAATGAGTCTGGTTATAAATTTAAAGAGCCAAAAAACTTTTTGGACCTATACACGACTATAGCTTCATATTTTGAGACAATAACTGAACAAGAGGCTGAAGAACTTTGGAGTATTATTGAGGAATGTGCTTTGAAGTACAACTTGTGGGGTGTGGCTGATGAAAATCAATTTGAAGATCCTGTTGAAGTATCAAAAGAGATTGACAGATCTTTATTCATGGCAAAATGTTTTAGAGAAAATGGCTATCCAAAAGTACCCGATCCAAATTACTTCAACAGAGAAGTTAGGCTTGATGCTTATATTGATGATGACTGGGAACTTAGGGAAGATGATCCAATTGTACAAACATGGCAAGCATGCGAAGAAAATCTTCCAAATGAGTTAAAAGAAGATGAATGGGATGGATAAAAAACTTAGTAAAATAATTCTACAGAAAGTCTGTAGATTTAATAAAATAATTGAATTGGAAATATGATAAAAAGAATATTTAAATTAAAAAATTTGTACACTTTAATCGCTATTGCTGGCTTGGCTTATGGGGGATATTATTTTGGTACCCAAAATACAGATACATCTTCTAATAATAAAACTTTAGAATTAACAACAGTAGCCATACAAAAAGGTGATCTAGAAAAAAAAGAAGAGTACAACGGAACGCTGAGACAAACAGACAAGAAAGTTCTAAACTCACCAACAAATGGAGTAGTTACTTTTTTACCTAAAGAAGGAACAATAATTAATTTTGGAGAAGTCCTATTCATTATTGATAACAAACCGGTAATATTGCTTGAAGGAAGTACGCCTTTTTATAGAACTCTTGATTTGAATTCGGATCCCGGCACTGATGTAAAACAAGTTGAAGAAGCATTAGTTTATTTAGGTTATGCACAAAGCTCTTTTGTACCTGATGATATTTTTGATGTTGAAACATCACAAATGCTTAATACTTTATATATTGATTATGGAATTGAAACTAAATCAGAAATTACTCCCACCGAACAAGTTTTAATAAATCAAAAGGAAAATGAAATAGAAAATCTTGAAGAAGTTGTTACTGAAGGTGGAACAACTCAAAAGGAAGTTGATAATAAGAAAAAATTGCTAGATGACGCAAAAGAAAATGCGACAAAAGAAAATGCTGCCTGGCAGGCTGCAGATGCAGAAATAGAAAGAATTCGTAATTTAATAGACGAGCTTCAATATGAATCTATGTCTGAAACAACACGCGCTGGGAAAGAAGCTCAATATGAAGAAGATATCAAAGTACAACAACGTATACAAAACAGAGAAGCAGGAAAAGAATCTGGAATTGACGCTACAGAAGCTTTAGCAATTGAAAACGCACAAAAAGCTTATGATGAAGCTCTTGAGTCTTACAATGAGGGTGTTAACAGAGAGGCTGAATTAGAAAAAGCTAGAGAAGAATTGGCCGAATTAAAATTAAGTGCTGTATCAGAAACATTCAGTCCAACTAATGCTTTTGCTTCAAAAACCTCAGTTATTGTTGGGTCATATATAAACAATGTTGGATCGGCAGTAGCATTGAATTCACCGCTCTATAATATTTCTTCAATAGGAATAGAAGTAGTTTTTCAAGTAGATGCCTCAGATCAAGAAACAGTATCTCTTGGAGACAGTGTTCAAATAGAGCTGCCAACAGATGAAAGAGTCCCAACAGTAATTACATTCATTGATCAAGTTGTTACACAAACGCAAGCAGGAGAATTTATAGAAGTAACATTAGAAGTTCTTAACCCTGAAGAAATTGATGCATACGACCAAGCACCTGTAAAAGTATTTGTGACAACTGAAGTTTCCCAAAACGTTTTGTACGTTCCTGTAAACGCACTACTTGCTCTGGCAGAAGGTGGTTATGCCCTAGAAATTTACGATGGACAAACTGAAGGGGGCACCTTTGAAGGAGAGTCCGGAGTCGATACTAGTTACGTTGCTGTCGAAATCGGTGTATTTACAGACGGTTTTGTAGAAGTAAAAGGCAATATTTCAGAAGGTCAAATCGTAGTTGTTCCAAGATGAAAACCAGTACTAAAACTGTAATATCTATAAACAATATTTCCAAAGTTTACGAAGGCCCACCACCAGTAAGAGCGTTAGATGGTGTATCTCTTGAAGTTAAGGAAGGAGACTTTGTTGCAATAGTTGGTCAATCTGGGAGTGGAAAATCCACCTTACTCAACATGATTGGATTGCTGGACAGTATAACAGAAGGGTCAATTGAGATTGAAGAAAGTGATGTTTCAGAACTTTCTGATAACGAACTTTCAAAATTTAGAGGAGAAAAAATTGGATTTATTTTTCAAAGCTTTTTTCTTCTACCTGGATTAACCGCCCAAGAAAATGTTGCTGAAGGACTTCTCTATCAAGGCATTTCTAGAACTGAAAGGTTAGAAAAGGCAAAAGAAGTTTTAGATCAAGTAGGCTTAGGTGACAGATTAACCCATCTTCCAAAAGAACTATCAGGCGGACAGCAGCAAAGGGTCGCAATAGCAAGAGCACTAGTTCAAGATCCAGCATTCGTATTAGCAGATGAACCGACTGGAAATCTAGATAAAGAATCTGGAATAAATATTTTAAACATCTTGAAAGATCTTAATAATCAAGGAAAAACGGTAATAATGATTACCCATAATCAAGAGCATGCAAATATGTTTAAAAAAGTTATCGAATTAGTTGATGGAAAAATTGTAAGCAAATGAAAAGAAAAAGGTTAAAAACAAAAGATCTATTCTTTGTAGCTTTGTACGGAGTTCGTGCAAGAAAAGGAAGAGCAACACTTACTTCAATTGGAATTGGCATTGGTATTGCAGCAATTGTTGCAGTATCTGGAATTTCTGCATCTGGTAGAGCAGATCTTCTCTCAACTTTAGAATCTCTTGGTACAAACCTAGTTAAAGCATCACCGCAAGCTGGTTTTTTTGGAACTCAAGAGGAACTACCAAAAGGTGTTTTGGGTATGGTTGAAAGAATCGGGCCCGTTCAAGAAGTTACTTCAACCACACAGACAGATCTTTTAGTTAGAAGAAGTAATTTTATTTCTGAATTTGAGGGTGGTGGTATCTCAACAATAATTACTAGTGCAGAGCTCCTAGATGTTATTGGTGGAGACTTGGCAGATGGAAGATTTCTACAAGACGGATTGTCTGATATTCCAGTAACCGTTTTAGGAAGCGTAACAGCTCAAAGACTGGGAATTAATAATTTAACAAAACCAACAAAAATACTCATTGAGAATGAGTGGTTTGGTGTAGTCGGCATATTAGAAGAATTAAAGATTCATCCTGACTTAGATAGGTCTGTATTTATTGGATATGGTGTTGCAAAAACCCTTTTTGATATTAATGAAGAACCTACAACTATATATCTCAGAGCTAATCCAACTTTTATTGAAGATGTGGTTGAGGTACTTGCGCCATCGATGAATCCAGAAAATCCTGACCAAGTTGAAGTTACGCGTCCTTCTGATGCACTAGAAGCACAACAAGCAGCAGAAGAAGCCTTCACTAATTTATTGTTAGGATTAGGATCTGTAGCTTTACTTGTTGGAGGGGTTGCTATAGCTAATGTTATGGTCATGTCTGTCTTAGAAAGAAGAATGGAAATTGGAGTTAGGAGATCAATCGGTGCTACAAGAAGAGAGATTAGATATCAATTTTTATTAGAAAGTATAGTATTGTCTGGCATAGGAGGTCTTGTTGGGGTGCTTCTTGGAACAGCTATAACCCTGGGTTACACTAATTACACAAATATTGTATTCTCAATACCTGTATGGCAAATATTTGGAGCAGTACTTTTAGCATTATTAATCGGAGCTATTTCCGGCGTTTATCCAGCTATAAAAGCGTCAAAAATTCAACCAGCAGAGGCAGTTCGAAAGTAAAGATCATAGTTTTTGTTGCTGTATTTACTGCATGCACTATTGGCGGAGAAGAATCACAGGGAGTTGTAACTATTGAACCTACCACTGCTACAACAATTGTAGAGGAGGAAACAACCTTTGAAGAGGGTGTTCTTCAATTTGCTCAATGCATGCGAGAAGAAGGTATTAACTTTCCAGATCCAACATTTGATATAGACGGAAATCCACAGTTTGATAATTTAGAAATTGAAAATGAAGAGGAATTTGAGAATGCTTTTGAGAACTGTGAAGACATTCTAAGAAATGCACTTCCAGAACAGTTTGATTTAGACCCAGAAGTAGAAGCAGCATTAGTCGATGCCTCTTTAGAATTTTCTCAATGTATGAGGGATCAAGGAATAGATTTTCCAGATCCAAAACCTGGAGAATTTGGTTTCTTTGCTTTCAGAGATGCAGATATTGACTTTAGCTCCGAAGCAGTTCAAGATGCTTTTGAAATTTGCCAACCGGAAAATCCACTGGAGAATTTGGACGATTAGTAATTAATGTTTTACTACGAAGGCAGCGATTGGGAAATCATTGTTGCAGCTGTTTTGACAGTAGGTGCGATATTTTTTCAAATATGGTCTAAATACGAAAAACATAAAAACCCTGAAAACTATGATTTTGACTGGAAAGCGACATTAGAAGAAGAATAAAAATATTTTAAATAATCTCACAACCTTATTAGATTGCTATTAGGTAATAAGCCTGTTACCTCAAAAGAGACCTAGAGAAATCTAGGTCTTTTTGTTTCATAATGTAAGATATTTTTAAATTCCTGAATCAAAATACTCAGGCTGGCTTACTCCAATAGTTCTCCAACACGGCTTTTCATTGCATATGGTTTTTTGAAATATCCATGTAATAACGAAATAATTATTATTTTGAGCTAAGACTTTTACTTCATACTGAATATTTTCAGTACTTTCCAATATGACTTTATAAGAATAATCTTTTAAATCAACAATGGAATCATAAGGTTCAGAAGTTAACATCATAGAAAATCTTTCTTTAGGACCTGTCATTTCTTGGTTATCTTCATGTGCAAAGTTCCATATTATATTCACTGCCTCGTCGGGATTTTCTGAAAAAGTTTTATATACGTCAAAGATTCTAATTAATATCTCTTCAGAACTTAGGGAGAGAACCTCTTGAGTTTGATTTGTCTTTAATGGATTGTCAGATGATTGTTGTGATAAAGTAGATTCATTACTAATTGATGAACATGAAACTATTAGAAAAAATAAAAGAAGTTTCTTAGCCACCGACAAAAGTAGTTAGTACAAGATATACATGCAATACAAAGGCGACGAGTAAAAACCCGAAAAATGATTTTTTTTCTACTTTATTCACAACTAAATACTAGCAACTAAGTGTTTATTAGATAAACTACTTATTTGCTTGTTCGTAAGCTTGGCTATATAAAATTAATGTTGGAGCCCATAAACCTACGTATATTGCCAATTGTGAGTCATCTAAAACAATATATATAAGCACAGAAGCTATAACTGATACCATGCTTGCGTACAATCCTAATTTTGTCACACTATCCCTTTCACAAGATTTAATTATACTACTAATATTTGTTATGATTAATTATGCTAGAAACTCTATCTTCAAGTCCCTTCACAGTTATACTGCTGTTCCCTGTAGCTACGCTTACAATATTCGTTGTTGGGTTAATCAGGATAGACATAAAAGACTTAAGAGGACAACAAACAGCAGGTCAAAAACTAGCAATAGAAGAAGAATAACTTGTCTTATTTAATTGTTTAAATATAATTGTGGATCGAGAAAATCTAGAAAACTTAGACGAAGAGTCCTTGTTTAGGATTCAAAATACCATTTCAGAAATTATAAAAGAAAGAAATTTTAAAAATGGTGACATTGAAGCAATTGTAGACAGTTCTTTTGATATAGCATTTCCAAAGAATGATAGTTTAGGGTTAAACCCTTGGGTTGAAGGATCTGTGCTTATCTGTCCAGGTGCGAGAATAGACAAAACACAAACCAAGCATATATGTAAATTTGTAGTTATTGAGGAAGACTGGTCCTGGGAGTCAGGCCATATGGTAAATGATATTATTAGAAGAGACCAATCTTCTAAACGTTTTAAACAGCAATCTATAACTTTGATATCGCCATTTGAAGGAATGTCTGTTCAAGTAATTTCTCAAAAATCTCAAAATGGAAAACACTTGGTTGACAATGTAGAATCTTTTATTTTTACAAATGGTGGCTTAGATAAAATTATGACTAAATCCAGTAGATCTAGAGAGCACTAAATAAACAAAGATAAAGCTTGCCACCCAAATAGGTATATCAAAAACACAAAGACCAAAATTAAGAAGACAACAGTAATTCTTTTAAATAAGGAATTTTCAAGAAAAACTCCTTCATCATTTGATTTGATTCTTGCTCTTAAAAGAGTAACAAAACGTGCTAAAGGGAAGTATTCGCTTGTTTTAAGATCAACAATATAAGAATCTTTATTCTTTGAAAAAGTATGTATACCCTTAAATAGTGAATTTTTTGGAGGCATTACACTACCAATCACAGATTCTTTAAATTCACTTGGGGTTAATATATCAATTTTATTAAACACCACAGAAGTTCCGTAATCTGGATAACAATTTTGAGCTGGCCTAATAAGACTATTGCCTTCTTTAAATATACCGCCTCCACCTCTTGCACTTGTAATATCTATCTTTACAGGGTTGAGCTTGTGTTCACACCACTTTTCAAGAGGATTACTGCTATAAAAGATATTTAAATAAGAGTTGCTACCTTTAGAACCGTCTGTAGCGAATATATACCAATTTCCATCGAATTCTACAATCGTTGGATCAATTCCTGCAAAATTGTCCACTACGGTATTAACAGCTACAAGATTATTACCGTTGACGAGTTCATAAATTACAATTTTGTTACTTTGCGCTCCCTCAGGTATTATGTAAGTCTTATTTTTATATTCAAACAAGCAAGGATAAGATAAATGAAAATTATCTTTAGTTTTAATTTCTACTCTCTCCCCACTATCGAAACTATATTTTGCTAGTTTTCCTATTCCAAGTAAATAGTTAAATTTTTCAAAATATAAACTATCTTCACTTTCTGAATAAAAAGGATCTGCACTGAAGTCCCATGTTTTATCACTAAATATTTTTGATATTTTATCTGTTATCAATTTGTTATTATCAAAAATATTAAGAACTCTCGGATATTTATATAGGCTCCACGATGTGTAATAAAATAATAATGAATAGATTTTTTTTAGAACATTTGCAATATTTGAGCTTCGTTCATCCTCTGCCTTATTAATCAAACCTGCAAAATTTTCATGATTTTGACTTTTGGTATTATTAAATAAATAACGCAGAGAACTTAAGTGCATTGTAATTGTCTTATTTTTACTAAACTTTGCGGACTCAGTCCAAGCTGAGTTAATTTTTATAACTGTGCTTTTGTTAATCTTATACAAATTCGTAGTAGTGATAGCTTCTAGCTCTGTAGCGTTAATTATTGAATACTCAGTTTTTTGGTTTCCTACAGCATCTGCAAAAAAGTAAATGTCATTGTTGTATTCAAAGTTTATTTTTTCTTCAGAAAGCCAAATTAAATCTCCATCAAATTGTGAAGTTTGTGATACATAAATTTTTGGAACCTCATCAAAAATTTCAGAGGTAGTAATCAAAGATAGTCCTTTACAAGTAAATCTTTTAATAGAGAGGTTTAAAGAGTTTTGCTTTTTATCTAAAATATAAAAACTAATAATTTTTCGTTCATTTAATAATTTCGAAATCAATAGAAATTTCCAGTAACTGATTGTTTCACTGTCTATTACTACTGAGTATTTATTCATTAAAAACTAGTTTATTTAATTAAATTAAATATTTAAGCTAAATGTTTTTTATGCCATCTTATGATATGGTCGAACCTTTGTTTTCTATGAACTGGTGTTCCAGATCTAGATAGCTCATGGCTTTCACCGGGAAACCTTAACATAGCTGTTTTTACGTCTCTTTTTTTCAAGTTTGAAAATAGTTGTTCAGCCTGCTCTATTGGACATCTGTAATCTTCTTGAGAGTGAACTATTAAAGTTGGTGTTTTTATCTTTGAAGCATATGTTATAGGACTTTTTTTTCTGTAAAGATTTATATTTTTTGACATGTCATCTAGCAAATACATTTCTGGGAAACCTATCCCAATATCTGATGTTCCAACCATAGTTTCCCAATTAAGTAGAGCACGTTCAACAATTGCTGATTTAAAAGTATTTGGATTATGACTAATTATCCAAGATGTCATAAATCCACCATATGAACCTCCCATTATTCCATCTTTTTTATTAGTTATTCCCATCTCTTTTTTCATTTTTTTAAACGAAGTAAGAACATCATGCATATCATTTACACCCCACTTGTTGCCACAAACATCTCTTAAGAATTTATGACCCCTACCTGTAGACCCCCTAGGATTACAAGCAATTACATTGAAGCCCGCAGAGGCGTAAGTTTGAAACTCATCAAAAAATGTAAACCCATATTGACTTGCGGGCCCACCGTGGATGTTTAAGATTGTTGGTTTATCTTTTCCAACAAATACTCCCCAAGTATCAATCTCTGATTTACCCGTGTTAATTCTTTCATAAATGCAATCTCTTGTTTTAATGTTTTTTACAAAAAAATCATTAGCTTTCGATATCTTATTTAGCTTTCCTTCTATTAGTTCATACACTTCGTCTGGATTTGAGAATGAATTTGCTATCACGTATACACTTCCATTGCTAAATGCAAAGTCTTTAATGGTGATATTTTCATCAATTAAGTCAATTTTTTCATTACCATTTCTCAGCAGTGTTTTTCCAGAATCTTCATATAGAAAATAAAGAATTGACTCATGTACTTTTGCTTTGATTATATTTCTATCAAATAATTTATATTTAAATGAAACTTTGCCTGACTGAGAGAACTTTAAAACTGTAGTGTTAGTTGGCCATTCAAACCTATTCTTTAAGCCAACAGCATGGAGTTCTTTTTTAAAATAAAACAAATTTCCTAGCATGCCTTTTGTAAATATATCTACAATTTTTTTATTTTTTAAAGATCCAATTCTCCCCTCAAGCATAGTTCCTTTTGAGTTGTGTTTGTCATAAACAAAAGTAAGAACACCATTATTTTCCACTAAAGAATCAATTGAAATAATATTATGTTTATCACCGTCTACAACCTTTTCAGATTTACCACTTTGAAGATTAACTTTGTAGATACTACCTCTTTTGTTGTAGATAATTCCTTTTGTATCAAATCTAAAGGGAAGACTTTCATAGTACATAGGCTCTGAATCTTTTATTTCAATGTTTTTAAACTCTTCACTCCATTCACTAGTAATCACATACAGAAACTTTTCATTATTACTCAGTACATAGTTATTAATACTTCCTTCAATTTCAAAAATTGAGCTTAAAGATCTTCCTAATTGCATTTCAATAGTTGAAGATGTTTTTTTAGATTTACTCTTATCCTGAACAGATCTATTTGTTTTAACATAAAAAATGGCGTTAGTTTCTTTTGCGAATTTTGGATTACTAAAATTATTATTTCCCGATTTAAATTTCTTCCAGTTTCCTTTGTCCATTCTCCATAGTTCACTTATATAAGTATTAGTTTCAAAATCCATACGGGTATTTTGTACAATTAAATTTGAGCCTTTAGCTACAAGATTTGATAAGGTGTTAAAAGAGTCTAAATTTTCTGGTTTCATGAACTAATACTAATTCTATTTATTAAACCTATCTGCAACAAATGTAATTATGATTGATGAGAGTAAAGCAACACCAAAAGTATTTAGATCAGCTAATCCATAAAGATCAGTTGGTACAAATACCCCTCCTGGATTAGCTTGCATATCAACAAAAAAATATCTGTAAACATATGTTGAAATTAGAGATCCTACAAATGGAATAACTAGCATAATATTCTTACTTGATTTTTTTATTTTATAAAATGCAGGAAATACCAAACTTGTTGCAAATAAATCAGCCACTAAAAAGACTGTAAAAATATTATTTACTCTAGTTGATGCAAATAAAGCAAGAATAATTACTACTAAAGTTATGTTATTTGCTTCTTTACTTCCTTTTTTTACAATATCAATGGATATAGTAGATGAAATAGCATTTTCTAATGTATCTACGCTTGATGTTACAAGCAATGTTGCTAATGAAATTAAAATAACAACGGTAAGTGAGTTTAAGTTTAATTGATCAATAAAGCTTAATGTTGGTACCTCTAATCCTTTTCCAGCTCCAACTGCGCCAGCAATACCGAGAAGTAAAATTGTCAAGAAAACACCTAAACCTGAAAAAATACTAGCTTTCTTGATTACTTCTTCATTTACAGCTGAAAACGTTCTTTGCCAGTAGCCGGTCGAAAATATTTCAGCTGCAGTTACTGCAATTATTACCG
This sequence comes from uncultured Candidatus Actinomarina sp., assembly GCA_902625455.1. Taxonomy (GTDB): domain Bacteria; phylum Actinomycetota; class Acidimicrobiia; order Actinomarinales; family Actinomarinaceae; genus Actinomarina. Next base: position 335,607 of record CACOBL010000001.1, on the reverse strand, counting down.
CTAGTGCAGATTTTAAACTGTATGTCTCAAAAGTATTCAACCCACCTAGATCAGCAAAATTAGATATTTCAGAAACACTATTTTGACTAAACCAAAGCCCAAATAGAAGAGTTAAAAGTAATATTATCCCAATACCTTGGATTTTGTCGGTTATATAAGATGCTTTAAATCCTGTTTTGTTTAAATATAAAAAAGTTGTGATTGCAACTAGTACTGATACTAAAATTCCCGATACATCAGAAATTGATTCAAATAAAAAACTAATAGATGCAAATTCTGCAATCAAAAATGCACTCATATAAATAACTGCTACTACGGATACAACTTTTTGAGCAACAGTTCCATATTTCTTCTCTACAAACTGTGCTAGAGTAACACCCTCGGGTAATATTTTTGAAATCCTTGGCCCATATATATAAATTAATATAAAAGGAGTTGCAGCTGACAATGCATAACCGTAAATATCATAACCCAATCCATACCAAGCAACTTCAGCAGGAGACGTAAGTATCCAAAGCCCCATACCGCTTGCATAAAAACTCATAGTCAAACCAAAGGTTTTTTCTGATTTATTTAAAACAAAGTATTCTTTTTCTTCTGCTTGGACATTCCTTACAACTAAAAAAACAGTTGTTAGTATTATTGCTACTACAAAATAAGTTAAATATATATTCATTATCAATCACCTTTTATTAATTAGTAATTGGGATAAAAGTTTCGAATTCCCTTCGTTGGAATTACCCAACAGGTTCAAACGGTCGGTTTTGCAACCCTCTCAGCTTTTGCTCCCGTGTCTACCATTTTACATTAAATATTTCATAAAAAAGTTAAATTTAGATAAACATTACTATTCTTAAGTGATTTTAAAAACTCTCATAAATAATAAAAAACCTTCATTACTTCAAACAATTTTTGTAGTGTCTATATGCGCATTCATGTGGGGAATAGGGAATGTAATAATAAGAAGCTTATTAGTAGAAGGAGTTAATGAAATATTTTTAGTAACATTAAGAATTTCGATTATTGGAGTTCTACTTTTACTTTATCTCTTAATTTTTAATGACGAAAAGTATGACATAACTCTAGTAAGGAGAGCTTCTCTCACAGGATTAACATCAATTTTTTTTGTTAGTTGGTCATTTGTGTTCGCACTAAAATTTATTTCTTCCGGTCTGGTAACTTTAATGATTAGTTCAGCACCAATATTTACAATAATTTGGTTAAAAATTTTTTTAAAAACTGAAAAAATTACAAAACTAAAATACTTAGCAATATTTACGGGATTTTTAGGCATCTCTTACCTTTTTATAACAAAAGAAACGGGCTTAGTAGACGATGGCAATATTGTTTTTGGGGGATCACTTGCTTTTATTGGCGTTCAGTCAATATCCCTTGCCACTGTATTTAACAGAAAATATGCACCAAAGTATAAAATTAGTGTTTGGCTTTCATTCCAGTATCCATTTGTAATGCTCCTATCTTTAGCTGCTTTTTTTATTTCCGGAGTTGGAATTGAAATTTTAAGCATTTCTCAAGCTATGAGGGTGTTATTTGTTGTGATTTCAAATATAACTGCATTCTTATGTTTTACTTGGTTGATACAAAGAGTAACGGCTTTGTTTGTTGCAACAATAGATTATTTAGTTCCAATTGTTGGAGTAACGGGAGGTGTATTATTACTCGGAGAGACTTTCAATACTAATATTTTTGTTTCTAGCGTATTTATTTTTCTTTCGTTAATTATCACCACAAAAGATGAATTTACTAAACAAAAAGATTAAGTTCTTTTTTAACTTTTTTTAAATCTTGTATAGTAGTCCATTTAGGTTTATTAATTTCATTTGATGGATTTCGTAATAAATAAGCTGGATGAAAAATTGGCATAATTTTGATATTGCTTTTATTTATCCATTTACCTCTTATCTCAGTTATTGGTTTTGAAATATTTAGATAAGAATTAACAGCAGTTGAACCAGCAAGAATAATTATCTTAGGATTAATTAGTGAAACTTGATTTTGTAGCCAATTTGAACAATTTTCAACTTCAATTATTCGAGGCTTCCTATTACTTGGAGGCCTACACTTTACGATGTTTGAAATATAACAGTCTTTTTCCACATTTATACCCACCGATAAAAAAAGTTCATCTAACAATTTTCCCGACCTCCCAACAAAAGCTAAACCTCTGTCATCTTCAATTTGACCGGGCCCTTCTCCTATAATTAGAATTTTTGCTAACGGATTTCCCCTTCCAAACACAACATTTTGTCTAGTTTCTGAAAGACTACAACTTGTACAAGAAAGACATTCTGTTTTTAATTCTTCAAATTCCTTGAGATTTAACATAACTAAATATTAATAAATATATTTTTTTTACTATAAATCATGAATAAATTATTTAAATAAACTTAAAACGAGAAAACCCTTGAAAACTCCGCAATCTGTTTCCAGATTTCCTGTCTCAAGGGTTATCTCTTAATACTTCTTGTAATGATTATCTAAAAAGATTTTCTTCACAAAAAGTAATTTAAATATATACCCCTAAATATTAAAAATCAAAAAATTTATGTGGAATTTTTCCCACTCTCTCGCCTCTTCATAAACAATCCTGTAACGATTGCTATTGCAGTAATTCCGAGCAAAGCACTTAGAAATGTTGATACAAAATTGTTATTGATAGTACTGATTCCATAATCTTCAAGTAAAAGCACTATGCCATCAGTTTCTTGGAATCCAAAATCTTCAGCAACCGACTCTAGACCGTCTGGAGAAGAAGAGGCAAACGGTGTAACTAGGCTCAGTAATAAAATTAGCATTATAAACAAGCCATAAAAAGAAACACCTGTCGTATTTTTATCTTCTCTATCGTAAGCGTATATAAGATCTGGTCGAACTCTTATTAGTAGACCAACAATAAGTGCAGTGATTACACCTTCTCCAAAACCAATTAAAAAATGAACTGAGACCATAGCTATCAGGACTGTACCTACGGGAATAGAGATAGTGCCACCAAGTATGTACTGAACCATAAATGCAATTGACGAAAAAATAACACTAATAATTCCAGATACAACACTCACAATAATTAATGATGAGGGATTTTTTCCAAAAAACTTTAACCAATACTTTACAATGACCCAGGCGGTAACGGAGGTCACAATAGCCATATTCATTACATTTATTCCCAAAGCGCTTAGACCACCATCTGCAAATAAAAGGGACTGAATTATTACAACGACTGAAAGACAGATTAATCCAAGTCGTGGTCCTAGAACTATAACAGCTAAGGCCCCTCCTAATAGGTGTCCACTAGTACCTGCAGCGACAGGAAAATTTATCATTTGTAAAACAAAAATTAGAGCAGTCATCATTCCAGTAAGAGCAATAAATTTATCAGCTATTAAGGAACTAGCAGATCTTATGTATGCCCACAAAGTTCCAAAACTAACAACCCCAGTTGCCGCTGAAACAGAGGCATTTATAAATCCATCAGGTACATGCATAAAACTATTTTAGAACACAAGTATTTTATTGCAAATACTTTGCAATAAGTCTAAATTATATTTTTTTCTTTCAGCCACCTATGTAACTCGCTAAGCACAAAAGGTCTGGTGTCTTGATTTAAAATTTCATGCTTTGAATTTTTTACAGCTACAAATTCTACGTTGTCTAATTGTTTAATATTATTCGAGGCTTTAATTGGCACTATAGTGTCATCTTCTCCATGAAATAAAATTGTAGGAGTATTCAACTTTTTAATATTTTTATTTACAAAATTTTGGTTGTTAATTAATTCTCTACCATACCTTGCTGTTGCAGAACGAAAAACCAGAGGGTCTTGAAAATAATTCTTTACAACCTCCTTATCAGTTGAAAGATTTTTTTTAGTAACCGATGAAGGAACTCTTAATTTTGGAGCTATTCTTGAAATTCCAATTATTAGTTTTTTTACTATATTTGGATAATTGTCATCTAATGTAGGGGCAGAAAGAATTAAATAGTCAGGATTCTGTAAGCCACTTAATATCGCATATAATGCCACCTGTCCGCCAACAGAGTGACCAAATATAATTTTTGTTTCACAATGCTCAATTTTTTTAAAAGAGCTTTGTAATAAATCATCAACTTCATCCCAAGAAGTAATATCTCCTTTACTCATTGCATTTTCACCGTGACCTGGTAAATCCACAAGATGAGTCTCTATTCCAAGATTTTCAAACCATTCTGCATTTAGTCTGTGCCTTTCCTTGTGTTCAAAGAAACCGTGAAATAATATAAGTCCTGTTTTATTCATTGCATTTAATATTTATATAGAATAAATACTAATGCATTTGGACTTCATCAAAACACCATTTACAAATAATCCTTCCATGCAAAAATACTCTGGAGATTTAATAAATAATTCACCTAGACCCAAATATATTGAAGAAAAAATAAAACAAATATCACTCTTAGAGCCTGAATTATGTGGAGAAACAGAACTATTTCAAAATTTGCAGTTATTAGATAAAGTTTCAGATTTATTAAAGATGGGAAAATTTAATACTATAAAAGATTTATCTATTCAAGTTGAAGAAGATATTGCAATTATGCATAAAGGGAAGTTAGAAGCGATTAGTTTTTGCTTTCCTAGTGGATGGATACCAACAAAAGCCTTAGGGCAAGATTTTGCATTCCTACATGAACCAGTTGCAGATAATGATTTGTTAATTAAGTCAAGTCAAAAACTATCAAAGTATATGTGTAGTCACTCAATACAGAGATGGGTTTGGAACGTAACAACAATCAAAAACTTAAGTAATCATCCAACAATCAAAAGGCCAAAGCTTACGAGTTTTGATGAGCTATATTTTCGACTTGAAACACAAATCTCAACTCCAGTTGACGAAGAAACAAGTCTTTTTCTAGTTTTAGTTGAGGTAGTGCCTTTAAATAAAGTATGGAACAGTCGAATATTGGAAAGTATTAATTCAATGAGCGATAACGTTTTGAACTATAAAAATTTAATTGAAATAAAAAAATATTTAAACGGTTTAAAATTTTAGTAATTATGGATTATGTTTATATTGCAGGACCGCTTTTTGACGATCATGAAAGAAGTTATTTAGAAAGTATTTCTAAAATATTTGAAGAAAGAGGATATGAGACTTTTTTACCACATAGAGATGCTGGTGTAGTCAAGGGTGAGTATACAAAAGATATAAAAGATCAAATATTTATTACAGACATAGAAGCTTTAAATAAAGCAAGTATCGTTGTCGCTTTACTAACAGGAAGGGATGTAGATTCAGGAACAGCTGCTGAGATAGGTTACGCATTTGCAAAAGAAAAAACCATAATTGGAATTGATGCAAATAACGTAAAATTTTTAAATATTTTTGTACGAGGATTATTAGGAAGAGGTGAAAATATTTTAAATAGCTTAGAAGACTTAGAGAGGTATTTAGATGAGTAATAGGTACGTAAATATATTTATAGTCTTTTTTTTCTCAGGAACAATAGTTAGCTTAATTTTTCGCTTAATTGATAATGTTTTATTTAGAAATGCTGAATTTAGTTTACAAAACTGGAATTTTTCAAATTTAGCTATTTTTTCAATAGCGTTAGTAATTGTTTATTTATGGATTAAAAAGAACAAGTCTTAATTTTCGTACTTTGATACAAAATTGGATAAATCTTTTTCGGCTTCTTTTACTTGTTCTATAGAAATTTCTTGATCTCCACTCACAATGCAATCAGAGTTGTTTTCATAAAGTTTATTTATATTTGAATACACATTTAATCTGATTTCTAAATAGTCTTTATAAATTTCTTGATAATCCCAGTTTTTTTCCATATCTTTAAAAAATTGGTCCCTATCACTATCTACATTATTTGGTGATATATCATCGATAAATTTATTAAGTTCAAAACTAGTATTAAAAAGCTTATTAGAAAGCTCTATATATTCAATTTCCAATATTTCGCAAACAGTCAGATCATTAGCCGTTGTAGTTTCTACAGGTTCGTTAGAATCTGTAATTATATTTGCAGAACATGCTGTTAGAAAAAAAATAAAAAATATTAATTTTTTCATAATCATTAATTAATTATATGGGAAGTTCTCAAATGTACATATATAATTTTATTATTGTGAAGAAAGTTATAGTAATCGGCGGAGGATTTGGAGGATTAAATTTCCTCAGATACGCAAGCTCCAATAAACAAATTGAATTTGTATTAATTGACAAACAAAATCATCATTTATTTCAACCATTACTTTATCAAGTTGCGACAGCAGTTTTGTCACCAGCTAATATTGCGTTTCCAATAAGAAGAATGTTTAAAAAATCAAAAAATGTAAAAGTCATTCTTGGAGAAGTAACTTTAGTAGACAGAGAGAATAAAAATGTTTTGTTAGATTCTGGAACTTCTATTAATTACGATCAGCTCGTAGTCGCGACTGGATCATTACATTCTTATTTTGGAAATGATGAGTGGTCTAATTACTCGAAAGGTCTTAAAGGCATTAATGATGCATTAGTAATACGTGAAAATCTACTTAAAGCTTTTGAAAAGGCAGAAAATGAAACAGATCAAGAAATTAAACAAGAGTTTTTAAATTTTGTTGTTATTGGAGGTGGGCCAACAGGTGTAGAAATGGCAGGCTCTATTGCTGAAATAGCATATAAAACTCTAAATAAAGAATTTAATAATTTTAATTCTGAAGATCCAAATGTTTACTTAATTGAAGCAAATGATAAATTACTTCCAATGTTTAGTAAAAAATTGTCAGATAAAGCAGAACAATATCTGAATGATTTTGGAGTTAAAGTTTTAAAAAATGAAAAAGTTACAAACGTAAATCACTCAAATGTTGAAACAGACAAAAGAACAATTAAATCAAGAAATATAATTTGGGCAGCTGGAAATACAGCCTCTTCTTTAATTGAGAAATTAAATACTATAACTGATGACAATGGAAGAGCAATTGTCGATCCGGATTGTTCTCTAAAAGATGATCCTGACGTTTTTGTAATTGGCGATGCTTCAAACCACAAAGACACAAGTAATACGCCACTTCCTGGTATTGCGCCAGTTGCTATGCAACAGGGTAAATATGTAGGAAAAATTATAAAAAATAAAATACTAAAAATGGATAGAAAACCATTCAAATTTTCTGATAAAGGAATGATGGCAACTGTTGGAAAATATAAAGCTATTGGAAAAATTGGAAATATTGAAGTTTCTGGTTTTATAGCTTGGATATTTTGGAGCGTAATACATATTGTTTACTTAATTGGTTATAGATCAAAACTTTTAGTACTAATTGAATGGATATTTTCTTATTTATTTAATAAAAAAGGTACAAGATTAATTTATAGAGAAGAAATATAAAATATTATTATCTGTCAACTTTTACTATAACAAACACAATTTATCATTAAGTTATGGCAGTTAACTACAAAGCGCCGATCAATGACATAATTTTTGCATACGATGTGTTAGATTCTTATAACATTTTAAATAAAATTGAGAAATTTAAAGATTTCGGATTAGATACCCTTGAACCAATAGTTGAAGAATGCGCAAAATTTGCTGAGGAAGTTCTCGCACCAATAAATTCAATTGGCGATAAGAATGGTGCAATATTCGACGAGGGAATAGTAAAGATGCCACCTGGATTTAAAGAAGCTTATGAAAAGTTTACAAAAGCTGGATGGTCATCTATATCGTTACCATCGGATATTGGAGGAGGCGGATTACCTTATGGTTTATCAGCAGCTATTCTTGAAATTCTTTGTACTGCAAATATGGCATTTGTTCTTGGTCCAGGATTAAGTATTGGTGCAATATCTGGTATTAATTTTCATGCAAATCAAGGACAGAAAGATATGTATCTTCCAGATTTAGTAGCTGGTAATTGGACTGGAACTATGAATTTAAGTGAACCACAGTCAGGTTCAGATCTTAGCAATATTTCTACAAAAGCTACTAAACAAGATGACGGCACTTATAGGATTACTGGAACAAAGATTTGGATAGGATCAGGTGAACATGATTTATCTGAAAATATTATTCATTTAGTTCTAGCTAAAGTCCCTGGTTCTCCAGAAGGAACAAAAGGTATTTCAATGTTTATTGTCCCTAAGTTTGTTGTAAATGACGACAGTTCTCTTGGTGGACACAATAAAGTAAATTGCATTTCAATTGAAGAAAAATTAGGAATTCACGGAAGTCCGACATGTGTTATGGAATATGATGGCTCCGTAGGATACTTAATCGGTGAAGAAAATATGGGATTGAATTATATGTTTACAACAATCAATGAAGCAAGAATACGAGCCGGTGGGCACGGTCTTGCATGTACTTCAGGTGCACTTCAAGGGGCATCACAGTATGCACGAGATAGGGTTCAAGGTAGACCAGTAGGTATGACTAAAGAAGAAGCAAAAGATTCATCAATTATAGACCATGCAGATGTAAGAAGAACACTCATGACTATAAAGTCTTATCTAGATGCAATGAGATATATGAATTATGACAATCACCTTATGTTAGATTTAGAATATTTTGCAGAAGGCGAACTTAAAGATTTTGGAAAAGAAAGATGTGGAATTTTAACTCCAATAACAAAAGCCTGGATATCAGACTTAAGTGTTGAGCTAACATCTATGGCTATTCAAGTATATGGTGGTATGGGATATGTTGAAGAAACAGGAATTGCACAGTATTTTCGAGATGCAAGAATAGCTCCAATTTACGCTGGCACAAATGGCATTCAGGCAGAAGATTTGGTATTTAGAAAAATCACACTTAATGATGGTAAGGCTGTGGAAAGTTTACTTAAAGAAATGAGAACCAACATTAGCAGCATGAAAGAACATGAAAATTTAGAACCTTTGAGTGAGATACTTGAAAGACATGTCGCTGAAATTGAGGAAGCGACGCAATACTTACTCATAGAATTAAGCAAAGGTAATTTGGCTGGAGTAAGTGCAAGTGGAACACCATATTTAAAAATGTTTGGACAGGTTTTAGGTGGTCACTATATGGGCAAAGCAGCAGTAACGGCTACAAAAAATCTTCTTGAAGATAATGCTGGGTTTTATAATGATAAAATTACACTTTCCAAATTTTATATTGAGCAACTTTTACCACTAGCTAGTAGTTATTTTTCATCAGTCATGTTAGGAAAAGAAAATTTATATTCTATAGATTCGAATAGTTTTTAATTATTCGAGTAACATTCCTTCAAAACTACTAATTTCCTTTGTTTTATTTATCAATTCTTCCAATTTTTTATTTAGAGACGGAATTGATTCTTTGTATAAACTAATAGATTGGTCTTTATCAAGTTCAATTCTTATATTTACATTCTCATCTTTAACTATTTCAGGAAAATCTTCTCTTTGGTGTGCTCCTCTACTTTCTCTCCTATTAAGTGCGCTTAATAGAGTTGCTTCAGATGAAACAATTGAGGCCTCTAAATCGAAAGCAAGCATAAGATCTTGATATCCTTCAGAATCTGGCCTCACATCTAAATTTTTTGAGGCTTCTTTTAGATCTTCAATTTTTTTAAGACCTTCTTTAAGTTTTTCTTCATTTTTTACTACCCCTCCATTTTCCCACATAATATTTCTCAATGCTCTTTGTAGAGGACGAGCAACCTCAGAACCGTTTTTAATTGAAGAGTTTAAGTTCTCATGAGCTTTTTCAATTATTTTTTTTGATCTGATATGAGTGTTGATTTCTTCAGATCTTTTTGAAGCTGCTGCACCTGCTCTTTTGCCAAAAATTAAAATTTCTGCAAGTGAGTTCCCTCCCAACCTATTTGCTCCGTGCAAGCCGGCGGTAACTTCTCCTGCTGCAAATAAACCTTCGACACCTGTCCAATGTTCTTTTGGTGAGACAACAATTCCTCCCATTGAATAATGAGCGGTTGGCGATACTTCCATTGGAGATTTAGATATATCAATCATTAAAGTATCTAAAAATTGTCTATACATTCTAGGTAATTTTTCAATAATAAAATCTTTACCTTTATGACTTATATCGAGAAAAACTCCTCCATTTGGTGACCCTCTTCCCTCAACTATTTCTGTATAGTTAGCCATTGCTACTCTATCTCTTGTAGATAATTCCATTCTTTCTTTGTCGTACTTTTCCATAAATCTTTCGCCATCACTATTTAAAAGCTTTCCACCTTCTCCACGAACAGCTTCTGTTACCAATGTTCCAGCCATATCTTCAGGAATAACCATACCTGTAGGATGAAATTGAACCATTTCCATATCACTTAACTTGCATCCAGCTTTTAACCCTAAATAAAAGCCATCACCTGTATTTTCATTTCTTCTTGAAGAACTTTTTCTCCACAAACGAGTGTGTCCTCCGGCAGCAATTATTACCGAATCTGCAAGGTATACAGTTCTTTCCCCACTTTGAATATCAAAAGCCATTGCTCCAAAGCAAACATTATCTTCAACAAGTAAATCTGATACGTATTGTGAGTCATGAATTGGAATATCTAAGGACTTAGCTTTGTTTATTAAGGCAAAAAGTATGGATCTCCCTGTGTAGTCTCCTGAGTAACAAGTTCTTCTATAGGTATGTGCTCCAAAAAATCTTTGATCTATATTTCCATTATCTAATTTTGCAAAGTTTGCTCCCCAAGAATCAATTTCAGTCACTAAGTCTGGTGCTTCTTTTGCCATCAATTCCACAACTTCAGGTTCTGATAACCCGTATCCTTCAATATAGGTATCTGCAAAATGTTGTTCCCATGAGTCTTCTTTATCTACATTTCCAAAAGCTGCATTAATCCCTCCTGCAGCCAACACAGTATGGACATCTGTTCTTTGTCTTTTTCCTAGAACAGTAACTTCCATACCAAGTTGTTTTGCTTCTATTGCAGCTCTGAGTCCAGCGCCGCCGCTCCCAATTATTAAAACGTTAGATATTTGCGTAGAATGTTTGTTCATGATTAAATTTTATATTTTTAAAATTAATATCAATAATTGTCAGAGATATAATTTTTTTGAATTGTGGGCCTAGTTAGATTTGAACTAACGACCTCATCCTTATCAGGGATGCGCTCTAACCAGGCTGAGCTATAGGCCCTTACGTCTAATTAACAATAGTCTATCAAAAGAAATATTTAAATTTTTTTTTCATTTACTCCCGTTTTCAAGGCATAATATTAAGGCGAGGGGATGTAGCTCAGCTGGAAGAGCACCTGCTTTGCAAGCAGGGGGTCGTGGGTTCAAGTCCCATCATCTCCACAACAAGCTAATCTAAATATATGGATAAAAAAGATTTAGAAAATTTGTCTGTTAACGAGTTAAAAAAACTTAAAGAATCAATTAATGATGAAATTGAAATTAAACGCACTCGTCAAAAACTTTCTGATGCAAATAAAAAGGCACTAGCTTTAGCTTGGATAGCTATTGGAATAGTAATCGCTTTATTTAGGTACTTTGCATAGCAATGGAATATTTAATAGCTTTATTTATAGGTGTTGTCATATTTAGATTTCTCAGAAACTCAATATCATCTTTAGCAAGCATACCTCCAGAACTTGATACAGATGATGTTGTAGAGATATCACAATCATTTAGCTGCAATAAGTGTGGTACCCAACTTACTATTAATAGGCAGTCTGTAGTTGCCAATGAACCACCAAAGCATTGTAAGGAAGAAATGCAACCACTCGATTAGTTGATTATTTCCAAAGTCTTTTTAAAAGTGATTAGTTATAATTAGTTGTCATTAAAAAGCCACCACCAATTAATGCTAAACCACTCCACAAATACCATTTAGAAACTGATCCAGGCAATAGTGTTAAGTAATTAAAGACTATTAACAAAACTCCAATAATCATTAATGAAGACATTGTTACCACATACCATTTTGGCGAAGGCCCTTTTCCTGATGACATTTGACTTGAAATATTTTTTGATCGCGTAGGTCTGCTATTTTTTGTTCTTTTTTTTGATACTGGCATAATTTACAACCTAATATTAACTTGAATTTATATCAATAAGATTATTCTTATTTAACTTTACTAAACCATCCTTTTGCAAATTTTTTATTATTTTATCCAACTTCTCTTGATCTGTATTCAATTCTTGTTGTAAGGTATTGATATTTAGCCTTCCCTTTTTTAGGAGTATTTTAATTAGTTTTCCTCTGACTTCTCTATTCGAACCAAAAAATTTTTCTTGAGATTTTGTTTCTAGATTGAAATATTTTTTACAAGAATTTTCAAGTGGACAATTCAAACATAATGGATTTCGAGGCCTACAAATAATACTTCCAAAATCCATTAAGGCTTGATTCAATTTTCTTGATTCAGTATTTTTTAAAAGCAAAGATGAAAAACGTTCAATGAATTTTTTTGGATTCTTTACACCAAAATATCTAGAAATAATTCTTTTTACATTTATGTCTTCAGTTATTACTTTTTCGTTGTACACAAAAGAAAGTAATGCATTTTCTGTGTATGGTCCAACACCCGGTAATTGTTGGAAGTCAGGATATAAACCATCAAAAGATTTTTCAGCTATTATTTTTGATGATTCAAACATTCTTTTGGCTCTACTGTTATAACCTAAGCCTGACCACATTTCTAATATTTTTTTTAGTGAAGAAGTAGCCATATCTTTTGGAGCAGGAAACTCTTTTATGAATTTTTTGTAATATTTATCAGCCCTACTCAGTTGGGTTTGTTGTGAAATTACTTCTAGTAAGTAAATACTCCAAGGATCTGAGTCGTTTCTCCAGGAATATTCTCTTTTATTCCTTTTGTACCATTTTAAAAGTACATTCTTGAAATTTTTAGTTTTAACTTCCAAAACTTAATTCTACAAAACCTTCTGGATCAATAAACTCACCTTCTCTTGGGTTTTGCTCACTTACTCTTCCTCCAGTATCCCCACTTGCTGATGGCAAGAGACCTATTTCTTGCAATATATTAGATGCCTCTTGATAGGTAAATCCAATTAAATTCGGTACTTCAACTTTAAGTCCAATAGAAACTATTACCTGAATTACTTGATCAATAGTTACCAATTCACCTGCTCGTGGAATTGTGTGTGACACAAGTCCCACAGAAACATCTTCAGAGTATTCTTCTATAAACTCATATTCAAAACCAAGTGTTTCAAGAATTTGGATCGCATCAACTATAGACTTTCTTGATAGGTCACTTATTTCAATCAAACTCGGTCCAGCTGAAATAACTAAATCGACCGTTGAATCAGGACTCATTTTTGTCCCAGCAATAGGATTCTGAGAAATTATAAATCCTCTCGGAATATTATCATCATTTATTTCCAGTTGTTGTCCTACTTGAAATCCACTTTCCTTAATAACATAAACCCCTCTTGCTACTTCAAGGTCAACAACATAAGGGACAGGGAAAGCTTCAGGACCAACTGAAACAATAATTGTCACTAATGTATCTGGATTAGTAATTGTATTTGCAGGAGGCTGAGTTGTAATAACAAAACCAGCAGGCACAGAAGAATCAGCAGCATTTTCAATTCCTACAATAAATCCAAGTGATTGTAAATCATTGAGTGCCTGCGCTTGTTCACTTCCAGTTAAGTCAGGTATCTCAACTAAAGTTGGAGCACCTCCATCAACAGGAAGACCATCAAATACATTTGATAATGCCCAGACGGTGCCAAAAACAAGTGCTACAGATATTATCAATGCCGGTAAAGTAAATCTAAATTTAATTTTCGGGTTTGTTAAATCTACGAGATTTTCTTGAGTTTGATTAATTTGAATTTGTTTTCTTTGCTGTAGTAGTAAAGCTCTCAAATCTTCTGCAGATTTGAATCTATCAGATGGTCTTTTCTCAAGTAGTTTTAAAATTGCATTTTCTAGTGCCTTTGGAATGTCTTTCCTGAAATTCGACAATTTTTCTGGTTTATCAGTCAAATGTTTTGTAGCTGTTGCAATTGGTGAGTCACCTGTAAATGGTGGTTTTCCTGCGATTAATTCATACAGCACTGTACCAAGGGAATATAAATCTGATTCAAACGAAACTGGTTTTCCCTGTGCCTGTTCTGGTGAGATATAACTTGCAGTACCAAGAACAGCACCAGTTTTAGTAATATCACTTTCTTCATTTTGCAATGAAACTATTCCAAAATCTGTAACTTTGACTTTACCATCTGGAGTAATCATTATATTTCCCGGTTTAATATCTCTATGAACTAAACCACGTTTATGGGCTTCTTTTAGACCATTTGCAACTTGTGATCCAATATATAAAATATCATTTAGTCCAACAGTTCTATTTCCAGAGATTATTGAAGTCAAAGTATTACCCTCTATATACTCCATTACGAAATATGGTTCATCATCAATTCCCCAATCAAAAATCTGGACTATATTTGGGTGATTTAAATTAGCAGCTGTTTGAGCTTCACGCCTGAAACGATCAACAAATTTTTCCTGATTTACATAATTTGGTTTTAGCGTCTTGATTGCTACATATCTTTGAAGTTGTTTGTCTTTCGCTTTATAGACAAAAGCCATTCCTCCTTCACCTAGGATCTCAACTATTTCATATCGCTCTTTTATAATTTGTCCAATTTTCATAATCAAATCACATTAATTATTATTGCCGATATATTATCTTTTGGGTTTTGTAATAAAACTTCACTAATGAGAGATTCTGCTGTAACCCCATCCATTAATTTATTTTTTAGATATTCGTCACCTATTTCGTTATAAACACCATCTGTACATAAAAACACAACATCGCCAATTGCAAGTTGAAAATCTTTAGTTTGAATTTTTAACTTTTCTTTAGTTCCCAAAGCCTGAGTAAGTACATTTTGATAACCAGGAACATTCTCATCTTTGGTGAGCTGTATTAAATTTCTGTTATTTAGAACATAACACCTACTATCTCCGACGTGTGCCAAATGCAGAACGTTTTTCTGATCAATTTCAACGATAGTCATTGTTGTCCCCATACCCATTGCTTCGGAATGCTGATTTTGATAATCTAAAATATTTTTATTAGCAAGATTCACATAATCAGAAATTTTTTCAAAACTATTACTCATTACCTCTGAAGCTATCAAACTGGCAACTTCACCTTTTTTATGACCACCCATTCCATCAAATATTCCTGCTTTTATTGGTAAGGTTGAAGAACCTGACTTATCAGGATATATGGCATCTTCGTTTTTTTTTCTAACTGGACCACATTCTGTTTTTACCGTCCATATTGCTTTGCTATTTTTCATTTAGTAATAATGATAGTTGTGAAATGTATTAGTTTTCTTAGACTTAATAAAGAAGTACAATATTGTTCGTAAAGACAAACAGATCAGCACAAATGAAAAATAATATATTTAAAATAACAGGTTTAACATTAATAATTGCTGTGTTGTCATATGCTTCGATAACTTATTTTGATGAATTAAATCAAGCAGAAGAGTTTAATCAATTTTTATCAGATGCGGCTACCATTTCTGAAATACATAATTTAAATTCAGAAAATTTTAAAGAGCTTTTAGATTTTTCAGAAGTTAGTAGAGAAAGATTTGAAAATAATATCAATGATATTCGTAATAACTCTCAAGAAGCTTATCAACTGTTGAACACAAACAATGTTGAATATACCTCTAAGGAAAAGCAATTATTAGAAATAGCTGTTAACAGTTGGTTAGAGGGAGTAGAGTTATTTGAAATTTCTATAATCACACTTATTGACAATCCAAACTCTATCAACATTGAGGAATCAATAGCGCAAAGTATCATTGATTTATCTATCGGTGATGAAGCATATTCTGAATTTCTGTTTCTTTTAAGACAGAATGCTTCAATAGATGGAACTTTTTTGCCAAATTTTTATCAAATTGAATACATAGGAATTGAAGATAATTCGTATCAATTTGCAGACCTACTTGTAGACAAAGCAAAAAGAAGTACAGGTGGTTTGTTCTTACAGAAAAACCTTGCTGTAGCAGGAACTGAATTTGTTCCAATGCCAATCGCTTTTACTGAAGACGATGTAGCCGTTCTCCTTGACGAACCGGTCGCTCTTCAAGTAGTTATATCAAATGAGGGAAATATTGATTCTTACGATATAGTAGTGCTAATTTTAGTTACAGATGAATTCGGTGAAACTGTGTACGAATCTCAGAATAAAATTAGTTCAATAGGACCAAAAGAAAGCAAAATTTTTCTTACTGATACCATTAATATAGAAAAAGGCGTCCAACACGAATGGTTTATAAAAATTGAAGAAATTGAAGATGAAGAAGAACTTACAGATAACTTGTTGTCAGTTTATGGGTTTATACCACCAGAAAGCTAATTTATGTTAGATCCTTTGTTACTTAAAAATGATTTAGATTCTTTGAAAGATAATCTAAAAAGAAGGAACCTCGATGTTGACCTTGAACAATTAATTGAACTAGATGAATCTAGAAGAAAACTCAGGTTTGAAGCAGAAAAATTAAGAGCAGATCAAAAATCTTTAGGTAAAGATATAGCTAATGCCGAACCAAAAGAAAAAGAAGCACTACTGGAAAAAGCTTCTCAAATTAGTGAAAATGTAAAAAAACTATTTGATGAGGTAGAGGAAAAAGACAAAGTTTTTTATGATTTATGGGTAAAAATTCCAAATTTAATTTCATCAACATCTCCTGATGGTAAAACTGATGAAGACAATGCGGAAATAAAACAAGTCGGTGAAATAAAAAATATAGATAATCCAAAAGATCATTTAGAGATTGCAGAAAAATTAGATTTAATTGATGTTCAAAAAGCATCTGAAGTATCTGGTTCACGATTTTCTTACTTATTTGGTGATTTAGTAAAAATTGAATTCAATCTTGTTTCCTGGGCTTTAGATATTCTCTCAAACAAAGGCTTCACACCTACTGTGCCACCAGTTTTAGTTAGAGAAAATGCATTATATGGAACAGGATTTTTCCCCGATGATGCTGAGCAGGTGTATGAAATTCCAAATGATGATTTATATTTAGTTGGAACTTCAGAAGTACCATTGGCAGCTTTGCATAGTGATGAAATTTTAGACATTAAAAATCTACCAATTAGATACGCAGGATTCTCTACATGCTTTAGGCGTGAAGCTGGAACATATGGAAAAGACACTACAGGAATATTTAGAGTACATCAATTCGACAAAGTTGAAATGTTTTCCTTCTGCAACCCTGAAAAATCTGAAGAGGAACATGAATTTATTCTCTCAATTGAAGAAGAACTCTTACAGGCTTTGGAGATTCCATATAGAGTTGTAGACGTTTGCGCAGGAGACTTAGGGGCCTCTGCTGCTAAAAAGTATGATATTGAAGCATGGATACCAAGTCAAAACACATACAGAGAAGTTACTTCTTGCTCTAACACAACAAGCTTTCAAGCAAGAAGGCTTAACATAAGAGCAAAATCAGATGGAGAAACAAGTGTGTTACATACTCTAAATGGAACCGCAATTGCAGTGGGAAGAATATTAATTGCCTTAATTGAAAATAACCAAACTGAAGATGGTAAGGTCGAGTTCTCTGATAAAGTTGCTGAAATTATAGGTGTTAAAAACTTAGGCTAATAACAAGCTGGCAATCATGCTAATGCCAAGCACTACATAAGTTGCACGAGCCACTGTTTTATTTTTTTCCAAACTATTTTGAAGCTGTTCTCCAAGTATTAACCATATTCCTACACAAAAAGGCAAAACTAAAAAATATATCAATGCACCTTGATTATTTGTAATATTGAACGCCGTAAGTCCTGATACAGCCATGACAACACCTTTTGGGTTTATCCATTGGAAAAGACAAGCCTGTATAAAGGTAAATGGCTTCTCTACAGTAGAACCTTTTACATTCGTATCTAGTGAAGTAGTGGCAACCCTGTATGCAATATATGTAATAACCGCATAACCCACATATTGAAGGTAATCAAAAATTTCAGCTGGTACATAGGTAAGTAAAAAACCACCTACAAAAAATAAAAAAGTAAACCCCAGCCAAATCCCAAGAAAATGAGGTATTGATGCTTTTCTACCAAATTTGATCCCAGAGGCCATCAGCAAAGAATTGTTTGGCCCAGGAGTGATTGCAGTTACAAATGCAAATATGAAAAACTCAAACATTTGGTTATATTAACATCAACAGTTGAGATAATTAAATAAGATGAAATATATATCAGATGAAGACAAGATGAGAGTGGCTCTTGATGAAGCAAGAAAAGCTCTTGATATGGATGAAGTTCCTGTTGGTGCAGCAATATTTGATAAAGACGATAACTTAATTTGCTCAAATCACAATAGAAGAGAATTGGACCAAAACCCAATATCCCATGCAGAAATTTTAGTTTTAGAAGAAGCTTCACAAATTTTAGGTACTTGGAGACTTGAAGAGACAACAATAGCAGTAACTTTAGAACCAGACGCTATGTGTGCTGGTGCTATTTCTTTATCGAGAGTTAAAAAATTAATATATGCAGCTCAAAATGAAAAAGCTGGTGCAGCTTTTTCATTGTATAACATACCTCAAGACCCTAGGTTAAATCACTATGTTGAGATAAAAGATAATATTCTTTCGCATGAATCTAAAGATATATTATCCTCTTTCTTTGAAACTAAGAGATAACTAAAATAGAATCTCAGGTTTATTCGGAGGGATCGCATAGTCTGGCCTAGTGCGCACGCTTGGAAAGCGTGTAAGGGTTTATCCCCTTCGAGGGTTCGAATCCCTCTCCCTCCGCGTAAAAACCATCTGGAGGGATGGCCGAGCGGACGAAGGCGATAGTCTTGAAAACTATTGTATGTATTCCATACCGTGGGTTCGAATCCCACTCCCTCCGCTGACTTGGAGAGGTGACTGAGTGGCCTAAAGTGCTCGCCTGCTAAGCGAGTGGGGAAGCAATTCCCTCGAGGGTTCGAATCCCTCCCTCTCCGCAAAGCGCCCGTAGCTTAACTGGATAGAGCATCTGACTACGGATCAGAAGGTTGGGGGTTCGACTCCCTCCGGGCGTGCTCTATTTGTTTTTTTAAATTAGTAATTCCAGAGAGGTTCCTCTAAATTCCAGTTAGTTTCATTACCCCAAGTATTTAAATAGGTAACTTCATCTACTGGATTTCTTTTAGCCACGCCCCATTTGCCTAATGGATAACCCGCGGTTACAACCGCATCTATCTTCCAACCTTTATCACTTGGAATATTTAAGATTTCAAAAGCTTTTTGTGGTTTAAACATTCCTAGTACGGTTGTTAAGCAAGTGCCTACACCATGAGCTCTACCTGCAAGCATTAAGCTCCAAATTGCAGGAAATATTGAAGAACCAGTTGGATCATTCCTTGATAACACTACAAACATTGCAGGTACTTTATGAAAATTTTCTGAAAGCCAGGTTGCAGACTTAGTAATTCTTACTACTTGCTCAGCTTTTTCATCATCAAGAACATTCGAGGCTCCTAAATCAGAAGTTCCTCCATAAAATTCTTTAACATAAAAATCCCAGGCTTCTCTGTATAAACTGCCTAATTGATTTCTGATTTCTGGATCAGTTACTACAATAAATTTCCATCCTTGACGATTAGAACCACTTGGTGCTCTAATACCAGCATCAACCATTTGTTTTAAAACATCGTTAGGAATTGGATCTTCACTAACTCTTCGCATAGCTCTTGTTGTATATAAAGCTTCGAATACATCCATCAGACAATCTTACTAAGATTAATTAAATGGATGATAAATTAATCAAAGAAATTAAAGATAATATTGCGTATATTTGGATCAACAGACCAGATAAAAAAAATGCTCTTGACTCAGATGTTTGGTTTGGTTTACCAAAAATTATTGAAGAAATAAATGAAAATGATGAAGCTAGTTGTATTGTCATATCTGGTAAAGGAGATAGCTTTTCTGCTGGTATTGACATAACAATGTTTATGTCTGATATGAGCTTAAATGAGAATTTGTCTTCAACACCTCAAGATAGGCGGGAATTAATGGATCTTGTTGAAAGAATGCAAAATGCATTTACAACAATAGCTAAATCTAAAGTACCAACGATTGCATTAGCTCATGGGTTTTGTATTGGTGGTGCTACAAGTTTAGTCTCCGCTTGCGATATAAGGTTAGCCACCAAAGACGCAAAGTTTTCTATAGGCGAAACAAAGTTGGGTCTAGTTGCTGATGTAGGAGTTATTCAAAGGATGCCAAAAATTGTATCAAGTGGAGATATGAACGAGCTTGCACTTACAGGTAGAATTTTTGATGGTGAACACGCTGAAAGAATTAGATTTGTCAGCAAGGCATATGACAATTCAGATGAGTTATTTGAAGCAGGAGAGAAGCTTGCCAATGAAATTTCATCTAACTCCAAAAGAATTGTACAGGCAACTAAACAAGCATTAGAAAAAAGTTCGAATTTAACAATTGACCAAGGACTTGAATACGCAAAGCTTTGGAGTACTTCGTTCTTAGTTTCAGAAGACCTCAGAGAAGGCGTAATGGCATTCCTTGAAAAAAGAGATCCTAAATTTAATGAATAGAGTTATAGGTTGAAATAGCAAACCTATCGGTCATTCCTGCAACGTAATCAACAGCATTATGAATTTCCGATTGTTTTTGTAAATATGAACTTGGAAGCTTTTTAGGATTATTCTTAAAATATTCAACTAAAACCTCTACAATTTTTTTTGCATCTGACCTTTGTTGCATTGTTTCTTTTCTGAGGTACACATTTTTAAACATAAACTCTCTTAATTCATTCATTATGTCCAAAATTTCTTGATCCATTCCTAGATTTCCACCACTAGATCCTTTGAATACTCCAGAAATTAAAGAATTTATCCAAGCTTTTCCTGGAGGACCTAGTGAAGAAATTATTTTTTTTGGTATGTCTTTCTCAGTCAAAACACCAGCTCTTATTGCATCTTCTATATCATGGGATAAATAAGCAATTCTATCAGAAAATCTACATACCATTCCCTCAGGTGTAAAAGGTGGCTCTTCGTATCTCCACGGGTGTTTCTTAATACCATCTATTGTTTCTTTAGTTAGATTTAAAGGTTCAATAACAGTGAGCATTTTTACAGAATTTTCAGAATGACTCCAGCCTCCATCAAGAATTTCATTTAAGACGTCTTCACCTGTGTGGCCAAATGGGGAGTGTCCTACGTCGTGGCCTAAACATATTGCTTCAGTAAGGTCTGGATTCAAACCTAATGTTTTTGCAATAGATCTTCCAATTTGTGTAACATTTAGGGTGTGAGTCATTCTTGTTATAAAATGATCTCCATCTGGATTGATGAAAACCTGAGTTTTGTGTTTTAGTCTTCGAAAAGTTTTAGAGTGAATGATTCTATCTCTATCTCTTTCAAAGCATGTCCTAAAAGTATCTTGAGATTCTTCTTGATTTCTTCCGAGTGAATCTTCGGAGAAACTTGCATAACTTGATAATGTTACGCGTTCATTCTGTTCTCTCCATTTTCTATCTCTTAAGATAAAAGAATCGTTCATATAATTACTCTACAAGTTGTGTTCTTCAAGTAAAGAAGTTAATTCCATCCAGTTATTTATATCTACTGCACCTTCCACAGGTCTGTTGTATTCTCTTACAAATCGTAAAATTAATTTGTCGGGAACATGTTTTACATAATTTTCTATTTGATGTGGTGCGTCATCAATATAAGCATCGCACTCTACTTTCCACTTATCTTCAATAAAATGTATTTCTCTTGAAGGAATCTTATTTTCTCCTAACCACATCAAGGTATCGTGTATTGACCACCATGGTTTTGAAGACAAAATAACAACTTCATATCCTTTTTTGGAGAGCTCAAATAAAATTTCAACAGAATTTTCGTAGGTCTCTAAATTACGAAATATAGTGTTTCCATTAATATTTTTCGCCCAATTCCAGAAATCTAATTCTGTATTGAAATGAGTTAATGGTTTAGACAATCCCCAATTAGTTATTTCTGATTCACGTATTTCTTTGCCAAATTCTATTTTGTACTGATCTGTCCAGCCTTTGGTGAAATTAGCAACAACACCATCTAAGTCAACTCCTATTCTCATTTGACTTAGTTTAATTGTATAGTGCATTATAGAAAGTAAAGATATTACCATTTATAGATATGCAAGAAGCTTTATATAGAAAATATAGACCTGATAACTTAAAAAAGTTAGTCGGACAACCTGATGCTGTTTCTTTAATTGAAAAGCAAATAAAAAGTAATAATTTAAGCCATGCATATTTATTTTCTGGACCAAGAGGAGTTGGTAAAACTTCACTCGCCAGAATAATTGCTACAACTTTGGGCTGTGATCCTGTCTTTGATATAACTGAGATAGACGCAGCTTCCCACAATAAAGTTGATGATATTAGAGAGTTAAATGACAGTATAAATTTTATAGCAAGCAGCCCCGGAAAAAAAAGAGTGTTCATTTTAGATGAAGTACATATGTTATCTAATGCAGCATCAAATGCATTTTTAAAAACTTTAGAAGAACCACCAGAGCACGTTATATTTATACTTGCAACCACAGAACCTGAAAGAGTTTTAGAAACTATTAAAAGCAGGACAACTCACATAGCTTTTAAAAGGATTGGCAATGATAAAATTATCAACACACTCAATGAGATTGGTAAAAATGAGAAAATAAAAATTAATGATGATGTCTTAAGCTACATTGCAAATCAAAGCGATGGCTCATTACGTGACGCAATAAATCTTTTTGAACAAACTCATAGTACATTTGGTAACAAAGCAACTATCGATGACCTATATAGTATTCTAGGCAAAGTTTCAATTGCTGATTTGCAACAAATTATTGAGTCTATAAATACACAAGATACGTCTAAGATTTTAAATATTCTTAAAGTTAACTACAGTAAAGGTCTTCAGCCTCTAGATATACTAAATTCTATAACTGAATTATTTAGGAATATTTTTTACTTCAAATACCTGCCAGATGATGATACTTTTTTAGCTATTAGTGAAAGTGAAAATACATTAGTAAAAAATTCTAATGAATTTATAACCGCCAAACAGCTCTCTAGAGTTTTAGATTTACTAGATGAACTTAATCAAACGATTGTCAATGCACCATCTCAAGAATTAAAATTGGAATTATTCCTAATTAAATTAATTAAACCCCAATTGGCATCTGATATAAAATCAATTTCAAGACGAGTTGACCTACTAGAAGGTGAACAGAATATTCTACAAGATATTGTTGAAGAAACTCCTCCTCCGCAACAATCAACAAAACCAAAAGAAAATACTGAAAAAAAAACTAAAAGCTCAAGTAAAGCTCCAAAAAAAGATTTAGAAAATTTTGATGTGTATTGGCCAAAGATACTTCAAGAAGGAAAGAATATACTAACACCTAGAAAATACTCCTACCTTACTCTTGTAAGCCCTCAGATAGAAGACAATGAAAATCTAACTCTATATGTTGACGATGAAAATGAATACTTAATCACTGAGTTAAAAAAGTCATATGATATTTTGGAATTTATTGAATCAGAAATTGCAAAAATAATGGGATTAAAAGTTTCTATACAAGTTAAGGCTGCAAAAGGTTTATCCGAAAATTCTAGTTTAAACAATAACGTTCAAGAAAATATTAATTCAGTTTTTGATATCGAGAATATTGATTAATTTTCTTTAAGATTTAACTCACTCAAAGCTACTGTTATTCTACGAGATCCTTGATTTTGTGCACTTTTACACAACTCTATAAAGCTTCTTAACTCTCCAGTTCTGAATTTTTTAAGTTCGTCTCCAGGCTCAACTTTTGTATTTCTTTCTCTTTCAAGTAGTTTTATTTCTATTTCTTTTGCTCTTGCTAAATATGTACTACTAACCTCAAAAAGTGTATCAACACCATCTGCAATTGGGGGGTTTATATGACCCATTAGTACATTTATATAATCATTAATTTCTTCGTGCAATTCTTGTGCACTGGATAAACCTTTTTTTAGCGGAAATTTTTGCATTAGTTTCTTTTAGTTATATTAATATATTCAAATTTTAGCAATACAAGAAAAGTAAAAGTCAAACCAGCAATAGTTATTAAGCTTGTTGTAAGTTGTATGTAGACACTTTCAAAAATTAATAATTCAGAAAGAAAATATGATAACAACAAAATTATACATGACTTAGTTACATCTTTTACCAGAGATAGGTTCAGTATTTTTAGATTTTTAATTTTTAAATTAGACAGTAAATATATTGAATAGACAAATAAAGACAATGTAATTATCAGAGAATAAGTTTGTGCATTTTTATTGTTTGAAACAATTAAAAACAATGTAGTTAGTACAGCAATGGCAGTTCCGCTTAATACAGGAAACCAGAATTTTTTTTGAACGTAATATGATCTTGAAAGAATTTGATTCATAGACCAAGGCAAAATTGCAAATACAATAATTGAAAATATACTGGTCACGTCTATTGTATTTGTTGAATTAAAAGCTCCACGTTCATAGATTATAGATATTATCGATTCAGCATTAGCAAGACAAAAAATCATAACAGCGCCATTGAATAAAAATAGATAAGAGAGCTGCTTTCTAATTAAAAGTACTAATTCTTCAATGTGGTTTGATTTAAACAGTTTTGCTAACAATGGATAACTTGCTACACCAATTGCTTGGGCAATAATACCGACTGGAAGTAAGGCAATTCTTCGCGCATATCTAAATGTTGCAACACTACCGACGGTAAGCATTGATCCAAAAATTCTGAAAAGTTGTTCATCAATTACAGCAATTGATTGTCCTACGATAAGTGGTAGGGAAATAAATAAATACTCTTTTAGATATATCAGCCTAGGAGGAACAAAACTGAACTTAAGACCTGACCTAGATGCACCAATAATCTGAATTATTAAATGACCAATTATAGAGCCGACTAAAGTTCCTAAAGCAAAACCTTTAACTGTACTTTCTGCAGAGCTAGAGTTTATCCAACCAAAAAATATAATTGTACCGTTGTAAACCAGTGGTGCAAAAGAGGCATACAAAAAGTTTTCCTTTAAATATTGATAAGACATGAGTATTGCACCTACAAAAAAGAATATCTGGCTAAATATAATTGGTGTAAACACCTCAATAAAAAACGAAGGTGATTCAACATTTAAAACTTCTGACAGCTTATATCTAAACAAGAAAACTATTAATGAAAATAAAATGAAAACTAAAGATAATCCATATAAAAGTGATAAAAAATAGTTATTTAAATCTTCGTCTGATTTACTACTCATTAGGGGAATCAGAGTTATAGCAAGGTAACCTCCAGCTGAAAGATAAAATAAGAAATCTGGAATTATAAACGCCAGATCAAGTGTGTCTGTTGCACTTGATACACCCGTCCATTTAGCAAGAAGAATCTCTCTAAAGAATCCTAATAACCTACTAGCAGCATACGAAGCTGTAACTATAGATATAGAACCTATCAATTTTTTATAGTTTTGCATATTCTTCTTCCATTTTAGATAATAAATTTAAAGGAACTTTTATTGGATTATTTTCATAACCTACTCCGAGCAAATTATTTGGCTTATTTTCACCATGAAAATCACTTCCGCCAGAAATTAATAGGTTTAAACTTTCACAAATTTCGATAAGACTATCTTTTACAGAACTGTTATATCCTGGATAGTAAACTTCTAAACCATTTAACCCCATTGTCTTAATTTGTTTTAAATAATCGAAAAATTCCGGAGTAACCCAATTTTGATTCTTTTTATAAGATTCGCTGCTCATAAGAGTATGAGGGTGTGCTAAAAAAATTAATGATTTTGATTCAGTTGCCAATTGGATTATCTCTTCAATATTAAGTTGGTGAGTATCAATATTGGGAATCATCCCATTTCTTAAATATTTTGTAAAGGCTTCACTTACATTGCTTACGTACTGTTTCTCAACCATTATTTGAGCAATGTGTGGCCTGCCAGGCACTTTAGTGTTAATGAGGTCTAGTTCAGATTTTTCAATATTTATTCCTGATCTACTCAAGCTTTTCAGTATTGAATAATTTCTTTCTTTTTTTTTGATCCTAATCTCTTCAAGTCTTGTATTTAAGCTTGTCTCTCTTTCTAAAAAGTAGACCAAGAGATGAATACCAGCAAATGGATTTTTTGATTTTAATTCTTCCCAATCTGCACCAATTTCAATACCTTTTATTATTTTTATATCATCATCGGCAGGTACTTCAGTTAGGTACTCATGATCTGTTATTGATATAGCTTCTAACTGTAATTCCTTGGAAAGTTTGACAATTTCCTCTACTGAGAAGGTTCCGTCAGAATTAACTGTATGAATGTGCAAGTCGATACTCATAAAAACTAGAGTACTAGGGTCTTTAATTCTTTAATAAATTAATTAGAATGTTTCCAATGAAATTAATCGTACAAAAATTTGGTGGAACAAGCGTAGCTGATACAAGCGCGTTGAAAATTGTTGCGGAAAGAATAATTGATCGTAAAAAACAAGGGTATGAAGTTGTAGTTGTACCTTCAGCAATGGGATCTAGCACAGATGAATTAATTGATTTAGCAAATGAGCTTTCTGCAAAACCTACTCCACGTGAGATGGATATGTTGTTATCTGCTGGTGAGAGAATAACCATGTCACTTCTTTCCATGCATTTAAATAGTTTGGGTCATAGTTCATTTTCTCTTACAGGTTCTCAAGCCGGAATAATTACTACATCTAGACACGGCAAAGCAGAAATTGAAGAAATCTCAGGTGAAAGAGTTAGAGAGGGCATTGAGAGAGGAGACATTGTTATCGTTGCAGGATTTCAAGGTTTTAATCGTGACACAAGAGAAATAACCACTTTAGGCAGAGGAGGATCTGATGCTACTGCGGTAGCCTTAGCCGCTGCTCTTGGTGCCGAAAAGTGCGAAATATTTACTGACGTCGAGGGTGTTTTTACTGCAGACCCAAGAATTATCGATTCAGCAAAGTTAATTGATGAAATTACTTACGACGAGATGCTTGAAATGTCTTCTTCTGGAGCAGGCGTATTAATGGCTAGGTCTGTAGAATTTGGTAGAAGGTATAATGTGCCAATAATTGTAAAATCAACTTTTGCAAACAACAAGGGCACCATAGTGAAAGAAAAAATAATGGAAGAAGCAATTGTAAGCGGGGTAACCCACAATGATAAAGAAGTTAAGTTCACACTTTTTGGTGTTCCTGATCAGCCAGGTATTGCGGGTACAGTCTTCGGTTCTCTTTCAGAGATTGGAACAAATGTTGATATGATTGTTCAGAACGTTTCTAAAGAATCAATTACTGACATTTCATTTACAGCTCCTTCCGAACAACAAAAAGATGTAGAAGACACTTTAAAAAACATTTCTAAAAAGCTTGATGCAAAAGGTTATGACGTTGATGAAAATATTGCTCGAATTTCTATAATCGGAGCAGGTATGAAATCAGAATCAGGAGTAGCCTCAAAAATGTTTAAAACTTTGGGAGATAATAAAATTAATATATCAATGATTTCGACTTCTCCTATCAGAGTATCTTGTGTTATAAGCAGTAGTGATATTGAGAGGGCTCTCAATGTCTTACATGAAGAATTCATAACGAAGTAATGAAAATAGCTATTATTGGGGCAACTGGACTAGTTGGTCGAAAAATCATCAATTTATTAGAAGAATATTTTTCAGCGGATACGTCCTATACTTTCTTTGCATCAAGCAAATCAAAAGGCTCTGAATTAAAAATTAATGGAAACAAGTTGATTGTTCAAGAACTTATTGACAACAATATATCTGAATTTGATATTGCTCTCTTTTCAGCTGGAAGTGAAAGATCCAAAGAATTTGCAAAGAAGTTTATAGATCAAGGAGCTTATGTTATTGATAACTCATCTGCTTTCAGGCATGAACATCATGTACCTTTAGTTGTTTATGGAATTAATGAAGAAACTATAAGTAGTAGCACAAAACTAATTGCAAACCCAAATTGTACAACTATGGGCTTGGTTATGGTTTTAAAACCTCTCCACGATAAATTTAACCTTAAATCTATTACTCCAGTTGCATATCAAGCAGTATCAGGATCAGGAACTCAAGCAGTTGACTCCCTTAATAGAGAAATTGAAATGGGGGATAATTTGAATGTAAATTATACAGAAGGTTTTTATTCAAGACCGATTGCAAAGAATGTGATTCCAGTTGCTGGTAATTTACTGGATAATGGATACTCTGACGAGGAAATGAAGTTTGTTAATGAATCAAGAAAAATACTGTCTATTGATGACTTAATTGTAGAGCCTTCAAACGCTAGGGTCGGAGTAAAAACAGGACACGGAACATTTTGTTCTGCAGTTTTTGAAAGTGAAATTAATAGAGAGACCGCAATTGATGCTATTAACAATTTTGATGGTGTCGAATACTGGGATAATTTACTTCCCACTCCACTAGATGCTGAAGGAAGAAAAAATGTTTTGGTATCAAGAATGAGGGAGGGCATTTCATCAAAAAAAATACTAAATTTTTGGGTTGTTTCAGACAACTTACTTAAAGGTGCAGCACTTAATGCTGTTCAGATAGCAAAATACGTATCACAGCTATGAAAGAATCAAATTATACAAATCTTGCAATAAAAAAAAGAAGAATTCTTGGACCATTAGGAAGGTTCTTAATGAAACTATTTAGATGGGAGATTAAAGGGGAAATTCCAGATTTAAGCAAAATGATTCTTATTGGTTTACCCCATACAGCAATGAGAGATGCTTGGTATGCTCTTTTGGCAGTTTGGGCTTTAGATTTAAAAATTAATTTTTTTGGTGCTGCGTGGATATTTACACGATTACCAAGCTTGTTTACCATTTCAAAAAATTTAGACAAATTGGGTGTTCCTTGGCCGTTTTGGTGGCTACAAAAATATCTTTTATTAAAACTTGGTGGAATTCCTGTATACAGAGTAAATTCAAAAGGACTTATCTATGGAGCGATTGAAGAGTTTAAGAATATAGATAACTATATTTTAGTTATAGCACCTGAAGCTGGAACAGAGCCAGTTTCTGAGTTTAGAAGTGGTTTTTACTATCTAGCAAAAGGTCTAAATATTCCCTTGGTACCTATAGCTATAGATTTCAACAGTCGATGCTTTTCAATAAAGCAATATTATTTTGTAAAAGGTACCTTTGAGGAAGAGTCCCAAAAGCTAATTGATCAATTTGAAGGTGTCAAAGGGGCGACTAGAACATTTAAAATGTTAGAAAAAATGGAATAAATAAACTTAATATGTAGTTTCCAACAGGAATTTGTTTAATTCCAAGTAAGTTAATCCCAACTCCTACAAGCAATACGCCACCAATTCCCGCAATAGAATCAGACATATTTTGATCAATTGAGCCTCCTATTGCCAAAGCACATAAAGTAAAGAACCCCTGGTATATCAATATAGAAATACCTGAATAACCCGCCCCTTTGCCACCACTAGAAGTTAAAAATAGTACTAAGAAACAATCAAGTGCAGTTTTGATTAGTAAAAGTTCAATATTTCCTTCAACTACATCTAAAAATGGTCCTACAATTGCAAGCGGACCAGTCACTACTATTAATGAAGCAGTTAAATAACTTTCGATAAACTTGTTTCTTTCTCCTTCTCCTTTTTCAAATCTTTTATGTAGATACTCTCCAAAGCTTTTAATTCTTTCTTCAATTTTTAAAAAGGTTCCAATAATTGCGCCAATTAAAACAGCAAATAATGTTATTAAAAATTCTGGACTTTTTAGTGATTCTCTTATACCCAATGTTAAAACTAGTAAACCAAGTGGAAGCAAGTTGTTTTCAAAATTTTTAATTTCTTTTCTAATTAAAAATCTACTTATTATACCTACACCAATAACTGCAAAAGAATTTATTAGGGTACCAATACCTGGAATCATTTACTTTTAAAATCGTTATGACTACGGCTTGGAGTAGGTCCCTCTTGTCCTTGGTATTTGCTTCCGTATACTCCCGAACCATATTCAGATTCAGATGGTGAATTCAAATAGTAAAAAGATATCTGACCTATTTTCATTTCAGGATAAATTTTTATAGGCAAATTTGCGACATTTGATAGTTCAAGTGTTAAAAAACCAGAAAAACCAGGGTCTACAAATCCTGCAGTTGAATGAATTAATAAGCCAATTCTACCGAGGGAACTTTTTCCTTCGAGTCTTGCGACTACCTTATTTGATAAAGTTACTCTTTCGTATGTAGTTCCTAGAACAAATTCTCCTGGATGAAGTACAAATGGTTCATCATTCGTAGCTGTAACCAATGTAGTTAAATCTTCCTGATTTGCTTTTGGATCTATATGAGAATATTTATGATTTTCAAAAACTCTAAATTCACTACCAACTCTAAGATCTACACTTGAAGGTTGAATATAAGTTTCATCTAAAGGAAAGATTTCTATTTCATTGTTTTCTAACGATATTTTGATGTCCTTGTCTGATAACATTTCATCCTTTAGTTCTTTGAATATAATAACCTATATTTTTAATTTTTTTATCTGTTTATTAATGAAGCAATAGACCAGATGGTAATTACGAGACCAATAATTGTTAAAAAAATTGTTCTAGTTAAGAAAATTTCACTATCCTCTTTCTTTGATTTTAAAAGAGCCACTACATTTCCAGCAACCATGGCTGCCCCTACACCAAGTAGAAGTAGAATTATTGTTAAATCTAGTGCAAATGGATCATTCATAACTTATATTATGATAATGAATATGATCAAATCTAGTGAAGTTGTAAAAATATTTTTAGACTATGAAATATCTAATGTAAAAGACGAAAAAAAATATACTATCTTACCTTTACATGGAATAACAAATAATACAGTTGTTGTAGGCGTTGATAATAAAAATTTTGTTTTGAGAATCCCTGGAAAAAATCCAGATGTTATAAATAGAAAATCTGAAAAATTTAATTCTATTAAAGCTTATGAGGCTGGATTAACTCTTCCATTTATACTTTTTGATGAAGTTACTGGAATTAAAATTTCAGAATATTTTGATATATACACTTATAAGCAACAAGACTTTAATAATAAAGAAATGCGGCTAAATGCATTTTATGTATTAAATGAATTGCATAATGCGGATTTAGTATTTGAAGAAAATTTTTCACCTCTAAAAGTTTTTCAAGATATTGCAGACGCTTCTAACCCAGTAGAAAACGAAGCTATGGAAGTTGCTTCAAAGGCTATAAAAAAAATAGAAGAAATTGGAATCAAAAATGTACCATGTCATCAAGATCTTTATTATGCAAATTTCGTAATCTATAAAAACAAAACACTACTTATTGATTGGGAATACTCGTCTATGGGAGATAGCTATTTTGATTATGCAGACTTATTTTGGCAAAATGAATTCGACCTAGATAATGAGTTTAAAAAAAATTCATTAATAGAAATAGGTATAGACTCTGACGAAAATATTGAAAAATTTGATTACTTTGAAATGCTTTCTATGATCACTTGGGGTCTATGGGCGCTAAAAAGGTCTCCAAATGATAACGATGGTTTAAAGGCTATAAATAATGCAATAAAATTAAGCAAAATTAAAAAACTTTAAAAAGATTTTCAGTTAATGATGAAAATCAGTTAGAATTTCGCAGTTAGGAAAAAAGGAACAAATTTACTTTATGGGATCTTTGATTAAAAAAAGACGTAAAAAAATGTCAAAACATAAATATCGTAAACGTCGTAAATCAAATAGACATAAGAAGAAAAGTAGTTAGTTAGAACTCTCTTTCTTCATTCAAAAAATCTTCAATTTGTTGGACTAAATTATCTTCAGAAAAGTTGTCTTCAATGCTAACTTCTGCTTCCTCAAGTTTAGAAACATATTCAGCTAAATCTTGAGAATTTTCCATAGCTTTACTTATTTTTAATTCAAACTGTTGGCCTTCGCTTTGTATTCCGGAGTCATCAATATCAATTTTTAGTATTTCAGAAGTTTTGTTCAAGAGAGCACTCATTCCTTTAGGATATCCACCGCTACTTAAATAATGTGGAACAGCAGCCCAAAGACCAGCAGTCTCAATTCCGTTATCTCTTAAAGACTGTCCTACAACACTTGTAATTCCTGTTGGTCCAGAATAGTTAGGATTGAGAACATTAAAACGAGAGTGAAATGTTGGATCACCACTAACACCAAAAATTGGAACTGGAAGAGTATGTGCTACCTGTCCAAAAAAAGCACCTAAAGTAACAGCTTTTTTAACTCCAAGTTCTAGAAGAGTTTCTGTAATATTTTTTGAATATTCTTTCCATCTCATTGAGGGTTCTTCACCAAAAACTAAAATGAGATCACTTTTAAGCTTGTAGTCTTCAATAGAATAAAAAGAAGTCTGGGGCCAATGAAAGTTTCTTTCACCAAAGTCTTTTACCTCGACTATTGGTCTTCTCATCTGATAGTTGTAGTAAGAGTCAGAATCTAACTCTGCGAAAGGATCTACTTCATAAGTGCAGCTTAAGTTTTCGACGCATCCAGTAGCTGTGTTACCTGCATCACTCCATCCTTCAAAAGCGAGAATTGCTACAGGTTCTGATAAAAGTGGCTTTCTATACCAAACTACATCTTCCATAATGAAAGATTAATGTTTAAATAGATTTATTTAATATAAATTTCTATAGTTTTCTTGATGAATTTAACACTACAGAAATGCTTGATAAGGCCATTGCTAAAGCTGCTAAGTTTGGAGTAATTGCCCCGGACACAGCTAATGGAATCATTGAAGTGTTGTAAACAAAAGCAAGAAATAGGTTTTGATAGATTCGGCTTTTAGATTTTTTTGATAATTTAAAAATTTCAGATATTGTATCTAAACCGCCCTTGTGAATTAGAATATCTCCAGCTACTTGTGCTATTTGACTACTACTAGAGGTTGTTACTCCAACATCTGCTTGCTTGATTGAAGGGGAATCATTTACTCCATCACCAACATATATAACTTTTTCATTTTTTTGTTTGTTCTTTATAAATTCTAATTTTTCTTCTGGAGATTTATTTGAATGATATTTTTTGACCCCAATACTTTTAGCAAACCTTTCAACATTAATTTCTTTATCTCCAGAAAGAATAATTATTTCTTTTTCACCTTTTAATTTCTCAAAGAAGTTTGATGATACAGATACTTCTTCTTCTATGTAGAGATAAAGTTTTTGTTCATCAATTTTAATAATCAACGAAGACTCTTGCGACTCTATGTTTTTTTCAATAATAATTTTTCTATTATTTACTTTTCCTTGTATTCCTAACCCCGGAACTTCTTTAACATTATCAGCTTTAAGTAACTCCAAGTCTTGTAATTCTGCTTCATAAACAATACTTCTTGCTATTGGGTGCTGAGAATAGTTTTCAAGACTTGCAATTAATTGTAAAATTTCGCTCTCAGTTAAATTTGTATAATTGTCTTCAATTTTTGATATCTTAAAAATACCAGATGACAGTGTTCCCGTTTTATCAAAGATGAGCGTATTTATATCACCAAATCTTTGTAAAATATCAAAATTTTTGAATAAATACCCATCTTTTTTACTTAGTGTTGCAGTTTTAAATAAAACTATAGGGGTTGCTAGACCTAATGCACAAGGGCACGCAATTACAAGTACTGCTATTGAATTTTTTAAGGCGTCTAACAATGCGTAGTCACTTACATAAAATCTAAACAGAAAAGTCAGAACACTAATCAAAAGAACAACTGGAACAAAGTATTGAGTAACTTTGTCTAATGATTTTTGAATTTCCGGTTTAGTTGCTTGAGCTGTTCTAATTAATTCTTCAATTACATTGTAAGTAGATTTCTGATAAGACTCTTGCACAGAAACCTTTATTGCACCATCTAAATTAATACTTCCACCAACTACTGAGTCTTGAGGATTTTTTACTAGAGGAATTGATTCTCCAGTCAATAAGCTTTCATCAACAGTTGTAGAACCATCTAAAACAGCACCATCAACTGGAATAATCTGCCCAGGGCTTACTAGAAACAAATCACCTACTGTAACTTCTTTAATGGGTACTTCTAGATTTTGTCCATCTCTTTCAACAATTAATGTTTTGGGCATTCTGGTTTTTATAGATTCAGATTCATTTACAGATTCCTCTATAACCTTATCTTCTATTGCTTTACCAATTAATATAAATGAAACTATAAAAGCACCAGTATCTAAGAACATTTTATTATTTGCAATCGATATGTCTGAACCTAGAACATTACTTGGTAGTAATGAAATAGCAAGAGCACTCAAGCTACCAATTGAAATTAATGTATCCATATTAAAGTCAAGGTATTTAATTTTTTTAAAAGCTGAAATATGAAAATTTCTGCCCAATAGCAATATAACAAAAGAGCCTATCGAATAAGATAATAGATCAAGCCCAGCTTCAAATGTGAACCTGAGAATATAAGTTAAAAATAGTGACAAGAAAGGCATTACAAATTTAAACTTAACATTTTTACTTGAGCCAAGACTGTCTGTCTCTTTAGCTTTATAACCAATGTTGTTTACTTTTTTAATTAAATTATTAACATCAAAACTATCGTCATCGTTAATATCAACAATTGCAGACTTTAGAGGAAAGCTTACAGAAACATCTAAAACGTCTTGGTCTTTTGAAATTACTCGTTCAATGCGCGCAGCACATGCAGCACATGTCATGCCCTCAATGTCTAAATTTAAAGTCTTATTCTGATTGGACAACTGTGTAGCCTTGTTCATCTAACAGTTGAGAAACATTTATCATATCTAAATCAGCAGATGAGACAACCTCAACAGATTTCTTCTCAATATCAACCGAAACACTTTCTATAGAGTCGACATTGTCTAATGTAGATTCAATTGTATCCTTGCAATGACCACAACTGATTTCAGGAACTGTAAATACAACATTCATAATTAACAATAATAATACTTAATAGGCTATAAATAAGCCCCTAATTTCTTAGGGGCTTATAAGAAACCTCTTGGGGGAGATTTCGTTAGGGGGGTCTTTAAAACTTAAGCAGTTTCTTGAAGGATTCTGCCTCTTACTCTCGGATATTTAACCGGAGCATGATTAAAACAATGATCTCTTTTGTTGTAAATACTTAATTGAGTAGTGCAAGTTTCATCTTTACATACTCTGCCCTGGTCAAAACTCTTTGAAGGTCTAATTCCACCCTTAATTTGACTCGCTTTTAATCCGTCTGTCATTTTATTCCTTTATATACTTTGTGAATATATTCACAAGCTTAACATAAATATTTTAGAATACAATTTTAAATAAGCAAGTTCTTTTGAAATAAAAAAGCTTTATCATTCCATTTTCTACCTAAGAAGCTTTGAACCATATTTTCTGCGGATATAGCACCTCCAGGCTTGAGAATTTTATTTTTATAGTCAACACCAACCGAATTCGAAAGCACTCCTTCATCTTCAAATCTACTAAACAAGTCATCACCAATAATTTCAGCCCATAAGTATCCATAGTAAGCAGCATCATATCCACCTAGTAAATGGCCAAATGCTGCCAAATGATTTGTGTCTTTAGGGTAGGTGATGTTAGTTACCTTTTGAGAAGTTTGTTCTATTTCTAAAAGGTCATCATTGAAATTTTTACCATGCATGTGTTGATCGGCAAGCCCAAAAGATATTTGTCTTAGTGTCAATAAACTAACACCAATATTTTTAGACTCATTTAGTCTTTCACATAGTTGTTCAGATAATGGTTCTGAAGTTTCAATATGTTTTGAAATTCTTTTTAAGCACTCCACTTTCCAAACCCAGTGTTCCATAATTTGACTAGGCGCCTCCACAAAGTCCCACTCACAACTTGCACCAACAAATCTGGTATATTTCGATTTACCAATTCCGTTATGCAAGACGTGACCAAATTCATGAAACAATGTCTCAACTTCATCAAAAGTCATTAAACCATCTCCTGTATTAGGATTTGGAAAGTTTGCGACCATTGAACACACAGGTAGCTTTTGTCTTTCAGATCCACCAGAAGAGATGTCAAATACTGCTGCATGAGTAAACTTTCCTTCTCTCGGATAGAGATCTAAATAAAAGTAAGCAAGTTGCTCACCATTTTTTT
Organism: uncultured Candidatus Actinomarina sp.; assembly: GCA_902625455.1. GTDB lineage: Bacteria > Actinomycetota > Acidimicrobiia > Actinomarinales > Actinomarinaceae > Actinomarina. The sequence continues at coordinate 299,508 of CACOBL010000001.1, read as the reverse complement.
CCCATAAAGACCAAAGTTCAACATCTTCATGCCATGCAGTTTGATTTGATTCTGGCTTAATTTCTAAATCAAAAACTTCTTCACAAACTTTGAACATCTCGTTTTTTACATCATGAATAAAAAAATATTTTTTTAATTCACTATTTTTTATATTGCTTGTTTTGCTTCTTTCTGATGAAATAAAGTATCGAATATCCCACGGTGATATGTCAGTAATTTTAATATCATCTGTCACAAGGTCTTTCTTTTCTTTCTCAGCAGCTTTTTGCACCTTAGGAATTAAATCTTTATACATAGCGTCAACATTTTTTGGATTTTTTGCCATTCTGTTTTGCAATCTATATTCAGCCCACGTTTCAAATCCAAACAATTTAGATTTTTCATTTCTTAGCAAAACAGCCTCTTTAAGGATTGGAATATTATCTTCTACAGCCCGATTATTAAAAGCTTTCCAAACTATTTCTCTTGTGCTCCTGACATTACAATTCTCAGATATTGCATTGACATCAGGATATGCCATTGTAATAATAAATTTCTCCCCATCTTTTTTTAAGTTGTTAAGTTCATTTTTGCTTAAACCGCTTAATTCAACTTCTGAAAATTTAAGCTCTGTTTTATCTTTTGCTATATTCTCTGAAAAATCAATACCAAGCTTTATAAGCCTCTTATCAATTTCTATTAACCTATTTCTACTTTTATCTGACAGACCATGACCAGCATTTTTAAAATCTATACCTAAATCTTTGTGAAACTCAATACTTTCTTTATCTGCATCTGAAATATCAATTTCATTATATTTTTTGTAAAGATCATCATCATTAAATATTTCAAGTGCAAAATTTTGTATTTTAGAATCTGCTTCATTTCCAAAGTCTCTGATTTTTTCTTCAGGGTGTACATCTCCAAGAAAAGCAACTCTTCCTGAAACATCATAAACTGTACTTTCTAATTCATCAAAATCGCTTAAATTGATGTTCGTTGACGATTTAATATTTCTAACTAATTTTTTACATTCTTCTAAAGTGCTATCTAAATCATTATTCAAACTATCTAAGTTTGCCTCGGAATAGTTAAACATAAACCTCCTTAATCTAAGTTATGATACTATTAAATTATGGAAATAAAATTAGAGTTTTGTGTAGTCTGAAACTACACACCTCGTGCAGTTAGTACGATAGAAGACATCTTAGAAATTTATGGAAACAAAGTAACATCGATTAATTTGATTCCAAGTGGTGGTGGTGTGTTCGAGTTTCACTTGAATGATGAATTATTATTTTCAAAGAAAGAATTAGGTAGACATACTGAGGATGGTGAGATTCTTAAGCTCATAGAAGAAGCGCTTGATTGAGTCTACCTTTTGATCTAACCCTTTTTGAATTAATCTTCATTGCTTTATTAATCTTTGTAGGATCATCTGTTCAAGGCATTCTAGGATTTGGTTTTGCTGTTATAGCATCACCCATAGTTGTACAGATTGAGCCACTACTGGTTCCTCAACTCTTATCACTACTAGGCTTACCATTAGCAATTCGTGTATTTATAAGAGAAAGAAATAAAGTTAATTTAAGTTCAGTTAAACCTTTAGTTGCAGGCAGGTTTGTTGGAGGACCAATTGGTTTGCTTTTTTTATCAATATTAAATGAAAAATATCTTTCTATTTCTGTAGGTCTAATAGTTTTTTTAGCTGGACTAGCTTCTTTTTTTGGATGGGTAATTAAAAGAAACAAAACTAATTCTTTCATAGCAGGTACATTTTCTGGAATTTTTGGAATGATTGCTGCAATAGGGGGTCCTCCAATTGCTCTTTTGTATCGAGATACTGATCCTGACGAATTTAGACCATCATTAAATAGTGTTTTTATAATTGGAATACTAATTACCTTGTCTTTACTCGTCTTTACCGGAAGAATCTACATAGATCACATTTATTTATTTTTGATCAATATTCCATTTGTTTTTTTAGGTATTAAATTATCAAGCTCAATTTTTTCTAAAGTTTCTCAGAATTTCCTGTCTCTGTCAGTGACTTATTTTTCTATTTTTTCTGGCTTATATGTGATATTAAGAAATATAAATTAGTTTATTTCATGAGGTCTAATTATTAACATAAAAAGATATGTTTATAAGAGCATTCTTGGGAGGGGTATTATATTTTTTAAGCTTCCCCCCTTTTGACTTCTGGTTCTTAATTTTTCCAGCACTGTATTTTTTTTACTATTCATTGTTACTACATGAAAAATCTTTTTTAACAGGATTTATATTTGGGAGCGTTACATATGGTGTAATTTTATTAGGAATTCAATCAATAGGGCTTGAAGCATGGATTCCATTAACAATTTTAATGGGATTCATGTATGGAATATTTGCAAAACTGTTTTCTTATCTAAATACAAAATCTGATAACAATTTCTTTGTATTGTTGTCAGTTATAGCAATTTTTGATTTGATTAGAGCATATTTTCCATTTGGCGGTTTTCCTTGGGGTTTTCCCTCAACGGTTTTATTAACTGGTCCTATAGACAGTTGGTTCATGCTAGATGCTCGTTTATCTTTTGAAGGCTTTGGACCAACAGGATCTTCTCTTTTACTACAATCCTTTTCTTTAATAATTGCACTTGGTGTCTTTTCAAAAAACAAACAAAAAAATTATATTAAAAATTATATGATATTTTCATTAGTAGTTTTTTCAATATACGTTTTCAGTCTTGTAATTATTAATACTGATTACGACGATGCTCAATTAGAAGCATCAGAACTAAACATCGCAATCATTCAAGGAAACAGCCCGTGTCCTGGTGCCAAAAATAGATGTGCCAATGAAAGACAAAAAATATACGATAGCCATTTAACTCAGACACAATCTCTTGATGGAAATTTTGATCTTGTAGTTTGGCCTGAGAGCTCAACAGGATTTAATAATGATCCTGGAATACATAGTAGAGTTCAAAATGATATTGCTACCGAAGCTTTGAGGCTAGATTCATATTTTTTAATAGGAGGAGACAGACCTATACAAAATCAATATTTTGAAAATTATGGAGTCTTTATAAACAAAGATGGTGAGATTATAGATCAATATTTAAAACAGCATCCGGTGCCCTTTGGAGAATATATTCCATTTAGAAAATATTTAGATTGGATTCCTCCTTTAGCACTTGTTCCACGTGACATGATTAGGGGTGATGGTCAAAAAATATTTACGGTAAACAATACGAAAATTTCAACTGTTATCTCATTTGAAGGATCGTTCCAAAGATATATCAGGAATAGTGTTCAGGATGGTGCAGAATTAGTTGTAATACTTACTAACCAAGCAAGTTATGGAGAAAGCGGTATGTCAGATCAATTTATATTAATGTCTAGGGCAAACGCAATTTCAAATGGGAGACCAATTGTACATGCAGCTATAACTGGTAAATCAGCATTTATAGATCATAACGGAAAAGTGATTGCTAAAACTAAATTATTTGAAACTGGAGTACTTACTGAAAAACTTGAGGCAAAACAGAAAGAAACTCCTTACAGCAGATATGGAAATTATTTAAATTATATTTTTATAATATTTGGGTTGATTGTTTTTTGTAAAAAATTTATTCGTCCAACTGATTAAAGGGTAAATTTTTAACAGCTACTGCTTCGAGTAGTCCATTTTGAAAAACTCTTAGGCCAAATTTTGGAAGAATAGCAAATAAGTGATCAAAGATATCAGACTGAATTTTTTCATACGCCTCCCACTCAGTCGTGTTTGTGAATGTATAGATTTCTAATGGCACACCTTCTGGAGAGGATGGAAGTTGTCGAACAAGGAATGTCATAGTTTCAGTATTTAAGTTTGAATTTTGTTTCAAATAGCTTTCAACATAAGCTCTGTATGTACCTATATTTGTCAATTTTCTAGTTTCAATACTGTTATCCGGATTTTCAATAGAAGCATTAAATTCAGATAATTCGTTATTTTTAAAAGATATGTAATCCTTTAATGGTGCTAATTTTTCTAATTCCGAAATTTCTTTGGCCGTTAAAAATTTGATACTTGAAATATCTATAAGTAAAGATCTTTTGATTCTTCTTCCACCATACTCAGACATTGCCCTCCAATTCTTAACAGAAGTGTTTACAATTTTCGATGTCGGAATTGTTGTTATTGTTTTGTCCCAGTTTTGAACTTTTACAGTGTGAAGAGCAATGTCTACTACATCACCATCTGCTCCAAATTCTGGAACTTCAATCCAGTCTCCAATTTTGATTATGTCATTTTGACCTATTTGAACTGAGGCTACAAATGACAAAATTGTATCTTGAAAAACTAATAGTAAAACAGCTGTAAGAGCGCCAAGTCCACTTATATAATAAGCTACAGACTGTCCAGTTACGATTGCGAAAATAATAATCACCACAAAAGCAGAGATAATAATTTTTAGAATTTGTATATAACCTTTTATTGGTCTATTTTTTAAAACATCAATTTTTTCAGAAATTTTATTGAAAACGCTTAAGACTTCTAAAATCGTCAATCCGACTAATAGTGCAAATGCAGCATCTATTAGTCTCGAAACAATAACATTGCTAAACAGGTCAATACTAAATTCTGGCGTTGCGGTCAATATATTGAAGATGATAAAAACTACAACATAAGAGAGCCTATTTAAAAATTTTTTGTCAAGAAATAAGTCATCAATAAACGTTGATGTCCTATTTGCTATTTTTTTTACAGCTGGAAAAAAAATAGATCTTAAAATTCCATAAGAAACAATCAATATTCCTAATAGAATTAAGGCGGTTGTTGCATCTGAATTTAGTAAATTATCCATATTTTAATAATAACCTTAAAATCCTTTTTGTTGACTTGTCCATGGCTCAGGTGTGTTATTTATAAATTCTTCCACACTTGGCCCATTTAATTTCTGTAGTCTTTTTTGACCAACAATATATGTAGCAACTAACAATACAAGAGTGCTTTGATTAGATGTTGCAAGTTTTATCACTATAAGAATTTCTGGGTTGTTGTAAAAGTAAATCTGTAGACCTGCCTTTATTAAAAGATACAGTGTCCAGATAATAGCTACCAAAGTGTATGCTGGCTTTACTTTTTTATGTAAGTACCATTCTTTTGGCCAATTTCTAAAAGCTTTTGAACTATATATTGTAAAAGGCCTACCTACTATGATTGATACAACTCCCACAAAGGCTATTGCGCCATCTCTAATAATTCCTGGCAGAAAAAATCCAGATGCACTTCCTTGTATTCTGGCAATAAATAAAGCAATTAAAGATCCGATGAAACCATAAAATACATATTTTAAATTTTGTTTTTTGAATACTCTGTAAAAAAGAAATGCAGATAATAATGCTGCTGTAATGTATATCGCTTGATTCAATTCTAAAAAATTAGCACTTATAACAAAAAATATCGGCGCAATTATTGAATCTGTGATTGATTCATTGTTAGGATTGAGATTTTTAATTTCATCTTTAATCTCTATGAATTTGTTTTTAAAATTTTCCAAATTAAGTTAATTTATCCTCAAAAGATTCTTTACTGATGTTTTTACTATCATGAGTGTCAAAATTAGGAAATTCAATATTAAAGTGTTTTTCGAGGTTGATCTTAATTTCATTTGGACTTAAGTTTTTGAATGATTCTTCCTGAATTACCTTGTAAGCCTCTTCTCTATTAACGCCCTCATTTACAAGATGAGATAACATTTGTTGACTCATTGATTTACTCTTTGCATTATTTAAATTAACTTCAATTTGTTCATAATTTATGACCATATCACGAATAATCGATGTTAACTCTGAAGTCATGAAGCAAATTAAATTAAAAGAATCTGGTAGTGTAATTCTCTCTACTGAAGAATTAGAAATATCTCTTTCATTCCATAGCACCATATTTTCTAAACCACTTAATGTGTATCCCCTCATTACTCTTGCAAGGCCAGTAATTCTCTCACTGCCTATAGGGTTTTTTTTATGAGGCATAGCAGAAGAACCTTTTTGTCCATCTTTAAATGGTTCATACATTTCAGAAATTTCTGATCTTTGGTAACTTCTCAGATTAGTTGAGATTCTCTCATAGGTTGAAGCAAGAATAGAGAGGGATGAAAACACCTCAGCATATCTATCTCTACTAACTATTTGACTCGCAAATATTTCAGACTTTAGTCCAAGTTTTTCTAGTGTTAATTCTTCCATTTCCTCGGTAACAACAGTATGGTTGCCAACAGGGCCACTTAATTTTCCATAAGCAATTGATTCTTTTGCTCTCTCAACTCTAACCAATGATCTTTTTATTTCTAGATACCAGTTTCCGAATATATTACCAAGGAAGGTTTCTTCAGCAAACACACCATGAGTCCTACCAATAATTTTGGTATCTTTTTCTTTTGTTGCTTTTGATTTGATTTCTTTAAGCAAACCAAGAATTAACTCTTGAGTTACTTCGATCGATTGTATTATTAGTAAGCTATTAGCAGTATCTACAATATCCGAACTAGTTAGACCATAGTGAACCCAATTTGAGCCTTTACCAATTTTTTCTTGAAGTATGTCCACAAATGAAGCTAAATCATGATTAGTAATTTCCTCCTGCTTGTAGACTTCTTCTTTTAAAACTTCAGCTGCTTGAATTTTTTTTGCAACACCACTTTCTGCTATTTTTAGGTTTTCAAGGGTTTCAACATACTTCTCCTGTATGAGCTTCCATGTATCAAATTTGTTTTGATCATTCCAAATTGCGTTAATTTTATCGTTTATGTATCTATCAATCATTTAAATTATTATATTTTCTGTTCTCTCTGGTCCAACAGAGATGAACGTAATAGGTACTTCTATAAAGTCTTCAATCGCTTTTATATAACTTTGTGCATTATCTGGTAAATTCTCAAAAGATTTAACGGTTGAAATATCATCTGTCCAACCATCAAAGGTTTGATAAATTGGTTCAGCTGTATTTAAGATATTTTGATCGAATGGATAATCTGTAATAACTTCATTGTTATTTTTATAACCTACACAAAGATTTAATTCTTCAAGGCCTGAAAGCACATCAAGTTTAGTTATAAAAAGCTCTGTTAAAGAGTTAACTCTTACAGAGTATTTTAGGGAAATTAAATCAAGCCATCCACATCTTCTTCTTCTCCCAGTAACTACACCAAACTCTGCTCCCTTTTCAATAAGAAAATCTCCGATCTCATTTTTTTGCTCTGTTAGAAAAGGACCACTACCTACACGAGATATATACGCTTTTGTCACACCAACAATTTTATCTAAATTTTTAGGACCTATTCCTGAACCGATAGCTGCATTTCCAGAAGAAGTATTTGAACTTGTAACAAAAGGATATGTTCCATGATCAATGTCTAATAATGTTCCCTGAGCTCCTTCAAATAAAATTGTTTTTTTATTCTTTATTGCATTTGATATCAATAGAGATGTATCTGCAACATGATTAGCAACAATATCTTTGTAAGATCCAAATTCATCGATAATTTCATCAGCTATTAAGGGAGCCTGATTATAGATTTTTGTAAGAGTTAGATTTACATCTTCAACATTTTTTCTGACTTTTTTTTCAAAATCTTCTTCATGCAGTAAGTCTTGGATTCTTATTCCTTTTCTTTGAATTTTATCTGTATAACACGGACCGATACCTTTTTTTGTAGTTCCAATTTTGTTTTTTCCCAAATTTTCTTCTATGAGCTCATCAAGCAGTTTATGATATGGCATTATTACATGAGCGTTTGCAGAAATCACTAATTTATCTGTATTAATGTTTTTTTCATTTAACATTTCCAGTTCTTGTTTTAAAAATCCAAGATCTATAACACAACCAGACCCGATCACTGGAGTGCAGTTAGGATAAAGAACTCCAGAGGGTGTTAAAGACAGTGCAATTTTGTTTTCTCCAACAACAATAGTGTGACCGGCATTGTTTCCACCTTGAAAACGTACTACATAATCAGCTGTTGAAGCAAAAAAATCTGTGACTTTACCCTTACCTTCATCACCCCACTGGGCTCCGAGAACTACGGTAGTGGACAATATTTCTCCTTAGATACAACATAAAATAATAATGCATTTTTCCTACAATCTGTAGAGGTTTCTTAGCGAATTTAAATAAAAATGCAAATTTTTTAATTTTTTCGCATTAAATTCATTGATTCAAAATATTAACCATATTAAATTTAGAATATGTCGGCTTCTTAACGAAGCTGTCTACTTTTAATTAAAAGGAGATAAAAATTGAATAAAAAATCAATCGTATATCTGCTTGTATTTGCATTAGTAGCAGTTGCATGTGCTACTGAAGCAGCAGAAGAAGAAGTTGCTGTTGAAGATGAACACGATCATGGTTCTACACTTGAAGAAGTTCAAGAACGTGGATTCCTTAAGTGTGGTGTTTCAGGTTCTGCAGTTGCTTTCTCTGAGACACAAGCTGACGGTTCTGTAACAGGAATTGACGCTGACTACTGTTATGCAGTTGCAGCAGCAATTTTCGGTGATTACAGCAAGGTTGAATTTACAGCACTTACAGCTGCTGAAAGATTCACAGCCCTATCAGCTGGTGAAGTAGACCTATTAATCAGAAATACAACATGGACTCAAAGCCGTGATACCGAACTTGGTAACGACTTTGGACCAACAACCTATTATGACGGACAACAGTTAATGGGTAGAAACTCTGATGGTCTTTCTGCTTCTTCTACTCTTAAAGACATTGATGGTCTAAGAGTATGTACTAATGCTGGTACAACAACAGAGAAGAACATTACTGAAGGTGCAAGATTAGCTGGAGCAGCAATTGAGCTTGTTACAGTTGAAGCATTCCCAGAAGCTATGGAGAAATTCAAAGCTGGTGAGTGTGACCTTGTAACCACAGACGGATCTGGTCTTGTTGGTAACAGAGCTAAAGAGGGTGCATTGAATGACTGGGCAATTTTCCCAGCATCACCAATCTCTAAAGAACCTCTTGGTCCTGTATATCGTTCAAACGATAGCCAATGGGCAGACATCGTTAACTGGACTGTTTATGCTACATTCATCGCTGATGAATATGGTGTAGGTAGAGCCAACGTTGATTCTTTTGACTATGATGCAAATCCAGAAATGGGAAGACTTATGGGCAAGAACGACGGCGAATTGCAAACAGTCATGGGCCTAAGTGCCGATGCTTACTATAACGTTATCAAGCAAGTTGGTAACTATGACGAGATTTATTCTAAAAACTTAAATCCTGTCGGACTTTATAGAGAAGGTTCTGCAAACGCACCTTGGACTGAAGGCGGATTAATTTACGCACCTCCAGCAAGGTAAAAAAACTTAATTGTTTTTTAGAAAGGGGCCGTAAGGCCCCTTTCACATTTCTTCTAATAGACGAATGGAAATGAAAAAGTAAGAGTGGTATTATCTATTTACTTATTAAATTATGAATAAATTAAAGTTAAATTCAGCGTTTTGGCGGGATGTTAGATTCCTTAAATGGGCAGGCCAGATTATATTTTTACTAATAATTTTTAATCTTATTCGAAATTTTTTTGGTCAAGCAATTACAAATTTAAATGCAACAAATTTACCTTTTTCTTGGAGATTTCTTGGTTCAACTCCAGGAATACAAGTTTCAGAAGGTTTCGTAACCTATCCAGAATCAGGTTTACAAGCTCTTCAGATTGGTATGGCAAACATGCTGAGAATTACTGTTTCAGGTATTTTCTTTGCAACTTTTCTTGGTACATTAATGGGAATTGCAAGACTTTCAAAAAACTGGATTGTAGAAAGAGCGACAACAGGTTTTGTTGAGACAGTTAGAAATATTCCTCTGCTTGTTCAAATTTTCTTTTGGCAGGCAGTTATTCTCTCTTTTCCAAGACTTGAAGAGGTAGATAGAGGTCAACATGTTGTCCATATAAGTGCAAAAGGGATAGCATTTCCATGGCTTGATCCAGGTGAAGCTAGCTGGTTATTCGGAGTTTGGTTTTTAATATCTTTCTCAATTGCTAGAAGAGTGTTCAAATTAAGAGTTGCAAAGCTTGAACGAGAGGGTGTAGATACACGACCAGGACTATTTGCATTTGGTGCATTTATTACATGGAATATTGTTGGTTGGTTTGGTGGCTATAAGGCTATTGGTGCCATTGGATTCATTGCTTCTTATATTTCAATGTTCTTTGATTTACTTCCTAAAATAGGTCTTCAACTCTCATTTATTGTTGTAGCTTCATATTACGCATTTCGTTATATTTCTAGAGAAATAAAACGAACAAGAAGCGCTGAAAATAGAGGAATTTTAACTGATGATGATGTTTTCAGAATTATTATTGCTGCTTTACTTGTTCTTATATTAATTATTGGATTATTTTTACCGTTAGGTAATTCATTAGTAGATTTTCTATTAGGAAATGAATTATTTTTCAAAGCCGATTGGGGCATACCACAATTTTTTGATGGTATTCAGAATAAACTTAATTGGGAGTATTCCGGCTCACCTTTTACTTTCAGTTATCCTGAAGCAATTCAGGCAGGGTCTTCTAAGTTTACGAGATACTCACCAGACGTAGGGAAAATTATGTCTGTGGGATATTTTGCTACATGGGTAGGTGTAATTTTATATACTTCAGTTTTCATATCAGAGGTTGTGAGATCTGGAATTATGGCTGTCGCCAAAGGTCAAAGTGAAGCTGGACTCTCTCTTGGTTTAAGAAGAAGAACTCTCTTAAGACTGATTGTTCTCCCTCAAGCATTAAGAATTATGCTCCCACCAATGGGAAATCAGTATTTAAATTTAGCTAAAAATACTTCATTAGGAATAGCTGTTGCATATCCTGAAATAGTTGCGGTCGGCCAAACTCTTTATAATCAGGAAGGGCAGACTATTGCTGTATTTATAGTCTGGATGGCTTTTTACTCGACAATTAGTTTAACCCTCTCAACAATTGTTAATTATTACAATAGAAAAATGAAAATCGTGGAGAGATAATGGCAGATGATGTAAACATTCAGGAAAGCCCTCCAGAAGTACAATTCGCTGGAGTTAACAGGTGGTTAAGAGAAAATCTTTTTTCAAGCACAGGTTCAGCAATTCTTACTTTTATCTCTATTAGCGCTTTAATTGGACTATTTAGATCGATAATTGGATTTTTTATTTCACCTGAAAGAGAGTGGACAGCAATCACATATAATCTTAGGCTCTATATGGTTCAAGCCTATCCCGAATCAGATTTCATAAGGGTATGGATAACCATTGGTTTAGTTATGGGATTACTGGGTTTAACCTGGGGATTTAATAGTATAAATGAAAAATCAAGCTTAAAATCAACTGGCACAACTATGATGAAAGTGTTTTCATCTTTATTTTTACTTGTTTTAATCGCTCCAACATCTGTAGTTGTTGACAAAGTTGAAGGAACAGTAGTCGATGTATTTCAACAAGAGTTGAGGATTTATTTGCTTGCTATTTTGGCAGGATTAATTTTGATTTCGTATTTTATAAGAACAAAACTCTCAACTCAAGAAATTTCAAAAGATTATTTAAATATTGGCTATATAGGTCTATTAGTTATTTCAATTTGGTTAATTAGAGTCCCAACTGTAACTTTTGATTCATCCAATGTAAGAGTAGAGCCTGACCCACTTCTTCCTCTTGCGGCTTCTACAAAAAACCCTTGGACAGCACTTTATGTACTTTTAGTAGTCACTTTTTTTATTGGTAGATATTTGAATTCAAAAAACTTAACTTCATTCAAGAGAATTTTACCTGTTTCTTGGCTCCTAACACCATTAGTAGTTGTAACTTGGATTTATAGAAAACCTGACTTTACGGTTTCACAAATAACCACTCTTGACTTGCCAGTTATCCTTGGTTTTTCTGTAATAGGATATTTAGTAATAAATTATTTAAATTCTGAAAAACTGATCCAGTATCAAAGATACTTTGTTTATGGCTCATTAATAATTGCAGTAGTTGTTTTTTCACTTCCAGTACTTAGACAATTGAAACTGCTTTTCTTTCTACTATGGATTTTAATTTCAGTTGCTCCTACAATTGCAAACTCTAAAGAATCTGCAAGAAGCTTATTTATTGTTTGGTCTGTTGCTATTACAATTTTAATCTTACTAATGAGAGGTGGAACTTCAGAAACTCTCATAGTTGTACCTGGATCTTCAATCTACGGTGGCTTTGCTTTGACTTGGGTTTTAGCATTTTTTGGAATTGCAATATCTTTTCCTTTTGGAGTTATGCTTGCTTTAGGACGAACTTCAAGCTTGCCTATTATTAGAATAATCTGTACCGCCATAATTGAACTTGTTCGATCTGTACCTTTCATTACATGGCTTTTCTTTGGAAGCGTTATGTTAACTTTCTTTTTGCCATCAGGAGTTGAGTTTGATGAAGTTGTAAGGGCAGTAGTTGTTACGTCTATTTTCAGTGCTGCTTATTTAGCTGAAAATGTTAGAGGTGGATTACAGTCGATAAGTAAAGGTCAGTTTGAAGCAGCTGATGCTGTTGGGTTAAGTACTTTACAAAGAATTTCTTTAATTGTTATGCCTCAAGCATTGAGAGCAGTTATTCCTCCAATTGTAAGCCAAGTCATTAGTTTATTTAAAGATACAAGCTTAGTTGCAATTGTAGGACTTTTCGATTTGCTTTATATAGGTTCAAAAGTTATTCCAAACCAATCTCAAGGAGCTAACTTTCTTGGAACAATTCAAGAAAATATTTTATTCTGTGCAATATTTTATTGGATTTTTACTTACAGCTTTGCAAGAAGAAGCATGAAAATTGAAAAACGATTAGGATTAGGAGAAAGATAATCAAATTATGAGCATAATACAATCAATAGACGTAAAAAAATGGTACGGCGATTTCCAAGCCTTAAAAGGTATAACAATGGATGTAGCAGAAGGAGAAGTACTAGTTATTTGCGGTCCATCAGGTTCAGGCAAATCAACTTTTATTAGATGCATTAATAGACTTGAACAACATCAGGATGGCCAGATTATTGTTGATGGAATTGAGCTTACAAATGACTTAAAAAATATTGAAGCGATTAGATCCGAAGTTGGAATGGTGTTTCAAAGCTTCAATTTATTTCCACATTTAACAGTATTACAAAACATCACACTAGCTCCAATTTGGGTAAGAAAGAAAAGTAAATCTGAAGCAGAAGAGAAAGCTATGGAATTACTTGAAAGAGTGGGTATACCTGAGCAGGCTGATAAATTTCCCGGACAACTTTCTGGTGGTCAGCAACAAAGAGTAGCGATTGCAAGAGCGCTAGCTATGGAACCAAAGATTATGCTTTTTGATGAACCTACTTCTGCATTAGATCCTGAAATGATCAAAGAAGTATTAGATGTTATGAAAGAATTAGCACAATCTGGTATGACAATGATTGTGGTTACTCATGAAATGGGATTTGCAAAAGAAGTTGCAGATCGAGTTATGTTATTTGATGAAGGTCAACTTGTAGAGCAAAACACTCCTGAAGAATTTTTTAATAATCCTGAGAGTGATAGAACTAAGCTATTTTTAAGTCAAATTCTCTAAAGACTATCCCAGAGATTTTTTTCAGCTAAATCAATAATGGTAGCTCCCATTGCATAAGCACCGTCATATATAGCTTTGTGACCACCAGGAGTAATAGTTGCAGCAGCGTATTCCGGTTGATGATTTACTGCATTTTTAGCATCTATGGACAACATAGGATGAATTGATGGGAATACTTGAGAAATATTTCCCATATCTGTTGATCCTAAACCAGGTCTTGTAGCTTCTTTTTGTAAAATCATTTTCCTGTCTATATCAGCAGAATTAGCTGCATATAGTTCATACATTGTTTTATTGTTATCAATTTCTTCATACCTGTAATCAGGAAAAGTTATTTTTACTTCACACTTCGTTGATAAAGCTGCTGCATTGGCGAAATTATAAAAATCACTTTCAAGTTTGTCTAACCCTTCTTTATCTAAAGATCTTAAATACCATTCAGATTTTGTGTATGAAGGAATTATATTTGGCTTAAATCCTCCTTCTTTAATCACTCCGTGCATTCTATTGGTTTGTACCATTTGTTGTCTATATGTTGAAGCATTTACAAAAAGTTGGATTTGTGCATCTAAAGCATTAATTCCTTCTTCCGGCGCTCCAGCAGCATGAGCATCTTTACCGTAAAATTCTACTGTATATTGCTGTATGGTTGTAAAGGTAGGGTTAACTACATTTTCATATGCTGGATGAATCATCATTGAACATTTAGCATCCTCAAAAGCTCCATTATCAAGTAAAATAATTTTTCCTCCGCCACCTTCTTCAGCTGGGGTTCCAAGGAGTTTCACTCTAATATCTAAATCATTTGCTAAATCTTGTAGGCCTAAACCAGCACCAATCGATGCAGTTGCAATGATATTGTGTCCACATGCATGTCCAATTTCTGGTAACGCATCATATTCAACACACAATACAACAAGAGGTCCAGAATCTCCAAAAGTTACATCGAAAGCCGTATCAAGATTATGTGAAGGATAATTAACTTTTGTATTCTTGCTCTCAATAAAATTGACTAAATATTTTGAAGTTTTATATTCCTCAAACCCTACTTCTGGGTTGTGGTACATCCAATCACTAACATCACAGAGCTCCTTATGTAGATTATCTAACGTATCTTTGAATTTTTCTTTATTGGTCATGATTCGATTTTAGTAAAGTAATTTGTATCATACACACTAGAATTATTCCAAATTATCCAATCAAGTCCTATATCCTCTGCAGCTTTTATATTTAATCTCACATCTTTTGGGGTATGCCAAAATCCTTGCAAATAAGGTCGCAACTGTTCTACCTTAGTTCCTCTATATATCCCATCATTAAGTGCAGCAGTAACAACTTCATAGGGATGCTTGTTTGGATATTTATAACCGAATGATCCATTTGAATAATGAGACGGATAAACCATCGGTGATATAAAATCTACTGACTTAACAATAGTTTCCAAATGTTGACCAATTCCATTATCAGACTCAGATTGTAAAACATATCCAAATATGTCTGCAGATACTAAACAGCCTTCTCCATGAAGTATTTTTGTTGCCTCATATAAAAATGAATTTATATTACGCGTTCTATTTTCAAAATTACTTTCTTCTTTATAAACTAGATGGTTATTAACTGCATCTGGGTATCTAATATAATCAAATTGAATTTCGTCAAACCCTAAATTACATGCTTCTATTGCAATATTTAATACATAATTTCTACTTTTTTGATCACTTGGATCAAGAAAATACTGTCCATTTTTTGAAAAAATAGAATTAGTTTTTGAGTTAAATACAGATGAATCTTCGTATGTTTTTGCAAATAAAGGATCTTGAAAAGCAACAACTCTTCCAATTAAATATAAATTGTGATTAGTTTTAAGTTCTTCGAGAGATGTTTTATTAAATTTTACTCTTTCATTGTTAATTTCATAGCTTTCTTGAACATTGCTGTCATACATTAAATGACCATGGTCTGTTTTAACATCAATAACTAGAGTATTTACAACTGTTTCGTCAATTATTGCTTTAATAGATGACATTTTGTCTAAATTTACAAAGTCATAACTGTTTAAATAAATTCCTTTGATTCCACCAAATTCATTTACGAATTTTCTATATTCATAAATTGCTAAATTTTTATTCAAATCTTTGTTAATTTGAATAATTGATCTTTCATAATTTTGGATTAAATTATTTTCAAACTCGAAATCAATTACCTCTAGTTCATCTAATTTGATTTTAAGAAGAGCTACTTGGTCATTAGTAAAGTTTATTTCTTCAGGATTTTTTACTTGAGCTTTAACTACAGTATGAATTAACTCAGTTGTTATATTTTTAACAAGTTCGAAATAGCTAACATTTTCATTTTCAATATTCTCAATAGAAAGTGGAAAAACAATTAATAAAATAGATAAAAATATAAAAACTACCCTGTTCATAATCTCATATTAAGGTTTCTTTTTAAAATATCCAAAAGTTAGACAATTAAAAATAAAAATAAAAGATAGACTTAATAATGTAATTAATTTTAAAAATAAGAGGAGCTCCCAATGTCAGAAAATCAGTTAGTCAGTCTTTCTGAAGATTTTTTTCAAAATTCTTTAGATTCTTCACCAACATCAGCAATTATGCGAGGACATAAAAAATATTTTGATCAAATAGAAGAACTCACAGAAGAGCAGTTTAAAAAAGAAAAAGAAACTGTTGATACTTTCGCTAAACGTTTAAATGCTATTGAGAAAGATAATCTTACAAGTAGAGAAAAAGTAACACACGGGATGTTGGAGTTTGCCCTGAATTCAAACAAAGACTCTCTTCTTGATAGAAGTTGGGAATTTGGAGCTGGAGTAGCGGGTTTTACAGGATTTTTAATTGATTACAATCAACAAATGTTTGTACCTGATTCTGAATCAGCAGATATGATGTTAAAAAGACTTGAATTATACAAGAGATTGTACACTCAAATTGCTGAAGTTCAAAAAGTGGGTCTTAGTAACAATAGAGTTGCAACAGAAAGAAACTTATTACGAACTATTGATCAACTAGAAAACTACCTAGCTTCTTCTTTGGATCAGGACCCATTACTTTTAGTCAATTTCTCACCAGAGATTCCAGGTTCAGAAATTTCTGAATGGAAAGATAAAGCAAAAAATATTATTGAAGCAAATATTAGGCCAACTGTATCAGCTTATTTGGATCAATTAAAAACTGAGCATCTTCCTAAAGGGCGGGGAGATGACAAGTGCGGGATTATGTGGATTGATGGTGGAGAAGAGTCTTATTTAAGATCACTAAGAAAATACACAGGACACAAAGCAACAACGGTAAAAGAAGTGCATGAAATAGGTCTATCAGAAATAGAGAGACTAAAAAAAGAATTTTTTGAAATTGGAAAAAATGTATTTGATGGAGTTAATACTCCTGAAGATGTAATACACAAAATGCAAACAGAACCTTCAATGAGATATGAAAGCAAAGAGCAGATGTTACAGTTAGCAATTGATACCATAGAAAGATCTTATAAACCTTTAGATGAGTGGTTCACAGTATTTCCAAAATCTCCATGTAAAGTCCTTCCGGTACCGGCTGAATCTGAGCAACATGCTCCACCTGCTTATTACTACCCACCTTTACCAGATGGCTCAAGAGACGGTACTTATTTTCTCAATACATACAAAGCAGAAACAAAAAGCATATTTGAGGCTGAATCGGTTGCTTTTCATGAGGCCATACCAGGTCATCACCTTGATAGAACTATTGCAGTTGAACTTCAAGACGTACCAGACTTTCAAAAGTATGTTGCTTCCACGGCATTTGTCGAGGGGTGGGGACTTTATTCAGAGCAATTAGCTAATGAAATGGGTTTATATTCTAATGATGTACAGCAACTCGGTCGATTAGGAAATGATGCTTGGAGAGCATGTCGTCTAGTACTTGATACAGGTATGCATGGCATGGGATGGTCAAGAGACAAAGCAATTGATTTTTTCAAAGCAAATTCTCCAATTGAAGCCATAAATGCAGAAATTGAAACAGATCGGTATATTGCTTGGCCAGGACAAGCATGTTCCTATAAAATGGGTCAGTTAAAGATTGAAGAACTACGAAGAAAAGCTGAAAACGAGCTAGGAGATAAGTTTGACATTAGATACTTCCATGATGAAGTCTTATGCGACGGAGGGATAACACTTCCAATTTTAGAAAATAAAATTGACTCTTTTATTACAAAACATAAAAGCTAAACAAAAAGATAAGTTAATTTTCAATTGTTGAATCTCCTGAAGAGAGTTTCAAGAATTGTTATTATAATTAACTTATCATGAAAAAATTATCATTATTTATTCTGTTTATATTTATTACTTGTGGGGGAGCAGAAAGTCAGAGTAATGTTGTTCAAGATTCATCAGATGATACAATTCAGGACACAACAACAACTACAACTACAACTACAACTACAATACAGGACACAACTACAACTACAATTCAGGACACAACTACAACCTCAATTGTAAAAAATAAATGTGACGATTGTGAATATGTAAGCATCAGCGAATTAATTTCAAATCTTAATAATATACCAAAATTTGCCTGGAATGATTATCAAAGAATATCTAATGAAAATGATAAATTTGAAAATGATTCTTTTGAAATCATATTAAATATTGGTCCTTCTACTGATTTGTATTTTGAAGATAATGAAAAATATATCCAAAAAGGCATTAGTTTTTGGCAAAACTTTAATCTTCCAGAAAAGTACTATGGATTTTTTTACAACTATGAAGATTTAGATTGGGCCATAAATGAATTAACCACTACTGGTTTTGAAGGAGGTATGGCAAGAGCTCCATGTCGTGACGGTATTTGTAGTGGAGCTAATTCTGGAATTTACCAAGAACCTCCTCATTTTGGGGTTGGTGTATTTGGTATAAATAGTGCAGATTCTATAGATGCCTATAGATATGGTGCTTTACATATTCATGAAGTAACACATTCAGTTGTTGCATCTCAGTGGATAGGAAATGCTAGAAATCCTCAACAGAGTGCAAATGATGCCTCACCTTGTTGGTTAAATGAGGGAATTGCTCATGCAGCTGGAATATCACTGGGAGTTGGAACATATGAAGAATATTTAGACATGAGGTCATCACAAGTTACTGGTAGACATATACAAGCTCCATTTAATGATTATTCAACATCTGCGGTATTAGATTATTACAACAAGAGTATTCCGGGTGTTTGTACAAAAAATCCTGATTATGTTCTTGGCTATTCAATTGGTTATCTTACTGTTGAAGCTATGAATGCAATGTCAGGTGCTGATTCTGCTATGCATATGTATACAGTAATTGCATCAGGAAAAGATTTTGAAGAGGCTTTTGAGATTACTTACAATATATCTTG
Organism: uncultured Candidatus Actinomarina sp.; assembly: GCA_902625455.1. Taxonomy (GTDB): domain Bacteria; phylum Actinomycetota; class Acidimicrobiia; order Actinomarinales; family Actinomarinaceae; genus Actinomarina. Next base: position 280,572 of record CACOBL010000001.1, on the reverse strand, counting down.
GATTGATGCAAAACCTATTTTTGCTGAATACATAAGTAGAGTTATTACCAATATGTTTAATTCGTAAACTTATGTTTCTTGATAAAACTGTAAGTTAATTTACGCCATATCCATTCTAGAGGTCCATAATTAAATCTATCTAAAATTGGTTTTGACCAAGCTATCTGGATTATCCAAACTAAAAATACATAGACCATTAATTGTGATCTTGAAAACGTATCTAAACCAAATGCACCTAAGATAAAAACTCCAGAGATTGTCTGGGTAATATAATTTGTAAATGCCAACTTACCACATGCTCTTAACCTGTTACTTATAGAATCTTTTAGTTTCAAATTAAGAATTGTCAAAAGTCCTGTATATCCTAAAACCATTGGTATTACTGATAAAGTGTTAAAAATATTGCTGATGAAAAGAACAGATGGATCATAGTTTGAACTAATAAGCAAATAGATACTGTAGATAGCCAATGGTAAACCTATTGAAAATCCAACAAGAGAGATTCTTTTATAATATGAAATTTCTTTTTTACCTTGAATAATGTTTAATCTGTATAACAAAAAACCAAATAGCATTAAAGATATTGCTCTAAAAAATGCTCCGAGATACCACCATATGGCAACAAGATTGCCCCAAGATTCTGAATCTGGAAACCAAAACTTACCATATGATAATGCACCGCCTTTACTTGCTAAAAGAACCCACTCTTCTTGTGAAATCAAGTTTCCACCTGTATCGTATAACGAAGAGAAATAGTTTGTTATTAAAATAAATGCTGTCATCAAAAAAACTATTGCAGCAAATATGAATTTCGGATTTTCAACTTTAGGAAATATGATTAGTAACAAAGCACAAATTGCATATGGTGCAAGTATGTCACCTTCCCAAATTGATAGGTGAATCAGCCCAAAACAAAATAATAAAACATTTCTCCAAATAGCTAGTGTTTTTGGTTTCGAAGTCTTTTTTTCTGCATTTTCTAAAAATATTATTATGCCAACACCAAAAAGCATTGAAAATAAACCCATCATTTTTTGCTCAAAAAATACTGATGAAATTACCAAAACTATCCAATCAAGAGTATTGTCAATTCCGAATGTTGATGAATTTGTAGTTGCAGTAAGCGGAAGCCCAAATGCTATTACGTTTATTACAAGTATTCCGAGTAGAGCAAAACCTCTAATAAAATCTAAATTTGTAATTCTCTGAACAGAGTTCATTAAAAATTTATATTACTCTTCTTCTTCGGAGTAGCTTTTATTAAACATCCACAGGATTGTATACGCCAGTGCAAGACCAAAAATATAGAAATTGAAGTTCTCAACTTCATTAATTTGTAACCCAAAAATACCATCAATGATTGCAATAAACACCCTTAGAACTATTCCGGTTCCAACCAATCGAACAAAACTGAACTTTTTTAAAAAAAGAATTATGTTACCCGTATCCATTTAGTTTATTTTAATTTGTTTTTTTGATTGATTTGTTAGTTTTTTTAACAATTTCATTTTTGTAACTTTGGTGTATTTCTCGTTCTTTATTCCTAGAATCTACCTTTTGAGTGGACATTTCGTGTTCTAAAGAGATTATTTTACTTTGTAATTCTTCTATCTTATCTTTCATTTCATATATAATTTTTATTCCATCTAAATTTATACCTCTCTGAGAAAGATTTTGGATCTGTATTAATTTATCTATGTCTTCTTGTGAATATCTTCTTGTTCCCCCGCCTGTTCTAAAAGGCTTAATTAAACCTTTTTGTTCGTATGTTCTTATTGTTTGTTGATGGATTCCTGAAAGAGTTGATGCTACAGAAATAAAATATATTGCTTTTGAGTCTTCATTATTCATACAAATAATCCCTTGGAGAGTCCCCAGACTCAAATTGATCTCTATAGTTTTCTAAATGTTTTTTTGCAGATCTTGATAAATTTGTTGGAGGGGTTATATAAACTTTTACAAATAAATCTCCAGGTCTTCTGCCTTGCGGAGCAATTCCCTCACCTTTTATTTTGAAAGTTTTTCCACTTGGAGTACCTGCAGGAATTTTTAATGTTACAGCTTTCTTAAGAGTCGGAATTTTTACACTTGCACCAAGAGCCGCCTCTGTAAATAGTAATGGAATTTCAAGAATCAAATCGCTATTATTTCTTTTGAAAAATTTGTGTGGTTCAACAGCAACTTGAACTAATAAGTCTCCATCTGGTGCGCCTGTATCTCCAGGACCTCCTCTTCCACGTAGTCTAATAACTGTTCCGTTATCTACTCCAGCAGGTACTTTTACTTTTATTGACTCATTCTGTATTACAGATCCAGAACTTCTACAGGTTTTACATGCTTTATCAATTATATTTCCCTGCCCTTTGCAAGCTGAACATGTTTGAGCAAAAGAAAAGAATCCTTGATTTGAAGCTGTCTGGCCACTTCCGTTGCAAATATTACACCTATGGAAAGCTTCGCCTTTATCTGCTCCAGTTCCTTTACAGTAAGAACACATAACTTCTTTTCGAAGAGGAACTACACTTTCTACTCCTGAAGCAGCATCATTGAAAGATATGTTTATATTAGTCTGATAAGTTTGTCCTTTTCTTCTCCCTCCAGCACCTCCGAATCCAAATATATCTCCGAGATTTCCAAATAAATCACCAAAATCTTCTACATTAAACCCTTGTCCACCAAATCCTCCAAATCCTGAAGCACCCATTGCACGAATTTGATCATACTCTTGTCTTTTCTTTTCATCTCCGAGGACTGAACTAGCTTCTGAAATTTCTTTGAATTTTTTTTCCGCTTCTGTATCTCCTGGGTTCAAGTCTGGATGATTTTCTCTCGCTAGCTTCTTATACGCTTTCTTAATTTCTTCAGTACTTGCCTCTTGTGATACGCCCAGGGTGGCGTAAAAGTCTTTGTCTAACCAATCTCTACTCACTTTTTACTTTCACCATTGCAGGCCGAATTAAACTACCCTGAAATAGATATCCTTTACGTAGAACAGCTTCGATTATCTGAGAATTACCCTCACCAGAATGTTCAACAGCTTCATGGAGAGCTGGATCAAAGCTTTCTCCAATTTCTCCTACTTCTTCGACCTGTAAGCTTTGAAGAACTGAGATAAGCATACTATTTAGTGCATCTACTTCTTTAACAACTTCTTCTTGTGCCATAGCCATTTCAAAGTTATCAATAAGTGGAAAAATAGCATTAACGAAATAGGCTACTGATGCAGATCCAATATTTTCCTTCTCTTTTTCAGCTCTTTTTTTATAATTATCAAAATCAGCCGCAAGTCTTAAATAGTCATCTTTAATTTTTTCGTATTCGGAAAGGGAAACGGTTGATTCTTCAACTGTTTCATCTGAATCATTTTCTACTTCATCAGTAGAGGGTTCTTCTTTATTCATCCTCTATAACTTCACCTTCGACTACATCTTCTGAACCATCATCAGATGAGTCCGGTACATCGTTTTGGGCTTCAGCATAAAGCTTTTCTGCAAAAGATTGACTTGCTTTAGCCAACTCATCAATTCCATTTTTCAGATCATCTAGAGATAAATCTTCATTTTCAAGAAGCTTTTTTAATTTATCATTTGCTTCAGTGATTGCTGTTACTTCTTCTTCAGTAGCTTTATCTTTATTTTCATCGAGCATTTTCTCAGTTGAAGTAACCATACCTTCTGCCATGTTTCTTGTCTCAACAAGCTCTTTCTTTTTAGCATCTTCATTTGCATGTTGTTCTGCATCTTTTATCATCCTATCGATTTCATCTTCTTCAAGCGCAGTTCCACCAGTAATTGTTATAGCTTGTTCTTTTCCAGTGCCAAGATCTTTGGCATTAACATTTACGATTCCATTGGCATCAATATCAAATGTTACTTCAATTTGTGGAGTCCCAGCCATTGCAGCAGGGATGTCTGTAAGAGTAAATCTACCTAGAGATTTATTGCCAGCTGCCATTTCTCTCTCACCCTGTAATATATGAATTTCAACTTGAGTCTGATTGTTGTCAGCAGTACTAAAAACTTCCGATCTTTTGGTTGGAATAGTTGTATTTCTTTCAATCATTTTTGTCATAATTCCACCCTTTGTTTCAACACCTAAAGTAAGCGGTGTAACATCTAACAAAAGTACATCTTTCACATCTCCCTTTAAGACGCCAGCTTGAATAGCTGCACCAGAAGCTACAACTTCATCGGGATTAACTCCTTTGTGAGGGTCTTTGCCAGTAACATTTTTTACAAGTTGCTGTACGGATGGCATACGTGTTGATCCACCAACTAAAATAATGTGATCAATGTCGGAGTATTTCATACCTGCGTCAGATAAAGCATTTTCAACAGGAGCTTTAGTACGTTCTACTAAGTCAGCTGTTATTTTTTCAAACTCAGCTCTACTCAACTTTTCAAGTAGATGTTGAGGACCAGCATCATTGGCAGTGATAAATGGCAAGTTTATCTCAGTTTCGGTGGTTGAAGATAGCTCAATCTTGGCTTTTTCAGCACCTTCTTGTATTCTTTGAATGGCCATTTTATCTTTTGATAAATCAATTCCTGTAGAAGACTTAAATTTATCTATTAGCCAGTCCATCACTCTTTGATCCCAATCATCTCCTCCCAGTTTCGAATCACCAGACGTTGACTTAACTTCAAAGACACCTTCTGATATCTCAAGAATTGAAACATCAAAAGTACCTCCACCTAAATCAAATACTAGGATTTTTTGATCTTCATTATTCTCAAGTCCATAAGCTAATGATGCTGCTGTTGGTTCATTAATTATTCTTAAAACATTCAAACCTGCGATTTGACCAGCCTCTTTAGTTGCCTGTCTTTCAGCATCGTTGAAGTATGCTGGCACAGTAATTACTGCCTCGGTAACTTCATCACCTAAATAAGATTCTGCATCTCTTTTTAATTTTTGTAGTATTCTTGCTGAAATTTCTTGGGGTGTATATTCTTTACCTTCAAACTTTTCTTTCCAATTAGTCCCGATATGTCTTTTAATAGATCTCACTGTGTTGTCTGGGTTGGTAATAGCTTGCCTTTTTGCAAGTTCGCCGACAAGGACTTCTTCAGACTTAAAAGCAACAATAGATGGGGTAGTTCTATTACCTTCTGCATTAGCAATAACCGATGGTTCACCACCTTCTAAGACCGCTACAACACTATTTGTTGTTCCTAAATCGATTCCAACAGCTTTTCCCATTATTAATGTTTCCTTTCGTAAAAATTATTAAGTCGGTTCTTGTTCTCTTGCCAAGTGCCCTCTTACTCTCGGATAGGAGATAGGAGCATGCAGAAAACAAAACTTCTTTTTGTTATAAACGCTGATAACAGTTTCACAAGTATCAAATGCGCAAACTCGACCAGATGTGTATTTTTTCGACCTTCGTATACCCGGCTTAACTTGTGATGCAGTTAATGATCCACTCATTTTTTTACCTTTCTAATCTTATCAAATTAATATATATAATCTAAGTGTTTTTACTTAGATTTGATATAAATATAACATCATTCTGAATTTAAACAAAATAAAAATAAAAAAATATTAAAAAAGAGTCCATTTAGAATTTTGATAATCACCTGATATCATTAAACAATGGCTTATTTGGATGTTTATATTATTGGTTTAGGTAATTTAGGTACCGCTTTTTTAGAAGGCTTAAATAGTAATAACAATTTAAATCTTCACTTATATGAAGAAAACGATGATATTAGAGAAAATTACAGCAAAAAATTTAACCTTCCAGTTTTTAAGAATTTCGAAAAAATTGATTCAGGTGTTTTGATATTATGTATAAAACCACAAGGTATAAATTCATTTCTAAAACAAACCTCAACTCAAATAAATAAAGATGTATTAATTTGTTCTCCAATTGCTGGTTTAACAATTTCTTCAATATCAAAATATCTAAATAATAAAATTATACGAATAATGCCTAATTTATTAATTAAGAAAAATAATGGTTTTATTCCTTTCGTAAAAAATTATGAGGGAGACTATATAAATTTTGAATTAGAAGTTCTCTCATTTTTGGGCAACATTAAAGAATTCGACGAAGATATGTTTCCATTAATTACATCATTATCAGGCAGTGGTCCCGCTTGGTATTACGAACTATCTCAACAATTAATTGAAGCTGGCAGCGATCAAGGAATGAGTGAGAAAGATGCTGAATTATTAATTAAAGAACTTATAAAATCGCTACCTGACTTAATAAACGATGAAGATACTTTTAGTGATCTTGTTAATAAAATTAAATCACCTAAAGGAATTACTGAAGCAGGATTAGATTCTCTTATAGATGATTCATTTCAAATAATAATAAAAAAAGCAATCCAAAAAGCAACTCAAAGATCACTCGATATAAGTTCTGAATTAGAAAATGAATAAATTAAAAAATTTAAAAGGCAATGAGTATGTTCTTTTGTTTTCAGCGGGAGCCTCAATCGGTACTTTGTTTTTATGGGCAGCAAGTTATATTTTTCCAGAAGGAGAAATAGTTGATGGTAGACGTGTATTTGAAAATATACCTAAAGTGCTCCAGTATATATTCTACGTTTTAAGTGCTTCAACAATTTTTCTTTCTGGTTATTTATTTTCATTAAGGGTAAAAAACTGGTCAAGAGGTAAAGAAGAGAAAAGGAAAGTTGCATTTTCATTACGTGTCTTAAGTTTTTTTGACGGTATAACAATGAGAACCGTCCTTAGATTTAAAGCTGCTGGTTTGATGCATTCATTAATTTATGTAGGATTTCTTGGTTTATTTGCAGGCACTATAACTCTTGAAATCCATCATTTATTGCCACCAACACTTAAATTTTTACAGGGCACAACATATATTGTTTATTCTTTTCTCCTAGAGCTAGCAACTATTGCTTATCTTGTAGGCCTTTTTTGGGCTCTAATTAGAAGACTAAGAGGTGCTGAATATCGTATAGAAACAAAAACTACCGCTGATGATTATTTAACATTATCACTATTAATTTTTATCGGAATCTCTGGTGTTACTACTGAAGCTGGTCGAATTGCATTTGAGCAATTTCCAGATTACGAAAAATGGTCATTTATTGGATATCTTGTTGCTGATATTTTAGATTTATCTAATCCTCAATTATTTCACAGGATATCTTGGGTTTTGCATGTGGCTTCTTTCTTTGTTTTTCTTGTCGCGATGCCTATTTCAAAATTACGTCATATTATCACTTCACCAGTCAACATGTTTATGTCTCCTAAGGAAAGACACAAAGGAGCCATGAGAGATATTGGGAACCTTTTAGAAGCCGAGGATATTGATAATGTTGGTACTGAGTTGATTGATCATTTTACATGGAAACAACTTATGGATTTAGATGCATGTACAGTTTGTGGAAGGTGTACTTCTGTATGTCCAGCAAATCAAACCGGGAAATCTCTTGATCCAAGAGAGATAATTTTAAAAGTTGGCCAAGTAATGTCAGAATCAGGCACACCCCCAGTTCCAGCAACTATAAGTACTCCTGGACCGTTAAAAATTAACTCATCAAATGTTTTTGAAAGAATTACTTCAGAAGAAGTTTGGGCATGTACTTCATGTAGAGCATGTGATGAGATATGTCCTGTAAATATTGAGATCTTGGACAAAATACTTGATATGAGAAGACATTTAGCATTGATGGAATCTGACTTTCCATCTGAGCTTGGTAAAGCATACGTAGCAATGGAAAATTCATCAAACCCCTGGGGAGCATCACAAAATGATAGGCTAAAGTGGACCGAAGATCTTGATTTTGAAGTACCTGTTATTGATGATTCAAATTATGAAGAGTATGACTATTTATACTGGATTGGATGTGCAGGCGCTTTTGATGATAGAAATGTGCCTGTTACAAAAGCTGTTGCAACACTTTTACAACGAGCTGGAGTGTCATTTGCAGTTCTAGGACCCAAAGAAGTCTGCACAGGAGACTCAGCAAGGAGAACAGGTAATGAATTTGTTTTTCAACAACTTGCAATACAAAATATTGAAAACATGAACAATCTAAAAGTAGATAAAATTATTACACAATGCCCTCACTGTTTTAATACAATTGCAAATGAATATCCTCAACTAGGTGGAGATTACAAAGTGATTCATCATAGTCAGTTATTAACCGAACTCGTACAGTCAGGCAGAATAGAAGTTGGAACAAGTGACAAACCTTATAAAATTACTTATCACGATTCTTGTTATCTGGGTAGGCATAATGACATTTATACAGCACCTAGAGAGATCGTTGGCTCAATTGGGGGAATAGAAATTAGAGAGATGAAGCGCCAAGGAACAAAGAGTTTTTGTTGTGGTGCTGGTGGTGGAAGAATGTGGATGGAGGAGTCAGTAGGCAAAAAAGTAAATATTGAAAGATCTCAAGAAGCAATTGAAACTGGTGCTGATGAAGTTGCTGTTGCGTGCCCATTTTGCTACATAATGATGGATGATGGTGTAAAAGAACTTGGTTATGGAGATAATGTCAAAGTAAGGGATGTTTCTTTAATTCTTTTAGACAATCTCAAAAAAGACTAAGAATTTTTTCCCATAAAAAAATTTACTACATCACCTTTTGATTTATTTATGCTGTAAATTATATAAATCGCAGTAGTAAGATTTCCTAAAATTAAAACAAAAAATGTCCAAATTATTGTGGAAGATAGAGATTCTTTGTAAGCAATCCATAAGCATACTAAAATAAATCCTCCGTACAAATCCACAAGAGAAACTATGCCCCATGGTAAATCTGGAATAGGTGAATCAAATAAAGAAACCTGGTTTTGTGCCCAAATTATTACTCCTATCATTGAGACACTTATAACGTATGAAATAAATTTTGTTATAGTCATAAAGTAGATTTTAAATAAATGAAAAAAAAATGAATGATAAAAAAATAATATTACGAATATTGCGTCTCGATAAAGAAGTTTATAACGAGTTATTAGTTCAAGATGGATCTTTTCAAAAATCGATCGCTATTTTTATAAGCACAACAATTTTAATTACTATGAGCGGTTTCAGGTTTATTACAGGTCTATTAGATTATTTACAGGAAAACTTAATTTTATTTCAACAAGATTTTCAGGAAGAATTTTCCGCAGAAGAATTCAATATGTTTAAATCGTTAATTGAAGAGCTACAAACTTTTATAAATTCTTCAGATAGCACTTCTTCGTTATTTTCTTCAGCTTTCTCATCATTAATAGCTACAGTCATAGGATTGGTAATAATTTACTTAATTCTGAGATTTCTTTTTAGAAAAGATCCTATTCCTAAAGATCTACTAATAATTAATTTCTTTGCTTCAACCCCTTGCTTGTTGGTCGTACCTGCTCTATTTGTATCATCGATTTTCATACAAGGTTTGTTAATCTTGTTTGTTTCTATATATTCAATTGTCTCTTTTGGTTCAGGGTTAAAACAAGTTTATTTGTTGAGAAATATCGAGGTAATATTATTAATTGTTTCATTAACATTTGGGACAAGCATTTTAGGTGGTACATAAGATGAATGCAGGAGTGATACTTGCAGCCGGAGATTCAACAAGAATGGGGTTTCCAAAACAGCTTGCCGAAGTTAAAGACAAGCCTTTGTTGGAGATTATTATTGAAAAAGTCAATTCAAACTTTGAGTCTTCAACTGTAGTTTTAGGATCTGAAAACGAAATTATTGAAGAAAAAATTAATTTTCATAATTCAAATATTTTGATAAATGAAAACTGGGAAGAAGGCATTGTTTCATCAATAAGAACCTCACTGTTTTTTTATCAGGAGCAAAAGCAAGTAGAGAATCTTATTTTTTTCTTAGGAGATCAACCTGAAGTAAAAGATGAAGTCATTTCTGCTTTACAAAGTAATGAAATCGATAATTCAAAAATTGTAATTCCTCAATATAGATATAAGTTGGGTTTTCCAATTTTGATTCCACGTCAATTTTGGCCAAAGTTAGAATTGTTGACACAAGATGACCCAGGTGAATTTGAAATATCACCTTACAAAGATTTTGATTTAATTGATTATTTTGTTTCATCTGAAATTAAGATTGAAAAAATTAATTTTAATTTTCTTGGTCCAACAGATTATGATGAAGAAAAAGATTTTTGAGAGTGGGAAAATCTCTTAAAAAAAAACATTTGTTTTTAAAATAAATTTTGTAAAATCAAAAACATGAATTCAATTGATTCGATAAATGGAATGACTCATGCCGAGGCAACAAAATTAAGAAGAGCCAGAGTTAGAACAACTACAACATTCCTTCAGATAGCTTCATCAAGATCTGGAAGGGCTTTACTAACTAAAGAGACGGGTATAAGCTCACCCAAACTTCTTCACTGGGCAAGAAGAGCTGAATTGATGAAAATTAAAGATCTTGGCAGAGATTATGCTGATTTACTTGAAGCAGCTGGTGTTGAAAGTGTTTCCGAACTTAGAAGACGAAATCCTGAATCATTACATGAATCAATGCAAAAAATAAATATCAAAGCCAAAATTGTTGAAAGAATGCCTTCTATTAAGAGAGTCAATAGATGGATAGAAGATTCCCAGGATATAGAAATTAAGGTTTCTTCTTAATAACAACAAGAATCTATCATTAAGTTGTGGATAAAAAAACAATAAGAATAACTGGAGCTCAGTGTTCCTTTTCTGTGGGTGCAATTCAAGAAAATAAAGAAACTATACTCAATTGTTTTGAACAAGCTGAATCAGTTGAATCAGATATCATCATTTTTCCTGAACTCGCCATTACAGGATACCCACCAGAAGACTTATTACTTCGTGAAAGTTTTATTGGTAAAAATTTTGCTGTATTAGAAGAAATTGCTGCTTTCTCATCTAATACGAGCGGAATTATTGGGTTTGTTGATAGAAAAACTGATTCTAATAATCAAGACAATAATGAACGCACCATAGCTAATGCTGCTGCAATTGTGCAGAATGGCGATGTTAGAGGAATATACCATAAATCATTCCTACCAAACTATTCAGTTTTTGATGAAGCTAGGTATTTTTCTAAAGGCACTAATTCAGATACTTTATTTTGGTATGACGATATCGCAATCGGGATTAACATTTGTGAAGATATTTGGATAGAAGATGGACCAGCAGAAGATCAAGTTAAGCAAGGTGCATCATTAATTATCAACATCAATGCATCACCTTATGATATTCAAAAAAACGAAACTCGAAAAGAATTAGTAATGAAAAAGGCATTAAAACTCAACGTGCCGATAATATATCTAAACATGGTAGGTGGTCAAGATGAACTAGTTTTTGATGGAGGTTCATTTGTTGTAAATGACCTTGGAGAAATTATTTATCAGGCTTCAAGTTTTCAAGAAGAGGTATTCCATTTAGATATTGATTTAAAAATTAAAAAGCAAAACAGCAAATCCTCTCTAACAACAAGGCCTAAAACAACTAAATTGAAAGATGTTAAAAGCAAGCCTTCATTAAGTGAGAATGAATCTATTTATTCTGCACTAAAATTGGGGCTTTTAGATTATGTCAGCAAAAATAAATTCACAAAGGTATTGATTGGGATTTCAGGAGGAATCGATTCTGCCTTAACTGCTGCAATTTGCGTTGATGCACTAGGTTCAGAAAATGTTCTTGGAGTAGCTATGCCATCTAAATACAACTCCAAAGAATCATTAGAAGATGCAATGACATTATCAGATAATTTGGGAATAAATTTAAAAATAATTGAGATTGAGAAAATAGTAGACAGTTTTAGAGAAGTTTTAGCCAATTCACTCAAAGAAGAGCTTGGGCAAATTACTGATGAAAATATTCAATCAAGGGTTAGAGGTAATATTCTAATGGGGTTATCTAACCAAACTGGTGCAATGGTTGTCTCTACTGGAAATAAATCAGAAATGGCAGTTGGGTATTCAACTCTTTATGGTGATCTTGCAGGCGGGTTTGCTTTGATAAAAGATCTATACAAAACTAAAGTATACGAATTATCAAATTACAGAAATTCAATTTCTGACGCAATACCGGAAAATATTATTTCCAAGGAGCCAAGTGCGGAACTTCGTCCTAATCAGTTTGATAGTGATTCACTTCCAGACTATGAAGTACTTGATAAAATATTAAATCTTTATATTGAGGAAGACAGTTCGTCCGAGAGAATTATAGCTTCGGGAGTTCAGCCAGGTTTGGTATATGATGTTCTTGAAAAAGTGGACAGAAACGAATATAAAAGAAAACAAGTTGCGCCTGGAGTAAAACTTACGCAGAAAGCTTTTGGAAAGGATAGGAGAATGCCTATAACAAATACCTATATAAGACAAAAGGAATAAAATGTATTTGATTGATGGAGTTCAAGTTGAAAAAAAAGACTTCACCCTTCCTGTAGAGAATATTGGAGTTTGGAGAGGCGATGGAATATTTGAAGCAATTAGAATTCACGAAGGTTATCCGTTTGGCATAGATTTACATATTGAAAGATTTAAAAAATCTGCATCTAAAGTATTCTTTGACAACATAAATTTTGAAAAAATTAAAAAAGATATTTTGCTAGTGGCAGAAAATTTTCAAAATGGATATGTTAGAACATTAATTTTAAGAAATGAGAAAGATTCATTTAATGTATTTTGCTTTTATCAGCCGCCTATCGATGTTCCCGAATATTTTACTTTGCAAACTCAAAAAGCATATTGGCAGGGTGGTGGTGACTTTTTAGAAGATGATGTATTTAACATAGGTACGAAATCGACATCGTATGCAATGAATATTAGCCATACAAGATTTGCCGAGTCAAATGGATACACAGACGCTTTACTTGTGAATAGAGAAAATATTATTCTTGAGGGCCCAACTTGGACATTCGGATGGATAATAAATGATCATATACACGTACCAGACTTAGATCTCGGAATTCTTGATTCAATAACTCGAAGATACTTAATTCGTTTTGGAAAAGAAAAAAAATTAAAGGTATCTATTGGGCGTCTAGCAGAAGAAGAATTAGAAAATATACAAAGTGCTTTTGTATTATCAACTGCAAAACATGCGATACCTGTATCCAAAATAAATAAAATAAATTATTCTCATCATGCTTTAATTAATGAAATTCAACAAACATTTAAAGATGAAGTAAATATTGAGCGCCCTTAAAAGGAGGTGAAATGAGGTTAACTGAGTACTCACATGGTGCTGGTTGAGCGTGTAAACTCTCTCAAAAAGAGCTTGCTCAGGTACTGACGCATTTTAAAAAACAAAATAATTCCGACAATTCACAAATATTAGTTGGTTTAGATTCGCCTGATGACGGAGGAGTAATTGACATTGGTAATGGAATGAAAATAGTTCAGACAGTCGATTTTTTTACACCAATATTAGACAACCCATTTGATTGGGGAAAAGTTGCGGCCGCTAACGCATTATCTGATATATATGCAATGGGTGGAACCCCTATTTCTGCCTTACAACTTGTTTCATGGCCAAGAGAAGATTTAAGTTTTGAAATACTGTCTGAGGTTTTAAAAGGTGGTTTAGAAATCATGCAAAGTGCTGGATGCAATATCATTGGAGGACACAGTATTGACGATAAAGAGCCTAAGTATGGTTTTGCTGTAATGGGGATAATTAATGAAGTTATCTATAAAAAAAGAAATCTTCAATTAGGCGATAAACTTTATTTAACAAAACCCTTAGGTTCTGGAATAATCTCTTCTGCGATTAAAAAAAATTTAGCAAGTGATAAAGCGGTATATGAAGTAACCGAAGTAATGTCAACATTGAATGACAAAGCACTTGAAGCTGCCAAACAATTAAACGCAAATGCTATAACAGATGTCACAGGTTTTGGACTGTTGGGGCACTTAATAGAAATGATTGGAGATTCCAATGTAACAGTAAATATATACCAAGATGAAGTACCTGTTATTAAATACGCAAATGAATATTTTAACAATGGAATTTATCCTTCAGGCTCTATAAGAAATTTTGATTTAGCTAAAGAAAATATAATTTACAACTCTGATCAGGAATCTTTTGTAAAAATTTTATCAGATGCTCAAACAAGCGGTGGATTATTAATTTCAGCACCAAGTGATAATTCAATAAATGTCAAAGATATATCAAATAGATTTGGAATAAATCTATGGGAAATTGGAGATATTGTTTCTAGATATAAAAATAAAGTCAATATCATTAACAACAAATGATAAAAACAATTACTAAATTTTTTGCTTTTGCAACAATTTTAAAGAATTTGCTTGAAACAAAAAAAGGTGATGTTACTGGCAATACTCAAATTCATCCAAGTAAGTTTCCTGGAAGAACTATTTTTATAAGAGAGAAAGAGTATTTCATTAGAGAGTCATATGTCGAAGGAACAGTTCCAATCGTTTTCTTACATAGCTGGGGATCAGATTCGTTAGGCAGTTGGTTTAAAATTTTGCCTAAAATTAAAAATAAAAACTCATTTGTTGCAATTGATTTAAGAAATCACGGAAAATCAGATTCAAGTTGGAAAAGATGGGATGTAGACGAGAATGCAGATTTAGTTATAAGTATTTTAGAAAAACTTGATATAGAAGAGTGTGATATTGTTGGCTGGTCGATGGGAAGTGCTGTTGGCATGTCCGTTGCAAGAAAAAAACAATCTTTGATTAGAAAATTAGTTTTAATAACCCCATTTAGTTGGTTAGGTGGTGCTGTTTATAGTGATAAGATCGCATTTAAGATATTTATAAGTTTTGTAAGAATTCGGGAAAGACTCTTTCCAAATTTTAATCCTAAATCAAAATTTTCTTTCTTAAGGAAATCCCAATCTATTGAAGATGAGTATACGGAGTGGGCTTGGAACAATCTACATAGGTCGAAAGATGATTTTATATATGGTGATGGAGGAAGGTTTGTTGTACCTTACGATGCAAGACCTTGGATTCATGAAATAAACTCTGACACGCTTGTAATAACTGGTGGTAAAGATAAATTAGTTCCTGAAGAAACATCTAGTGAGGTTATAAGTCGCTTAAATACTGTTAAGTCAAAAGTTATTAATGACGCTGGTCACTCTGTTCCGTGGACACACGCAGATGAACTATTAGATGAGATTAATAGCTTTTTAAATGATGAATAAAGTTCTATTTATTTCTCCGACTGTTTACTCAAATCCTATAACAAAAGATATTCAAAAAAAATTTCAATCTCTTTCAAAAGTTTGTAACCCTACAGTTTTTGCATTTAGTGAGGAAAAATTTAATTCCGTAGTGGAAGGTGTTGAGACTATTTTTAATAAAAAAAATAAAAATAGGTTTTTTAATTATCTTAAAATTATATTTTTATTCTTTTTTGAAATCCCAAAAATTGTTAAAAATCAAAATATAGAAATTGTTTGTTTGCAAGATCCTATCACTGGTTTTTTTACAATTTTTTCTTTAAAAATTAGAAAATTACCTGTAAAAATTGTAGTTGAAACTCATGGAGATTTTATTAATACGATTGGATTAGAAAAAAATTTACTAATACCAAAATTCTATACCTTAATATTTAGTTATCTAGCAAAATATTCAATCAAAAATGCTGATTTAATTAGATCTATTTCTGACTTTACTGAAAAACAAGCTTTGAATTTTGGATATAAAGGCTTATTTGTTCGTTTTCCTGCATGGATAAATATTGATAACTATCTTAATGCTGATACTAAAAGATTATCCACAGGCACATTCAAAATAATATTTGTTGGAAGTGTTACTGAAAGAAAAAATCCCAAGATAATTATTGAGTCACTTGAAACAATTGACGAGGATATTTCACTAGAGATAATTGGACAAACACCTAATTTAAAATATCTAAAAGAATTAAATAAGCTTATTGCTAGTTCTAAGCATGCGAAGAGCATTACCATGACGCCTTTTATTAAAGCTGAAGAGCTAATATTAAAATATTCATCTGCGAATCTATTTATTCTGCCTTCAAAATCTGAAGGTTTAGGAAGGGTAATAATTGAGGCACAATCAACAGCATGCCCTGTCTTGGTATCAAGCAACACTGGAATGACCGATTTAATTATTGAAAATGAAACTGGTTATATATTTGAGAACAACAATAAAAATGATTTAACAAAGAAAATTCAGTACATTATAGATAACTATGAAAGTGCCCTACAAATAGGATTGAATTCTAAGGATTTCGTAAAAGAGAACCAAAGTGTTACAAATTTTGAGTTTGGTTATAAAAAATTAATTGATTTAGTCTCTACCTAATTTAGCTTTACTTAACCCAATTATTAAATTGTCTTTCTTTATTGCTATTCTTAAAGCATGGAAATTATATTTTATGTGATAATAGTTTTACTTCTGAGTACAAATTTGTATTTTGTCACCAGAAAAAAAGAAGAAGACAATAAAGATGATGAATATTTGATTAAAGGAATTGTAAGTGAAATTATTGAAAATGAAGAATCACAAATATATAAATTACTTAATAAATCTGATCAAACTGTAAAAGATTTTATTGAAAGAACTGGTGAAATTAAAAGTTCAATAACAGGGGTTGATCAACAAACGAGAAACTTAATTTCAGTACTTAATAATAATCAAAGCAGAGGACAGTGGGCTGAATTTCAAGTAGAAGACCTTTTGGGAATAATGGAATATAAAGACGGTATACATTATGAAACACAAAAAATAATGAAAAGTGGAACCAAACCAGACTTTACTTTTTACCTTCCTGATAATAAAACAATAAATATGGATTCAAAGTTTCCATTGACAAATTACATGGAAATCGCCAAATTAAATCGTGACTTAGATGATGAGACTCTCGATCAAATTTCAAGAAAAGAAATAAATGATTTAATCAAAAGCAAAAACAGAGAATTCTTGGATAAAGCTATTAAAACTAAGATTGATGAAACTTCAGGTAGGGAAGGTTATATTTCCTCTGAAGAGGACACAGTTGATTTTGTACTAATGTATATTCCACTTGAAAATCTTTACCACTTCTTATTAACTTCAGTGATAGGATCGAACAAAACTCCCGTAATTCAGTACGCTTTTTCAAAAAAAGTTATTCTTGTAAGTCCTCAAACGTTAATGGCTTATTTAGAGACGATCAGGCATTCCATGAAATTATTTAGTTTACAAACAGATACAAAAAATATTTTAATTACTCACGAAAAGGTTAAAAATGAAGTTAGAAAGTTTATAGATTCTTTTGATGATGTAACGAAGCGATTAGACCAAACTGTTCAATCATTTGAAGCATTAAAAACAACAAGAGTTAATAAGCTAGAGAAGTCCTTTGATGAATTAGATGAGGTTAATAAGTCTTCTGAAAATTAGTAGTGCTCTGACAACCTTGTAACAACCATAATACATTTGTCATCGATAAAATTTTTGTTATTTTGGTTTAAGTAAGAAGAAATATCTTTACTTTCGGCACCGGGTTGATACCAAAAATTATCAAAGTTATTCTCTACTAATTCTTTTGTAATTTCAAATCCAATTTTTGGAGGTACTACAAAGTTTATTATTGATGGGACTATTTCAAGATCCATAACATTTTTGTAAGATTTATTACCTGATATCATCTTTTCTTTTTTATTAATTGGTGCAACTTTGTATCCTTTCGAAATAAGGTCAAGTAAAATTTTGTTACCATATTTTTGCGGATCGTTACTTGCACCCACTAAAGCAATAAGATTGCTTTTGTTTTTTAAAGCATTAAGCAATTAAAAGCTTTCGGCTTTTATATTAAAAAGATCGTCTTTACCTGCAGTGACAGAAGAAGCATAACCTGAAGCTAAAGGCAAAAGTTGTTCTATATAAAACTTTGATAATGTAATTTTTTCTTTGTAATATTCATCGCCTGTCTCTTCCAATTTCTTAGTAGCTAATATTGCTGCTTTACCCATGTAGTAGCCTCCAAGAACTTGACCAAACATCTTTAAATATGGTGTTGCACCAGCACTTGCGTCAACTAGTTCACCTTCAAGCATTTTTGAACCCAACCATAAAGTGACTTCTGACAGTTTATCAACTTCAACTTTTAATTTTTGCGCTAGATTTGATAATAATTCTCCACCATTATTCATTTCATCTATAACTTTGTTTACATCAGTAAGCAATCTTTGCATTGCTTGTCCATTATCAAGAGGAAGTTTTCTAAACATAAGATCTAATGCTTGAATACCATTTGTTCCTTCATAAATTGGAGCAATACGAGAATCTCTTAAGTACTGTGCGACTCCCGTTTCCTCTACATAGCCCATTCCTCCATAAACTTGAATAGCAATAGAAGACAACTCGACACCTAAATCTGATATCCACGCTTTAGTAATAGGCGTAAGAATACCGCACCTCTCTTCACCAAACTCTTTTAGTTCTCCTTCTGCAAAATACTCAAGGTCAAGCATTAATTGGTTATCGTACATAAGATATCTCATCGCATCTACATAAGATTTAATTGTCATAAGCATTCTTCTCACATCTGCATGATCAATTATTGTTGATTTTTTTGCATCTTCTTTAGACATTCCAACTGGTCTTCCCTGAACGCGGTCTCGAGCGTATTGTGATGCTCCTTGTAGTGCTCCAGAAGCACAAGCTAATCCTTGGCCGCCTACCCAAACTCTGGCTTCATTCATCATAGTGAACATATAGTTGAGACCTCTATTTTCTTCACCCACTAAGTAGCCAACAGATCCATCATATTCCATCACACATGTAGGACTAGCATGTATACCAAGTTTTTCTTCAATAGATATACAGGAAACATTATTATTATCACCTAACGAACCATCGTCGTTAATAATCACTTTTGGAACTATGAACATAGAAATACCTTTAGTTCCCTCTGGTGAACCAGGTACTTTTGCAAGAACTAAGTGGATTATATTTTCGGTCATATCATGTTCACCAAAAGTAATCCATACTTTTGTTCCAGTAATCTTATAAGTACCATCATCTTGTTTTTCTGCTTTTGTTGTTATCGTTCCTAAATCAGAACCTGACTGAGGCTCACTTAGGTTCATTGTTCCTGTCCATTCCCCCGAAACAAGTTTTGGTAGAAATTTATCTTTTTGTTCTTGATTTCCATGAAAGTTAATGGCAGATATTGCACCAGCACTTAACCCAGGAGCTAATCCAAATGCTAAATTAGCAGTACTCAAAATTTCTAATGTACCACCAGAAAGGGTTATTGGCATGCCTCCTCCACCAATTTCTTCGGGAAGCGATATAGACGCCCATCCAGCTTCAGCAAATTTCTTATAGGCATCAACGAATTCTACTGGCATTGTTACAATTCCATTCTCAATGGTTGCGCCTTGTTGGTCACCTATAGCATTGATAGGAGCGAGTACTTCCTCAGAAAATTTTGCACATTCCTCCATAGTCGGGATGACAATATCTTCTGAAAAATCACTAAACTCTGATATTTTGTTTAATACATTATAAGAATCTATAACTTCATAGCCAAAAACAATGTCTTTGACAGGTGCTTTGTAGGTAACTGCCATAGTATTTTATATTAGTAGATTTTTTTAAAAAGTATAAATCGCTATCTTGGGTTTACCTCAACAAGCTTGGCAATTTCCTCAATTTTTTCAATTGTAGGTTCATCATTTGTTCCAGCAACTATTGCACCAGCTGCGCAGGCTTTTTTGATATTGTTAATTAAGTCTCCAACACCAAATGCGGCAATATATGCAGCTGTTGTGTCACCAGCTCCATTTGCATTTATAGTTTTGAAATCAGGAGGAACTATTTCTATTGTGCCTTCAAGGCTGAGTAGTCTTGCCGGTAGGTTTGAGGATGTTAACAAGATATATCTTATAGTTTTTGAATCTATGAGATCATTTGCTTCGTTTACAGTAATTTCATCCTTACTTACAGTCAAAAAATCTAATCTGTAATCGATCTTATGCTCATATCCTGCTTGGCTAATAAATAAGTTTTTTCTTTTTTGAAGCTCAACAAGGTCGCTTCTAATAAATTCAATTGAATATCGATCAAGCATCAGCGAATCATATGAATCTATATCTTCAAAATTATTCCAAATTGACTTTTGGTACCCTGAAGAGACAATAGTTCTTTCACCTGTTTCATCTACAAAGATTGAACAAGTTGGTGTAATGCCTTTATCAATTACTAAGTCACTATGGTTAATGTCTTTTGCTCTTAAGTGATTTACTAAAAATTCTCCCAAAGGATCTGTACCAATACTGTTCCCCCTGACATGAACAGATTTATCCCAAAGAGCAATTTTTTCAGCACAATTAATTGCTGTTCCGCCAGCTCTAATAAGTGAATTTGAACTTCTGATATCGTCACCTTTTTTTGGTATATTATCGACAAAATAAATTAAATCAGGATTTAATGATCCAAAGCAGAGTATCTTTTCAAAAGACATAAATTAAATTCAAGTTTTTACTTTAAACTAATCCGCTAATCACTGCGCCTGCAACAAGTATTGCAATGTAACTAAATAGTCCACCAACAATCGCTGCTAGCTTCATACTGCGCGATATGGCACTTGGTCCCATAAGGTGGTAAACAAGAACACCAAAAAATGGTACAAGGTAAACCACCCCCAACCATATATATTTCATACTTCCATTTACTTTGTCGTTAGAGTCAATATCCTTTATCGCTAAAGCAGCCCAAGCAGCATACAACACAAACGGCATCAAGTATCCGTAAAGTTGAAATAATAACTGCCACAATGTTGGGCTTGAAATTGGAACTCCGCTCATAATTATCTCCTTTTCAGCATTGTAGTAATTTTCTAAATCCTCATTAAGTAAGTTTGTAGGTATCTTTATTTCTTCTAAGTTTGGTACGTAAAATAAATTTATTGCTGGAGATGGCTCATTAATATTATCAAACTCCATATTCATTTGTTCTTTTGGCCAAGGGTATTCTTTATATCTATTTTTGTCTAGATCAGTAGTTTGTGCATCAGCAAAGAATCCAGCAAGCATCATAAGTCCAGAAGGGTCTCCTTGTAGTGGGAATCTAGCAAGTATATTTGTTGAATTGATAGAACTACAGTTATGGACTTGTTCAAGTAATGGAGGAGTACTTGTTTGATAAACATTGTTTTCAAAACAGTTTCCGGGACCCCAAGGCCCTGCAAGGGCTAAATCTGTGTACCCAGAATCTAAAACAACATTATCAACAATGCTTACATGTTGAGAAAAGTATAAATTTGCGTCAAGCATCGGGCTTGCAACAATTCCATAGCGATCATGATTAATCACTAAGTTTTTTTCAATGACATCTCCAACTCTTCCCGGAACAACAATTCCCATACCTTTAGCCACTACGCCAAATCGGTTTGTAGGAGCTTCATAGTTATTATTGTCAATCACTAGATTTCCAACAATTGTTGTTTCTCGACCTGGAGGATTAAGTTCAGAGTCAAGAGTATTTGGTACAATACCTGACATATTATCGCGCCATATATTGTTATATAAATACAAATGACCACCTGCATTTGTTCCTGAATATCCTAGTGCGTTACCCTCAACTACGTTATCGTAAATTAGAGAATTACATGGGTAGCATTGTCCTATATAAATTCCACTATCAGGATGTCCTGATGCATACACATTATCAAATACACCATCAGTTGAATTAAAAGCATAGACACCATAATCTCCGTTGTTATAAACAGTTAAATAAGAACCTCTAAACCCTTTTGCTGTATTCCAATATACGCCATTTAGTGTAAAGTTTCTTACAGATAGATTTTCAACCGTGACTCCGTCTGTCTCATAAATCTGCACTCCGTTTTCACTCATAAACTGACCATCTATTATCACTTTATTTCTATCAGTCCCCCTGAGTGTTAGATAAGAAGTAGTGACAGTTATACTTTCGTTATAAACTCCAGGGTTAATTAGAATTAAATCTCCTTCTTGTGCTGCATCAACAGCATCTTGAATTTTTGTAAATGCTTCACCTTGACCTACACTTAAAACATTCTCACTTAAACTAACAATCACTTTTTCAGGCTCAACAGCAAAATCAACATCTCCTACGATTACTGTTCCAACCATTCCTTTGTCATTGGTTCCATGATACGGACAGTAATAATCGTAAACTCCAGGCTCATTAAATGTGTGCTCATATTGATCGCCTTTTGTAATAATTCCATATTCAAAATAGTCCGATGATATAGCTTGCCAGGAACCATCACTTGCAATTACATTATGATCATTTGCTCCGCCAGATTCCCAAATTACCGTTGTTCCTGGTTCAACTCTTATTACTTTTGGAGAAAACTCATCATCGACAACTCTTACAACTTGTGGGTCTAAGTTGGCAGACTCTTCAGCTCCACATGCAAAAATCAACATAAGGCAAGATAAAAAAAGTATGCGCAAAATATTATGCATATTAAATTTTACCTTTCTATAAATGCAGATTCCATTTAAAAAAATAATTAGTATTTAAGTATGGAAGAAAGATATCCAACACAAAAAAAAATATGGGTATGTCCTAAATGTGAATCGACTGAATATTCTGAAGATACAGTGACAATGACTGGTAAGTCTTGGTCAAGATTTATGAATATACAAAATAGAAAATTCATAGCTGTGACGTGTTCAAACTGTACTTATACGGAGTTTTATAAAGGAGTTTCCAAAGGCTGGGAAAGCGTAATAGACTTTTTAGGTAACTAAGCTTGAATCCAATCTTCAGGATTGTCATCTACAAAAAAGTCTGATACAAGTTTTGCCTCAGGATCTATTGCATATTGATCAAAATCTGTAACTCCTTCTTCTTCAAGTACATCTTGATCTAAAAAGAAATTACCGGTACATGAAGATGAATCTCTTTTTAAAACAGCATATGCAGCATCAGCGTATATTGAAGGCTTTCGAGAGCCTTTTACCAGTTCTTCACCTATCACATTTCTTACAGCTGCAGTATCAAGTGAGGTTCTTGGCCACAGACAATTAGATGCAACATTGTGTTTTCCAAGTTCTTCAGCTAGTCCATGTGCAACAAGCGACATACCATACTTCGCAGTGGTGTAAGCAAGGGTCATACCAAACCATTTTCTAGCTATGTCTAATGGTGGAGATAGCGTTAAGATATGTGCATTATCACGTTTAATTAAATGGGGTATGCATTTTTGACTTAACATAAAAGTACCTCGTACATTTATGTTATGCATTAAGTCATATCTTTTCATGGGTGTATTGACCGTATCAGTTAGATGTATTGCACTCGCATTGTTTATACATATATCTATGCCACCAAATTTACCTGCTGTTTCTTCGACTGCTGCTTCAACTTGATCTTCATATCTAATATCACAAACAATTGGAAGGGCAGTTCCTCCAACTTCTTCAATCTCTTCTGCAGCAGTAAAAATTGTGCCAGGAAGAGTTGGATGTGGTTCTGTAGTCTTGGCTAGGATTGCAATATTTGCCCCATCTTTACCTAGTGCTTTAGCTATCTCAAGACCAACACCACGAGAGCCTCCACTCATAATTACGGTTTTATTTTTAAAATATGTCATTTTTATATTCTATTAAAATTGTGTATTCTCTGTAGAGTCTTTTTTCGAAAGTAGTTCTGAATCATCGCCAAGTAATGCTTCACCAATTTTTTCATAATAATCTCCACCAACTTCCTGCTGATGCTTGATGCCTGTATAACCTTCTTTAGTAAGGTTATTTTCAAATTTTTGAAGCTCAACAATTGCACTCATATTTCCACCTTTGTACTTACTAGCTAAATCATACATTGAGCTAACCATTGAGTGAAAACCTGCAAGGGAGACGAATTGCAATTTATACCCAAGTTCAAATAAAGTTAATTGGAAATTTTCAATTTCAGATTTGGAAAACTTATTCATCCAATTAAATGATGGAGAACAATTATAAGCCAATATTTTTTTAGGAAAATGATTCTTAATTTCGTCAGCAAATTCTTTCGCAAAACCTAAATCTGGAGTATTTGTCTCACACCAAATTACGTCTGCATATTCTGAATAAGCTAAAGCTTTTGATATTGCTAATCCCTCGTTATTTTTTATTAAAAAATACCCATCAGAGGTGCGTTCTTTACTTATAAATTCTTTGTCTCTATCATCAAAATCTGAAGTTATTAATTTTGCATTTAAGGCATCGGTTCTAGCAATTATTAAAACAGGTGAACCAGCAACATCAGTACTAAGTCTTGAAGCGTTTAGTTTTTTTATATATTCATGAGTAGGAATGACTACTTTTCCACCAACATGACCACACTTTTTTTCTGATGCCAATTGATCTTCAAAATGAATTCCAGCTGTACCTGCTTTAATAAACTGAGATGTAAGATCATAAACATTGTAAATACCTCCAAATCCAGATTCGCCATCTGCAATTATAGGAGGTAGATCAGTGCCTTTTGTCTCCGTAATTTTTCTTATTAGAGTATTGTTTATTTTAGTGACAAAATTAGGAGTACTATTTGATGGATAAAGGGATAGGTCTGGATATGTATTGTTTCCAACATTACTTTCTGCAGCTATTTGCCACCCACTCACATAAATAATTTCATAATCTAAATTAAACATTTGTAAAGCTTGTTGAGCGGTGGCAGCTCCTAAACCAGAAATCCATGTCTCTTTTCTTTTTAATAAATCCCAAAGCTTGTTTGAGCAGTGTTCAGAAATCGAATTTGTTATTTTTACGGCTGGTCTTAGTCTTTGAACATCTTTATCAGAATATTTTCGTTTAATGCCTTCCCATCTGGGTGAAATTAAATAGTCTTTTACAACTTTTTCTGAATTGAAATTTATATCCATTTACAAGTTTTGGCTCGCTGCAACACTAGCAATTATTACAATTAGTGTAATAACTCCAACAGAAGCAATAATAACTTCACTTCTTGTAATTCGAATTTTTGGTGCTGAACTCATGACACTTGCAAATAATAAAATTGCTGCAGAAATAATTAATGCAAACAGTGGCGCGTAGTCGTGAAAGTTGAGAAAAATCTGAGCTACTGATACAGCTACGATTCCTCCAACAACAATTGAACCCAGTGGAATAATGATTGACCCGACTATTCTATTTCTTATTTTGTTAGCCTCAATAAGATCATCTAAATCAAGACCTTTTGGAATTCCCAAAATCATTGTTAGTACTGCAATTAAAGACTGAATAAATGCCGACATTATAACTATTCTCCAAAAAGCACTACTTACACTGATCAAATTAATTACAGGGTCTTCTGGTAAAATTCCTTCAATTGTTTGTCCAACACTATTAACAATAAAAAAAGCTGATGATGAACCAAAAACTAGTCCTAATCCAATTCCAGTAAAAATTGATTCTTTATCATTTGTTAAAACTCCATAACCCTGAAAGTTTCTTTCTAAGAATTTTTTAATATTTAAAGCATTTAGCGAACTAATAAATGCAGTTGTCAAAGAAATTATCAACACAAATGAAACAGTGTTATATTCTGAAATCAAATTTTGGGTTTCTGCCTCTAAAATTAGTCCATCATAAAGATAAGAGCTCGTTACTAATCCTTGAATAAAACCACATAATATTCCAAAACCTAATCCGTACTTTAATGATTTAAATATTTTTTGACTTAATGGAACTGGGGGAGGCGCATCTTCAATAACGATGGTCGTTACACCAAGACTTTCCTCAATAACATTTTCAGAATCGGATTCTTTTACAGCAGGTTCTTCCTTTGTTTGTACTTCTGGCTCATTTTGCTGTGGTTCAACACTTACTTCTTCTATTTTATTTTCAGGAGGTTCGCTTTGAGTAGTAGTTGTTAATGGTTCTCCACCACTCCAGTTATTAAGTATGTCATCAGATGAAACACCAGCAGCTTCTGCTCTAGCTTGAATTGATCTAGATAATAAGTCTAAAGGTATACCGCTCGAGCTACTTAATTGTTCTAATTTTTGTAAATCCATAATGAAATTAATATTATTCTAGTCTGATGAGTTGTTTCTAACTACGTCGTCAAACGTTTTTTCATCTTGGTACCATCTCATCCAAATTACAAGAATCGAGATCCACAATATAATTCCCCCTCCAAGTTTTAAAATTAATCCTGCGAGAGTCTGATCGTTAATAACTGAAATATTAAAAATGCTATTTGTATTTAGATATGCACTATAGAGGGGCTCAGTTCCAAAAGCGAGGAAACTGGCAGGTATAGTAGGTAATAATGACTGCAAAAATAAGTACGCAATTCTTGCTGCAGAATTTAAAGGCATTATTTCTTCGTTGAATCCTATTACTGGAACCCACATATTTAAAGAAACTAAAAGCATTACAGAATGAATAAGAAAATGAAATAAAGTATTTGTGACCATTAAGTTAACCACTGATGACCAATGCATTCCTACCATAACAACATTGAATAGAAAAAAAGCAATAATTGGTTTAGAAGTTATTTTAAGCAAGTTAATAAACGGTTTAACAGATATAAGTTTTTTCATCTCTCTATGCATACCTAAAAGCAGCAGGGGTGGTGCAACTAATGCTAAAACTAAATGTTCAACTGAATGAACAGAAAATAAATATTTCTCACCAATATCGTGAATGGGGTAATCAGTAAAAATCCAAAGTATAAAAATTCCTGAGTACCATAGCCTTCTTTTCTTCTTCTTTACAATTTCATTTTTTGTAGAAAACTCAAAAAAAATGATAAGTGTAAATATTAATGCCCAAACATCATAATGAGGGTGCCAAGGTAAGTTCTGTAACATGATTTAGGAAAAATTAGCCGATGCTCGTTCAATCATTACTATGGCAAATAAGATTAAAGCTAAAATCATTCCTCCAGCAAAAAATCTATTTACCATTTTACTCTCAAACCTTAAATGCATGAACCATCCAACAACAATTACAAATTTTCCTACAGCAAGGATTATTAAAAGTGGGGCCGTGAAGGCTCCAACAAGATCTTCTGTATAGTAAAGTGCAATTTCAATTGCCGTTAAAACACCAAGAATAATTGCAATTTGTACATAGCGTTTTGGAGTAGGGTGGTTAATATGTTCTTCTGACATTTTAAATTAAATACACAACTGTAAACAACACTATCCAAACAATATCCACAAAGTGCCAATAAAGTGCAACAAATTCTAAATTCATTCCACCCTCTAGAGTCAAGCCTTGCTGCCTTTGTCCAATACCCCATAGAGCTAATAAAAGAACAACGCCTATAAATACATGCAATCCATGAAATCCGGTTAACACATAAAAAGTTGAACTAAATATATTCGTATCAAGCTTAAAACCCTTGTGATAGAACTCGGTAAATTCATAAATTTGTCCAGCTAAAAATACAGCACCAAGCATTGCAGTTGCAAGTAACCAAACCCTAGTTTTTTCTTGATCTTTTGCTTCAAGAGCATTGTGAGCTAAAACCATTGTTAGCGAACTCATTAAAAGTATAAATGAACTTATTGAAGTGAATGGGATGTCATAAACATCAGTAAGTTTTATCCCAGGAAATTCTCTGCCTTTAAAAATCATAAAAGTAGTTATTAATGTTCCAAAAAACAAAATTTCTGTTGAAAGAAATACCCACATCCCCAACTTTCTGGTCTCGACTCCAGTAGGTTCATGCGGATAAGCATGAGCATTAGACATTATCTAGATATTCCTCATTATTATCTTCTTCATCTTCTACTTCTTCTTCTAATGGCTCGGTTCCCCAGCCGAAACTGCCAATAAGTAAAAGTAGCGAACCTATTAAAGCAAGTGGAATTGATTTATAAATAACTGCATAGCCTAAAAATGGTAATCCGGAAGCAAGTACAATCGGAAAGTATGACGGGTTTGGTAATACAATATTTTCCGTAGGATTTAAGCCCTCTTCTTCTAGTTCTATCAATAATTGCTCAGCGGATTCTTTTCTTACAGCCCTTCCTTCATCATCTTCTTCATATTTTGCATGCCAGAAATCATCTAGTGCTTTAACTTCCGGAGCTTTAGAGAAATTCCATTCAGGTGTAGGAGAAGGGATTGTCCACTCAATTGTTCTCGCATCCCATGGATCAAAAGGAGCTTTCTCACCTTTTCTTTTTGAGAAAATCCAATTTATCATAAAAATAATAATTGAAACAGCAATTATGAATGCTCCAATTGTCACGACTATATTCCAAAATTGCAAGTTTGTTTCTTCGGCATATACCCATGTTCTTCGAACCTGCCCTTGCAAACCCAACCAATGCATTGGACCAAATGTTAAGTTAAACCCAATAAGCATTGTCCAAAAATGTAGCTTTCCTAATGTTTCGTTATACATTTTTCCCCAGACTTTTGGAAACCAATAATAAAGTCCAGAAAAAATACCAAAAAGAGCACCACCAAAAAGTACATAGTGAAAGTGTGCAACTACATAATAAGTATCAGTTTGTTGTGTATCTGCAGGAACTACTGAGTGAGTTACGCCACTTAATCCACCTATGACAAACATTCCTATAAACCCTAGAGAAAATAACATTGGAGTATTTAATTTAAGCTTTCCTCCCCAAATTGTTCCTAACCAATTGAATATTTTGACTCCAGTTGGTACAGCAATCACCATAGTTGATAATCCAAACCCTGCTTGTGCTACAGGACTTATTGCAGAAGCAAACATGTGGTGTGCCCAGACACCAAAACCGATAAATGCGATTCCAAAACCTGCAAAAACTATTGCCGCATAGCCAAAAAGTGGTTTTCGTGAAAATGTTGGTAAAACTTCTGAAACTATTCCAAAAGCCGGCAAAATTAATATGTAAACTTCTGGATGACCAAATAGCCAAAATAAATGCTGCCATAAGATTGGGTCACCACCACCTTCTGTTAAAAAGAAAGTAGTACCAAATTTTCTATCAAAAGTTACATAAAAAAGTGCGATCGCAATAATTGGCAATGAAAACGCTAATAGAAAGGAAACAGCAAAAGTCATCCACGTAAATACAGGCATTCTCATGAATCTCATTCCTTTAGTGCGCATATTAATAATTGTTGTTATAAAATTAAAAGCAGAAATTAGTGAAGCAATGCCTAAAATTTGAAGGCCTATTGCCCAATAATCCATTGCAGTTCCAGGAGAATATTTCATTCCAGCATTTGGTTGGTAACCAAACCAACCACCGTTAGGAGCGGATCCCAACCAACCAACTTCCTCAGAAAGATAACCTCCTTCAGGAGCACCTGCGGTTCCAAATATAAAAGTAGAGTATAAGAAAGCTCCACCAAAAATAAATATCCAAAAAGATAAAGCATTGAGCCTAGGGAAAGCAACATCTCTTGCACCAATTTGTAAAGGTAGTAAATAATTAAAGAAGGCAGCACTTATAGGCATTATTGCTAGGAAGATCATGGTAGTCCCATGCATTGTAAACATTGCATTGTATTCAGCAGCTGTTAAAAAATTATTGTCAGGTTGAGAAAGTTGTATTCTAAGAACAAGGGCTTCAAGACCGCCAATTAACAAAAAGAAGAATGCAGCATATCCATACATTATTCCTATTCTTTTATGATCAACAGTTGTAATCCAGCTCCAAATTCCAGTTTCTGAAGAAGGTCTTCTAAAAATACTGCTTTGTTTTCCTGGTTTAATTATCTTTGTCATTTAAGTGTCTCCAAATACGCAATTAAAGCATTTATTTCCGATTCAGTCAATTCTAGATTAGGCATAAAAGTACCTGGTTTAATTTCGGCGGGATTTGCAAGCCATTTTGTAAGATTCTCAGGATTGTTTTTTAATGCCGCTCCAGCAAAAACATTTCTGATTGCGAAATGTGTTAAATTTGGCGCAATTCTATCTCCTTGCACATCCCATACACCATTAATTACATGACACTGTGTACATCCAGCATTTAAGTAAACTTGTTGCCCCTCCGCTGCAAGAGATAAATCATCAGAGCTAAAAGCAGTGGCGTCTTTTTGTTCATTTTTTACCCATGCTGCAAAGTCTTCTTCAGACAATGACAAAACCCGCCCTCTCATTTTTGAATGACTCAATCCACAATACTCTCCACATTGTGCCCAAAATTCATTTGGTGAGTCAGCATGAAGATTAAGATACGTTGTTTGTCCCGGTACCAGGTATCTTTTTCCATTTAATTTTGGAACCCAATAATTATGAAGAACATCATTTGACCACATTTCAAGTCTTACTGGTCTATCAGCCGGAATTACCAAAACATTTGCGGTAGTTATTCCATAATCAGGATATTTGTATTCGAACCACCACTGATGGCCAATTACTTCTATTTTAAGTGCATTTTCAGGTTCTCTTGCTAGATCAAAGATCGTCCTTACTGTAGGAACAGCAATTGCAGCTAAAATTAGAACTGGTATTACAGTCCAGATGATTTCTAACTTTGTATTGCCATGAATTTGCTTTGGTTCAGGAGAGTCAGGTTTTTCTTTATATACAAAAACTGAAAATAATAGTGCACCTTGAACAATTGCAAAAATTACAACAGCAATCCAAAAAGTAATCCAAAATAATTCATCAATTGATCTAGCATATGGTCCTTCAGGACTTAAAGAGTCTAGAGGAGCATTTTCAATACATGAATATATAAATAAGAAAAATACATATCTTAAATTTTTTAATTTAAAAACTTTTTTTATCAGCATATTTTTTAATCAACAATATTTAAGGATAGCGTTCAAACCTTATATTGTGTAATCAAAGTATTATGTCCTTATGGAGAGTGATATAAAAGAAGTTGCTTCACGTTACTTAAAACTTTCAAAATTAAGAATTGTTGAGCTGCTTCTTATAACTACTGTTCCCTCTATGGTTGTAGCAATTTATGGGTTTCCACCAGTAAGTCTTGTTTGCTTCACACTCGTAGGCGGTACCTTATTGGCTATTAGTGCCAATGTACTAAATCAAATTTTTGAGATTGAAACAGATAAGTTGATGATGAGAACAGCAGACAGGCCGCTTGTTACAGGATCTATTAAAGTTAAAAATGCATATATATATTCAATAGTTCTGGGACTATTAGGTTTTCTAATTTTATATACTCAAACAACACCTTTAGCTTCATTCATTGCTCTTTTAGCAAATATTTTTTACTCTTTCATTTACACTTTGATTCTAAAACCTAGAACAAATCAAAATATTGTGATAGGTGGAGCCGCCGGTGCTGCCCCTGTTTTAATTGGATGGGCAGCAACAGGAACTCCGCTAGAAACTGGATCTTGGCTTTTGTTTTTATTAGTTTTTCTATGGACTCCCGCTCATTTTTGGGCATTATCAATTGAAAATGTCGATGATTATAAGGATGCTGATTTTCCGATGTTACCTACACAGGAAACTAAAAAGAGAACATCAATATTTATTGGAATTTATTCTTGTGCAACAGTAATTACTTCTCTTATGATTGCTCCAATATTACAACTTGGTTTCATATATTTAATCTTGTCGTTAATCTCAGGAATTTATTTAATGATTAAATCTTATCGCTTATACTCAGATAAAATAAAACCAATATCTTATTTTGTATTTTCTAACACATATTTAGCAGTAGTATTTCTTTCTATGATTGCTGACATTCTATTTACAATAAGGAATACTTAATTATGGAAGAAATATTTTTTTCAATAACCTATCCTCCAATACCAATTACAAAAGTAGGGCCTGTATTCCTTTCTTTACATGGCGTTTTTGCCGCTGTTGGATTCTATTTTGGAGCTAGTCATGCTTTAAAACTTTCGGAAAAAGATGGAGCAAACGCTATTTTATTTTCTGAGGCGCTTACTTGGGCTATTTTTGGCGCAATTCTTGGAGCAAGATTCTTCACTATACCAGCACAATGGTATGCCAACCCAGGGTATGGATTAGGCGATATTTTTACATTAGCTGGTAGCTATTCAATTATGGGTGGTATGGCAGGAGGAATTATTGCTGCATATCTTAAAATTAGTATTTTTAATAAAGAAGATTTTAAACAATATGGAGATTACGCTGCCACAGGATTAATACTGGGAACTGTTATTGGAAGAATTGGCGATCTGGCTATCGTCGAACATTTAGGAAGAGAAACAAGCTTCTTTTTAGGTTATGAGATTAAGCCGGGATATGACGTTGCCCCGCAACACAATTCTTTAGAATGTACGGAGCCACTGTTAACTTGTGGAACATACCATCACGTCGCACTTTACGACTTAATCCTTGCATTAATTGTTTTCTTTATTTTTAGATCGTTGCAAAATCGTTATGAGTTTGGAAAAGGATCTTGGATTGGTTTATGGGCAGTATGGTATGGAACTCAAAGAGCATTTCTAGACACTTTAAGATTTGGAATGGGCGATTCTACGATTGGTATATTTACCTGGAATCAAATTGGAGGAGCCCTTCTTGCATTTTTAGGATTAATCTTTTTCTTAAAGAATAAAAATATTAAAAAAGACTAATAATAAATAAAAGATAAAAAGCTATAAAAGAATACCCAATAACAATGTTTCTTTTAATGACATTTCTTGATAAAAATATTACAAGAAAAGAAACAAAATACATCATAAATAGCTGGTAATCAATTCTTGAAAGAATATTTCCAGGGCTTATTGAAATTGCCACACCGCCAACTAATCCAATATTAAAAAGATTTGAACCAAAAATATTTCCAAAAACAATGTCAGGCTTTCTCATCCTCGCCGCTGCTATTGTTCCAGCAACTTCCGGAAGACTAGTACCAATTGCAATAATTGTTGAACCTATTACCAAAGATGAAACGCCAAACGTTTCTGCTATCTTAACTGCATTATCAACCACTAATTGACTTCCATAAAGAGTTGCGGCTAAAGAAAGGAATCCCCTTAGCCACACGTATTTTTTTTCTTCTGTTTTGAAATCTTCTTCTTCAACACTGTCAGTACTTACCATTTTGTAAACTACATAAATTGTCAAAACTAACAGCACAATTCCTAAGTACAGTGGAAAGCTACTGAAAAGAACATAAGTTGATACAAATACAGTGGTGAGGATTGCCATCCAAACTGGACTAAGTTGATTGAGCTTAATTTTCTTATCAAAGTCTTTTGGAATTGCAAGATACAAAACTGCTACTACAAGTAATGAATTTGCAATATTTGAACCTACTATATTTCCAATTCCCAGATCTAAATCTCCATTTAATGCAGCTCCCGTACTTGCAAACAATTCTGGTGCAGATGTACCAAATCCAATAAATGTTGCACCTATGATTGAACTGGGAATTTTGAATTTTAAAGCGATCTGTACGGCAGAATCAACCATTTCATCTGCACCCTTTACTAAAAAAATTAACCCTACTATAAATCCGAATATGAGAATTAATATATCCATGTTTTGCTGTCTATTCTTTTGAATCTCTCCATGCAATCCACTCTTTTACTAAAGACAAATCATATCCTGGTCCATTAACGGCTAAAGTTACTTCAGTAGCTCCAGCTTCCAACAGATCATCGGCAAGATCAATTCTTTTAATATCTATTCCAATTGATCTTTGTATTTCATTTGGATCTCTTCCTACTTCAGAACACCAATTGTCTAAAACTGAATTTTTGTGTGCTACAGTCTCAATGCCACTTCGTTCTTCTGTTTTCGTTGCAAATCCATGCCAAATATCTGCATACTGTGCGACTAGCCTAAGAGTAACTTTTTCCCCACCACCTCCGATTAGTATAGGTATCTTTCTTTTAGGCTGAGGATCCAATTTGCCCATCCTTTTTACAATTCTTTCCAATGATTTTTCCAGTTCTTTGAGCCTCCATATTGCTGTGCCAAACTCATAACCATACTCTTCATAATCTTGTTCAAACCAACCCGAGCCGATTCCAAGAATTACCCGCCCATCAGATATGTGGTCAACAGTTCTAGCCATATCAGCTAATAGTTCAGGATTTCTATATGAATTACATGTAACTAAAGGACCTACATCAATCTTATCTGTCACTTCAGCCCAACTAGCTAGCATGGTCCAACATTCAAAATGCTTCCCCTCTCTTCTTTCACCCTGTTCCCATTGTGTACCATCTTCTTTGTATAGCGGATAGAAATGGTCCCAGTTGTAAATAACATCTGCACCAATTTCTTCCGATTCCTTAGCAGCTTTCCTTATCTGGTCATACTCTGCATGTTGAGGTTGTAAAAATACAGCAATTCTTGGTTTCATTTCATCTCCTTTTATACAAATTTAGCCTTTTTTAGTGCACTATTTATAGAATTTTTAAATTTAATATTTGCACTTAATCTTTCAAACTTTTGCTTCATTAGTTTTTCTGCAGATGGAAGCGGATTTAATTTTATAAAATCTTGGATGTCTTTTCCTATATTTTCATCATAAACCGACGGAAGCCCATCAAGAATTCGTGATGAAGTCCATTCGGGCATTACTTTCAGTAAATCTTTCCAGTTTGACTTTATAATTTCCCAAGCATTTTTACCATTTTCATGATGTGATATCAGGCCAGCAAGTAGGTATGGGGCGTCAGCACCTCTTATAGTCTCATTGAGTATTGCTTCAATAACCACTTTTGGAGTCTCTGGATCATAAACTCCTGGAAGGCTTGACCTAAACCTAGCTTCAATCTGTGGAGAATCTGAATTAATGAAGTTATTTAAATAATTATTAATTGAAATTGATTTGTCTAGTCCTGATATAGAGAGGACTAAGTTATAGTAATTTCCATCAGAATAATCTTTATATGCTTCTGAATTAAATTGATCTGTGAAATATGAAATAAATTTATCATCTTTTGAGTATTTCGCATACAAAAAACAAATCAATGATTTTAATTGGGACGTTTCTTGATCTATGCCTTCTTTATACTCACTTCCTAATTTGTCCAATAATGGTCTACAGAATTGTGCTATGTAATTTTCTAGTTCATTACTCGAATCTATCTTATGAAGAGTGGCAAATATCCCCGAAACTAAAGACCATATATTTTTATCAGTTTCATTTTTATATAAATCAATTAGTTTAAGGAAACTTTCTAAGGTCAGCTTCTCTGTTCTTAAAGACATCCACGAATCTTCAAGTAGTCGATATTTTTCATTAACATCCAAATCATCAAAGTATCGAATAATTTCATTTAGATGTTTAGCGTCGTATGCTGAGTGGAAAAAGGACCAACCTCCGTTGTTGATAAATGGTACATTGCCAATAAGTTCAAAAGAGTCAGTCTTATTTTCTAAAAGAACTTTTTGACTTTTACTATTATCTAGAAAACGGATATTTATAGGAACTTTCCATTGCGAATCATCAGTCTCTCCATCAATTAAAAACTTTGATTGCGAAAAAATAAAATTTGTATTTTCCTTATGTTCAATACTAATTATTGGGTAGCCTTCTTGTTTTATCCAAGTGGGCAAGATATCTTCTAAATCATATTCTGTTTCTCCAGAAAGTTCTGTCCACAAATCAGATGAGTGGGTGTTTTTATATTTGTGTTTGTTCAAATAATTTCTGACACCTTTTTTAAAATTTTCTTCACCAATAAATGTCTCAAACATTCTTAAAACAGTAGAACCTTTTTGATATGTTAGAACGTCAAACATTTCTTCCGCTTCTTCTGGTGTTGCAACTTCAAACTCAACTGGCCTTGAAGATTTAAGGGAGTCTACATTAAAACCTTGGCTTCTTGCTAGATTTAGTTCATTCCACAATTTAAATTCAGGATAGGTAGCTTCTGAGGCAATCACCTCCATTAAACTTGCGAATGCTTCATTTAACCAAATTCCGTCCCACCATTTCATTGTTACTAAATCTCCAAACCACATATGTGCAAGTTCGTGCGCAACAACTTCAACAGACCTAGACAATTCTGCTCTTGTAGCTTTTTCAACATCAATCAATAGCAAAGTTTCTCTGAAAGTTACAGCACCAACATTTTCCATGGCTCCCATAGCAAAATCTGGGATAGCTATTAAATCTAATTTCGTTCCTGGATAATTTATGTCATAATAATTTTCAAAAAAGTCCAAAATTTTTATGGCTGCTTCTCCAGCAAATTTTGTTTGTTGTCCAAATCCAGGCCTATGAACGACTCGAACATCTGTTGTTTTAGATTTTCCTATTTCTGTAATTTCTAGAGGACCAACTACAAATGCAACAAGATAGGTAGACATTCTCATTGTGTCTTCGAACTTACTTGCAGTTCTCTCATTCAAGGTTGTTTCGCTGATAACTTTTTCATTACTAACTCTTATATCTGATTTATCGGATGTAAGAGTTATTGAAAAAACCGACTTATATTCTGGTTCATCCCAACAAGGAAAAGCCATTCTTGCAGAAGTAGGTTCAAATTGGGTTGTAGCTATCCATTGTTGTTTATTATTTTCATCTACAAACTTGCTTCTATAAAAACCTCTTAAATCATCTACAATTTCGCCTTCAAAATCAATATATAATTTCCAGTCACCAGAAGTAACTTTTTCTTCAAAGTTTATTATTATTTTCTCATCTTCATTGAGATAATTTACAGACCCCTCAATATGTACCCCATTATCATCTTCTATAAAAGAAGAATTGATTGTTAAACCGACTGAGTGTAAATGTATTTCGTCAGTGTCCTCTACAACCTCTATGAATACAATTTCCTTTCCAAGATATTTAAAATTTTTAAGGTCGATATCAAGATTTATTTCATATCTGTTAGGTATTGCTAATTTTGGAAGTAAAATATTTTGATTCATTAACAAATTGTAGTTTATATGAGAATCAAACCCAGTCTAAGTGTATAAATTCATCCTCATTTAAAAGTTGGACCATGTGTGCGCCAAAAAAATCTCGTTGAGCTTGGATTAATGATGAAGGGTTAAAATTATTCGAGGAATTGATATACCAATTATATGAGGAATAAATTACCGGTATAGCAACTTGACTTTCAACACATTCATTAATTGTTATTTTCATGTCATCTAGTTTCTCTTCTAATTGATTTTGTATTTCCTCTATTTCAACAATGGATGAGTCTGTTGAAATCCCTTCATAAATTTCTTTAATTTCTTGAAGCAAGTCAGATCGAATAATGCACCCTGATAGCCAATTTTGTAATACTTCTGGAATTTTAATTTCAAGGCTTTCCTTGTTGCTGAAATGCTCAATAAATAAAATTCCTTGAATCAAAGTTGAAAGACGCGCAAAATATATTGTATTTTCGATTTTATTTAAATTTACATTTAAATTTTTTGAATGTGTAACTTTAGGCCAAATCTTTTGAAAATGGCTCTCTACCCTTGCGTTAAAAGCTTCATAGATACTAGGCAAAGGAAAGTTGTATTCTAGAGACGTTTCTACCGTTAATTTACCAGTGCCTTTGTTATTGGCAATAGGCTTAATATTATCAATTAGATATTCGTTATTTGTTTTCTTTTTTATTATTTCTGAAGATATTTCAATTAAGTAAGAAGATTGATTTTTTTCTTTAAGACTTTTAAAAAAATTACTAATTTCAATATTACTAAGGTTAGAACTCTTTAAAATACTATAACTTTCTGCAAGTATTTGCATTTCAGCATACTCAATTCCATTATGTAGCATTTTTATAAAGTGTCCAGTACCGTAACCTTTGTAAACGCCAACGCAATCTCCGTAACTGCTTTTTGCTGATATAGATTTGATCATTGATAATAAATTTTCTGGAATGTCGTCACTAGAGCCAAGCATTAATGCAGGTCCATGTCTTGCTCCTGTTTCTCCACCTGAAACACCCATACCTATAAAGCTTATATTTTTTTCCTTACATTTATTTCCGAGTTCAATGCTATCTTTATAAAAAGAATTCCCCCCATCAATTAAAATATCTTCGGGTTCAAGCAAGTTAAATAACTCTTTTGAGATACTATTGGTAGCTTCACCAGATGGGACCATTAAAAGAATTTTTCTTGGTTTTTCAATATAATTTACGAACTCATCAAGTTGTGTAAATCCATATATATTTTTTTTAGAACTCTTATCAATAAGGTTATTAATCTTTTTCTCAGACTTATTAAATAAAACTACATTTACTCCATTATCAGAAAAATTTAAAGCAATGTTTTTACCCATTACTCCCATACCAACAATTCCAATTGTTTCACTCATGAGAGAATTTTAACAACTTCCTTTTCAACTAAATTATTTAGATAATAATTTCTAATTGATACATCAACTTCTAGCTGATCTTCTTTATTAATTACATTTTTGATTGTTGAAAACTTGTGAAGCGAGTCTAGATGAAGAGGGCTTGTTAAAAGCTTAACTTCAATTAAATTGCCGAAAATTTTGTAAGTAATTTCAGATATTAAATTATCAAGATTTACTTGTTTTAAAGAAGAAACAAAAATTGCACTTTCATATTTTTCTTGCAAAAAATTTTGTGATGGTTTGTCAATTTTGTCTATCTTATTAAAAACTAAAATTTCTTCAACATTTGATTCAATTTGTTCGAGAATCTCGTGAACTGTAGATATATGCATTTCTGGAATTGCAGATGCTGCATCAACTACATGTACAAGTAGATTTGCGTCTTTTACCACAGTTAATGTTGATTTAAATGAATCAATTAACGTTGTTGGGAGGTTTTGTATAAAACCAACAGTATCAGAAATAATTATTGGTTCGCTTAAATCATCTACTTTTAACTCTCTTTGAAGAGAATCTACAGTGGCAAATAATTCATTAGCCACATACGTTTTAGATTCTGTTATTTTTTCAAGCAAAGTTGATTTTCCAGCATTTGTATATCCCACTATTGATACCAGTGGAGTATTGTTTTTTTTCCTAAAACTTGATTGAACTTCTCTTTGTTTTCCAACTTTTTTTATTTCTTTTTTTAACTTATTGATTCTGTTGTCAATCAAACGACTATCAGTTTCTAACTTTGTCTCACCAGGACCTCTAGTACCTATACCACCACCTTGTTGATTGAGTGATTTACCTAGGCCAGCTAGTCTAGGTTTTAAATAAAGTGATAATGCCAGTTCGACCTGCAACGTTGCTTCCTTAGATTGAGCGTGTAATGCAAATATATCTAAAATCAAACCTGTTCTATCAACTACGTCACATTTAAAAAGTGATCTAAGTTCTTTCTGTTGATTTGGAGTAAGTTCGCAATCAAAAATGACAACATCTATGTCATTTGCATCAGATATGTCAACTAATTCAGTAATAGAGCCTTTTCCAATAAAAGTTTTAGGATCTACTTTTTCAACCCTTTTTGTCTGTATGATTGTTGGATCTGAACCAGCTGTTTTTACTAAATTAATAAGTTCTTTTAGAGATTCTTCTTTATCAGCTCTTATTTCATTTTTTAATATTATTCCTATCAGTAAAGCTTTTTGAGTTGATACAAATATATCTCTATCGGATACAGTTAGTAATTTTCTATCTGATTGGTTGGGGTTATTTCTTTGATTCAATTATTTCATAATAGGTAGTTGTCCACTGTCAGATTTATTTGAAATCTCCTCTTCAGCAATAATTTGAGATTCTCTTACCGCTAAAACAACCTTTCCTGTTGGTGGCCATATAAATTTCCATGCACCACTTGCAACTGCCCAAAATTGATTACCAGAATCAACATCAATTAGAGGTAGAGCCTCGGAAGTTTTTTCGCTACCTGCTGGCACTAATAAACCAGATTTAGTAAAGGTTTCTTCTCTTAGATGACCTACTCTCCATCCAGGAGAAACTTTAAATCCTGGCGGTGCAAAATCTATATTATCTAAGGTATTTTCTTCTGTCATTTTCTTATATTAAACACAAAAAAACTATAAATTAGCGGAGGTGGACAGGAATCGAACCTGCCAAAGACTTTTACACCTTTCAACAGTTTTGAAGACTGTGGAGCCCACCAGGCGCTCATTCACCTCCAATATTAAGACTAGTTATATAAAAAAATATTATTTGAATAGAATTAAATGTAATGAAAAATTTTCACAATACGTTTAACGAACTTAAGAAAAATAGAGGATTAAGTAATAAGCAGATTGCTTCATTCACTGGTGTAAAACTGAAAGAAGTTAAACAATGGGAATCTGGTACTAGCTTTCCAATTGAATCAAAAGTAGTTAATGCATTAGAAGGGTTACTGGGTATTGAAATTACTGAGTCATTAGTAGGTTATGGATCTAATACTAAAACTAACAAACAAATTTATACAGCAGAAGATGAGATTTTTAAAGTAAAAAATGAAAAAATTGATATTACAAATACAAAAATTGATAAATTAAGAAATATATTTCAAAAACAACACCAGAACACGTCGGAGTATACATTTGATGACGAAATTCAAAATATAACAGATGATTTTTATTTTGAAGAAGACACAGATATAGTTTCACAGAAAGTTTTAGAGCAACCTTATATATATGATGAGAATCAAATAGGTTTTTATTTTTCAAGAAGTCTTAAAACTTTAGGATTGCTATTTATTTTAGGTTTAGTTACTTTCAGTTTTTTTCAATTATTTTGGGAATCATTTAACTTATTTATAGACAATTTATTGTGAGATTACTTTTCTACACAAAACTTGGTTTGGTTCTTTCTGTTCTGTCAATTCTTGCTGGTGCATTTGTACGAGCAACAGGATCTGGAGACGGATGTGGTGCAACATGGCCAACGTGTAAAGGAAGAATAATTCCAAGTCTTTCGGATACTTCAGAAATTATTGAATTTTCGCATAGAGGTATAAGTGGAATCTTATTAATTGTTACTCTTTATATTTTTGTTAATTCTAGAAAATTAGAAAAAGGCATTATTGCAAGAAGAGCAGCAAATTACTTGACCTTTTTTGTATTATTTGAGGCCCTAATAGGTGCGGTAATTGTAATATTTGAATGGGTAGGTTTAAACAGTTCTTTGCCAAGAATAGTTGCAGTACCAATCCACTTAGTGAATACATTTGGACTTTTAGCAAGTTATGTCATTCTTTTTAAAATATTAGAAAATAAACTGGATAGCATAAAAAATCTTTGGGATAGAAATTTTATTATTATATCTATTCTTTTTCTTCTTACTGGAGCAACTGGATCCATAACAGCACTCGCAGATGTGCTTTATCCAAGTGCCTCTTTTATTGAAGGTTTTTTAGATGATTTTGATAAAACTTCCGAGGTATTAACTAGATTAAGAATTTTTCATCCAGTAGTTTCGACTATTTTATCGATAGCTCTTTACATTGAATCTAAACAACTTCAAAAAAAATTTGATATAAATACAAACTTTCTTAAATTTTTAATTTTTGCAGCTGTATTTTTGGGAGTTGCCAATGTTTTATCAAATATTGTTTTATTTTTGAGCATTTTTCACCTTGCATTAGCTGATTTACTATGGATTACATATATATATGTAAGTTTGGATAAGGCTAAAAATAATTTATCTATAAATTAGCTTTAAATTGAACATGGTTATAAACTTCACCTTTGTAACTAGATGACAAGAGGGATAGTCAAATAATACGATGGTAACTAAAACAATACCTTCAAAACCAAAACCTGAGGCTAAAGATGTTGATTTTTCAAATGAAGATACGACATTAACACCTGAGCAGGAGAAAGCTGCTCGCGAAAAAGCAAAATCACTTACAAAAAAATTAGCTGATGATAAAGGAAAGCTCACTACAGATCTTGTAAGTCAGTACCTTACCGCTATTGGTAACTTTGATCTATTGACCGCTGAGCAAGAAGTAGAACTAGCACAAAAAATTGAATCTGGAGAAAAAGCTTCAGTTAAACTTCATAAAAAACAATTTAAAGACAAAAAAGGCGAAATAAGACTCAAACGAGACAGAAAGAAAGGCGCCGAGGCCAAAGATGCTTTCTTGACAGCTAACTTAAGACTTGTTGTTGCCAACGCTAGAAGATACGCTAACACATCTGGAATTGATTTTCTAGACTTGATTCAAGAAGGTAACCTAGGCTTAATTAGAGCAGTTGAAAAATTTGATTGGAGAAAAGGTTTTAAATTTTCAACTTATGCGACTTGGTGGATTAGGCAAGCTATTACAAGAGCAATAGCAGATAAATCTCGTACTGTGAGAATTCCTGTTCACTTACATGACACGATGGCAGCAGTTAGAGCAGCACAAGCACAATTAAAAGCTGAGTTAGGTAGAGATCCAAAACCTCAGGAAATTGCAAAAGAAGCAGGTGTTGGTGTAGACAAAGTTGAACTTGCCTTAAGTGTTGCTGATACAGTTTCTTTAGAGCAGCCAGTCGGTGAAGACGGTGCACAACTCGGAGATTTTATTCAAGATGAAGACGCAAGCGACCCATCATTGATTGTTCAAGATCTTGATGTTGCCGAAAGTTTACGTGATAGTATTAGCAGACTGCCTGAAAGAGAGGGCAGGATTCTTGCTTTGAGGTATGGATTTTATGATGGTGTTCCTAGAACACTCGAAGAAATTGGTGAAGAGTTTGATTTAACCAGAGAAAGAATCAGACAATTAGAAAAACTTGCTCTTTGTCGACTCAGACATCCGTCATTTGGAATTAGGGAACAAGATTTAGTTTAATTTTTTCATAAGAAATTCCCTTAACTTTATTCATCATTGTTAAGCTGAAGACATGTTTGAATATCTTGAATTAGCTATTGATTCTGCAGTAAATAGTGGAGCAAAATACTCTGATGCTAGAATTTTAATTTCAAAATCAAGAAATATTGCAGCAAAAAACGGTGAAGTAGAAAATTTTAATGAATCAGAAAAAATAGGTATAGGCATTAGGGCCTTAGTTGGTTCCTCATGGGGTTTCTACTCAACTTATGATTTATCAAAATCTTCATTGATTAATGCTGGTATTAAAGCTTTTCATATTGCTAAAGCTTCTTCTATGGTTTCTGGTGAAGACCTTCCATTTGCAGATGTTCCAGTTATTGAAGATAGCTACACAACTCCTCATGAAGAAAATCCTTTTTTTGTCTCGAGTACTGATCAAGTTGATTTGCTTTTGAAATCAACTGAACAAATGAAAAAACTTGGAAGCTCAAGAGCTTCAGGTAGATTAGATTTTTGGGACACTGAAAAATGGTTTGCATCAAGCCAAGGACATAAAATTTATCAAAATATTATTGAGTCTGGGGGAGGAATCTCATCTTTAGCGGTTGGAGATGGTGAAACTCAAATTCGCTCATACCCTCAATCCTTTGGCGAATATCGTACAGGGGGTTGGGAAGTAATAAAGAGTTTTGAATTTGAAAACCACACTGAAAGATTAGCTGAGGAATCTCAAAGATTATTGGTAGCGCCACAATGCCCTGAGGGAACAATGGACTTAATTTTAGAGGGAAGTCAGCTTGCTTTACAAATTCATGAATCTGTTGGTCATGCAATTGAATTGGACAGAATACTTGGTTGGGAAGCAGCCTATGCGGGTACATCACATTTAGAATTAAAAAAACTTAATCAACATAAGTACGGTTCAGAATTAATGAATATTATCGCTGATGCAACCTTACCGGGTGCACTTGCAACCTTTAAGTATGATGATGAAGGCACGCCTGCACAAAGAGTAGATATAGTTAAAGAAGGAATTTGGACTGGAGTTTTGTCTGGGAGAGATAGTGCAGCTGTCGCAGGAGTTAAACCCGGGGGGATGGTTCGAGCAGATGGTTTTGGCAGACTACCTATGGTAAGAATGACTAATGTTGGTTTGCTACCAGGATCATCTTCATTAAACGAAATAATTCAATCAACTGAAAATGGTGTTTATATGGAAACAAATAGGTCTTGGTCTATAGATGATATTAGATTAAATTTTCAGTTTGGATGTGAAGTTGGCTGGCTAGTTAAAAATGGAAAGATTATCGATATGGTAAAAAATCCAACCTATACAGGAATAACCCCAGTTTTTTGGGGAAATATGGACATGTTAGCTGGCGAAGAAGAGTGGGTATTTTGGGGAACTCCAAACTGTGGAAAAGGTCAACCAAGCCAAGTAGGACATACCGGTCATCCAGCATCACCCGCGAGGTTTAAAGACACAAGAATTGGAGTTAGAGGATGAGAATTTGGGATGACTTACTCGATGAGGTTAAAAAAAATCTTCCAGACGAAATAGAGTGTGAGCTGAAATTAATGCATTCAAAAAGCGCACTTACAAGATTTGCTAATTCCCAAATTCATCAAAATGTAGATGAAGAATCAGCAGAAATTTATTTAACAATTCACAAAGATTTAAAAACTACAACAATCTCTAATAATCTGACTGCTATTGAGGACGT
The DNA here is from genome assembly GCA_902625455.1 of uncultured Candidatus Actinomarina sp. GTDB lineage: Bacteria > Actinomycetota > Acidimicrobiia > Actinomarinales > Actinomarinaceae > Actinomarina. The sequence continues at coordinate 236,427 of CACOBL010000001.1, read as the reverse complement.
AGGAGAATTTGTTAAGAAAGCTCTAGATTCTTTGGAGGATAGCCCTGTAGATAAGGGCTGGTCAGGGCTGCCAGATAAATCTAATTCTTATGATGGATATAAAGACCTTGAAGAATCAACTCCGGACGATAGGGCAAGAGTTGTTAAAGAATTTATTGACGAAGGAAAAAGTATGAATGCAGCTGGATATTGTTCAACTTATATCAATAACTACTTTGTTTGGAACTCCAACGGATTGCACTCCTCTGACTCGTCAAGTAGTGCATTTATAGATGGCATCTTTAGAACTGATACTTCTGCTGGATCTTCACATAGAGGAGATAAAACTTTGACTTCTCTCGAAGGTTTTACTACTGGGTTTGAAGCAGCAAAACTTGCTACCGATTCACAAAATCCAGTCGATATTGATCCAGGAAAATACGAAGTTGTTTTAGGACATGAAGCAGTAAGTACAATACTGGTCTTCTTAGAAGTTTATGGCTTTAATGCAAAAAGTAAAATTGATGGAATGAGTCCAATAATAATTGGAGAACAACAATTCGATGAAAAAATTAATTTGGTAGATACTCCCGAAGATGCAGATTCAATAGGATTTAAAATAGATGCATCGGGTTCAAAAAAGCTAAATTTGAATGTTGTTAGTAATGGTGTTCCTCAATCTTATTTTCATACAAGAAGAACAGCTAACGAACTTGGTATGAAAAATACATTTCATGAACTTTTTGGTTGGGGTGAAAACTTTGGAGGAATTGGCACAAATGTAAGGCTAGTGAATGGAGATAAAAGTTTTGAAGATATGATATCAGATGTAAAAAAAGGAATTTATATTAATGAATTTTGGTATTGCAGAGTATTAGATCCAATAACTCAAGTAGTTACAGGTTTGAACAGAAATGGCTCATTCTTAGTGGAAAATGGAAAAATAACAAAGCCAGTTGGAAGGTTGCGCTTTACACAGAGCTTTATATCGGCATTAGCAAATGGGAATGTCGACTCAGTTGGAAATCATTCAAGGTACTCTGATTCAGAATTTGGAGAGGGAATACTCTCAGTCCCTAAACTTCATTTAAAAGAATTTAATTTCACTGGCGGTGTTTCTGGGTAACCAAAGTTATTTTGATGGTCAAAAACCATTAATTATTCCTCACAGAGGCGGATCAAATATAGTTCCTGAAAATACACTTCATGGTCTTCAAATGGTAATATCTGAAGGTTTTACGCATTTTGAAACTGATTTGAGAATGTCGAAAGATGGCGAAATATTTTTACACCATGATGATTCATTTAATAGAACCACTGACGTAGAAGGAAAAGTAAAAGATTTCAATTGGTCTGAAATTAAGAATATTAATGCTGGATACGAATTTTACAAAAATAATAACTTATTAGGTTATACAACAACTTTTGTAAGACTGGAGGATGCTTTATCGATGAGTAAAGTTTTAAAATTTAATCTTGATTTAAAAGAGGAAGGTCTAGCAAAAAAAGTTGTAGAAATTGTCTCGTCATTAAACGCACAAAACAGAGTTCTAGTTTCTTCATTTAGCCCATCAAGGCTTGATGAATTTTTACATGAAAGTAAGGGTCAAATTGCTACATCAGGAACTTTTAGAGAAAACGCAATTGCAAGATTTCTGCCGATAAAAAAAAGAAATTTTCAAGTACAGGCTTTGCAAGCTCCATTTAAATGGAAAGGTATGCAAATTTATTCCAAAAAGTTAGTTAATTTTTGTAATTTAAATAACTTACAACTTCACATTTGGACGGTGAATTCAATAGATAATCTTAAAATATGTTTGGATTTAGGATGCGATGGAATTATTACTGACGAACCACTATTGTTCAGAGAATACTTAAATTCTTATACTTAATTTGTATTTTTTTCTATAAACTTTTCTGCTTGTTCAAAAATATGCTGTTTTCTTTCTAGATTCATTTTGTCAAGTGAACGAGTTAATAGTGCAAGTCGTGGATTATTTTCATAAAAAGTTCTATTTTCTTCCGTAAATTTCCAATAAAGTCCGTCTAAAATATCGCACCAATCACCCTTTTTATAATTGGACATTTTTAAAATATAATTTGATCCACATGTGTAAGGCTTTGTTGACATAAGACCACCATCAGCATATGTTGCCATTCCGAATACATTTGGTACCATCACCCAATCTGAAGAGTCTATATACATTTCCATAAACCATTTATAAATTTCTTTAGGGGAAATTCCAGCAAGATTCATAATGTTACTGATTACCATCAACCTTGGTATGTGATGAATGTATCCATCATTTAAAGTAGTTTTGATACAATCATCAAGAGGGTCTATGCCAGTTGTTCCTTCGTACCAAGACTTCGTCAACTTCTTTTCGTGATTCCAATAATTTTGTTTAATTTGAAAAGCTCCCTCTTCATGATAAATACCTCTTATAAATTCACGCCAGCCGATAATCTGTCTAATAAAACCTTCAAGTGAATTAATTGGAATATCATTATCTGATGCATACTTCATAGTTTTCTTAATAACGGTATTCGGATCTAGTAAACCAATATTTAACATTGCACTTATACAACTATGAAATAGAAAATTATTTCCCTCTAACATCGCATCTTCATAAATACCAAAATTTGTAAATTTGTTTTTTAAAAAATCTTCGAGTTGTTTTTCAGCTCCCCTTCTTGTGACTGGAAACCAAACATTTCCTAAGTTTCCAGGGTGTTTATTAAAGTTTTTGTTAATCAAATTAACTATGTCGTTGTGATGTTGGGATGATTTAAACTTTAATATTTTTGGAGGCTCTACTCCTTTAGGAATTTTTTTTCTGTTCTCTTCATCAAATGACCACTTACCTCCAATGGGTTTCTGATCTTCATCAACCAATATATTTAGACTTTTTCTAGCTTTTTGATAAAAAGAAGACATTCTGTAAACTTTTTTACCTTTAGCCATGGGTACAAAATCTTCTCTTTCAAATAAAAACATTGGAGATTTAATAAATGTTATTTCAATCTCTTCTTTTTTTAAATGTGAAACTAATTCAAATTCAAATTCTTTATCTTCTATTTCAAAAATATGTATATGGTTTATTTTTTTTGATTTTAAGAATTTAGCCAAGAATATGGAGTACTTATCGCTGTCATTTCTTTCATCTAACTTGAAGTAATTTACTTTAATTGAATTTTTTGTTAGTTCATCTCGGTACTCTCTCATCGCTGTTAAAAATAAATATAGTTTCGCTTTATGGTGTTTGAAATAAGTACACAATCCAAGGTCTTCAGCCATGAAAACTTCATCACAGTTATTTTTATTGAGTATTTTTGGATTAAAGAGCTGATTGCCGAGTATTATAAAAAAATTGCTTTCCATGTTATTCGAACATAGTTTACCATTGTAATGTAGAAGTAATAAATCTATAGTCATGGGGGAAATATGAATCTAGATATCTTAAATAGCGGGTTTATTCCAAAAGTTATTTGTGAACAGTTACCTGAAGGTTTTGAAGATATTGAACTTCTTGCAGAAGAGTTACCAAAAGTTTTAGCCAACGAACAAATAACAGATAGAGTTGCAAAGCTTGAAACTGAAAAAGATATTTCAAGACTATCTTTTAGCGAACTTGAGAGAGCAATGCTTTTATATTCTTACATCGGGCATGCTTACATGTGGGGAAAAAGTAAAGTTGAAAATATAATACCAATTCAAATTTCAAAAACTTGGTATGATATTTCACAAAAGCTTGATAGACCCCCAATACTTTCCTATGCTTCATATGCTTTAAATAATTGGAAGATAGCAAACCCCGACAAACCTTTTGATGTTGAAAATATTTCTATTATGCAAAATTTTCTAGGTGGAGTTGATGAAGATTGGTTTATTATGATTCATGTTGCCATTGAATATGAAGCGAAAGAGATTTTATCAAGTTTGAAATCCTTTTTTCTTGATAAAAACTTAGATAAATCATATTTACAAAAAGCGTTAGATAGCATCAAAAAAATAAATGCAATAATGAATAGAATGCCAGAAAAATGTGATCCATTTATATATTACAACCGAGTAAGGCCCTACATTTTTGGATGGAAAAATAATCCTGCAACACCAAATGGTGTAATTTATGAAGGAGTTGATGCATACGGTGGTGAACCACAGATTTTTAGAGGGGAAACAGGTGCCCAAAGTTCAATTGTTCCTGCTTTAGATGCTCTCCTGGGAGTAACTCATTCAAATGATCCTTTAAGAGAGTATCTTGATGAGATGAGATTATATATGCCCAAAGAGCATAGAGAGCTATTAAATGGCTTAGATGAATGGTCTAAAAATGAAAGAACTAAATTAGATATAGATGAAGAATCAATCACAGTAATTAATGAATTAATAAAAGAGGTTCATACCTTCAGAGACAAGCACCTTGAGTATGCGAGAGTATATATCTATGAACAGTCTTTAACAAATGATTCGAATTCTAATATTGTTGGTACCGGAGGAACTCCATTCATGAAGTATTTAGATAAACATTTACAGGAGACAGTTCCAGCGAATGATTAAAAAGCTTGGGATTCCAAGAGAAGTCAAAAAAGATGAAGGAAGGGTTGCATTAATCCCTCAGCACATTACCCAATTTACCGGTTTAGCTGATATTTTTGTTGAAACACAAGCAGGATTAGGTTCTGGATTTACCGATAAAAATTATGAGGATGCTGGAGCAAAAATAGTAAACACAGCACAAGAGCTTTATGAAATTTCTGAAATTATATGTAAAGTAAAGGAGCCTCAACCACAAGAACTTGAATTGTTAAATTCATCCCATGTTTTATTTGGATATCTTCATTTATCATCAAATATATCACTAACAAAAGCATTACTCGATAAAAAGTTAACTGCTATCGCAACTGAAATGATAATGAATGGAAAAGAATATCCCTTGTTGATACCTATGTCAAAGATTGCAGGTAAATTAGCAGTTCAAAAAGGTATGCAATTTTTAGAATATTCAGCAAAAGGCAAAGGAGTACTTCTATCCGCAATTTCAGAGGAAAAAAATTCAAAAGTAACAATAATAGGCTGTGGAGAAGTCGGCAGAGCTTCAATACACAAATCAATTCAAATTGGAGCTTCGGTTACTGCGATTGATGTGAACGAAAATACTTTGGAGGATTTGAAAAATCAATATGGAGAAAACATTTCGACATTTGTTAATGGAACTGAAGAAGCTGCAAATGCAGTTAGATTAGCTGATTTGGTAATCGGGGCCGTTTTGTTACCAGGTAGAAAGCCTCCGATTGTAATATCAGAAGAAGATATAAATAAAATGGAAAAAGGAAGTGTCATTATTGATGTTGCTATTGATCAAGGTGGTTGTGTTGAAGGTGTTAAACCCAACACTCACAGCGAACCTTTTGAAATAAGAAATGGTGTCATAGTCTCTGCAATTGCAAACTTACCCGGTGCAGTTCCTAGAACGTCGTCTATTGAGCTATCTACAAATTTACAAAAATATGTTGGCAATCTTTTAATTGAAAATTGGTTTGATGAATATAAAAATAACAAAAGTTTAAATCCATCATTGCAAATTCACAATGGACTTTTATTATCAGAAGAGGTCGCAGACAGCTTAAGTCTAACTTTGTCTAAGTTAGTTTAGGCATCCACTTTTTTCTAGATTTACTAAAGTTATCTATTTGATCTGTATATCCCAATGATATATCAATTTTGTCTAATCCTTCGAGGATTCGTTTTTGAGAAAAATCGTCTAAATCAAATGAAAATGCAATTTCTTCACATTGAACAGTTTTGTTTTCAATAGAAATTTGAACATTTGTACTCGGATCAGCTTCAATTTTTGTAAAAAGCGCCTCTACATTTTTTTGATCTGTCTCTATAGGAACAAGGCCGATGTTGATTGAATTTAATCTAAAAATGTCAGCAAATTTACTCGAAATTATTGCATCGAACCCCCAATCTTGCAGGCCCCAAGGCGCATGTTCTCTTGAAGAACCAGTACCAAAATTATCTCCAGCAACTAAAACCTTTGATCCCTGATATATTTTATTGTTTAAAGGAAATTCGGGATCTTTTTTCCAATCATAAAACAAGTACTTACCATAACCTGAACGCTCAACACGCTTAAGAAATTGTTTTGGCATTATTTGGTCAGTATCAACATTTGACATATTAAGTGGAAGCATCGTTGAATTAATAGTTTTTAATTTCTTCAATTATATGTTCCTAATATCAACAAATTTTCCATATAGAGCTGCAGCAGCTGCCATTTTTGGACTTACTAAGTGGGTTCGACCTCCAGCGCCTTGCCTACCTTCGTAGTTTCTATTTGATGTAGAGGCACACCTTTCACCAGGGCTTAAAATATCTGGATTCATTCCTAAGCACATTGAGCAACCTGCTTCTCTCCAGTCAAAACCCGCCTCAATAAATATTTTGTCTAACCCTTCTTCTTCTGCCTGTTTTTTAACGAGCGTTGAGCCAGGAACAATCATTGCGCCAATTGTTTCTGAAACTTTTTTTCCTTTTACTACTTCTGCAGCTTCCCTTAAATCTTCGATTCTTCCATTTGTACAGCTACCAATAAAAACTCTGTCCAATTTAATCTCACTAATTTTTTCCCCTGGTTTTAAGTCCATATATTCTAAAGCTCTTGAAGCTGCTTCTTTTTCAGATTCTTCATCAAAATCTTTTGGATGAGGAATGGTATCATTTATAAAAATTACCTGTGAAGGGTTTGTACCCCAAGATATAGACGGTTCAAGTTCAGTTGCGTTTATTGTTACAACTTTGTCAAATACAGCATCTTTATCAGAATATAATTTACTCCATTCATCAGTAGCGTTATCCCATTCAGAATCTTTAGGAGCATAATTTTTGTCTTTTAAATAATTAAAAGTTATTTTATCTGGTGCAATCATTCCTGCTCTAGCACCACCCTCAATTGACATGTTGCAGATAGTCATTCTATTTTCCATACTCATATTTTGAATAACATCTCCTACATACTCAATAACATGACCAGCACCTCCACCAGTTCCAATTTTTTTAATTATTCCTAAAATTATATCTTTTGGTCCAACTCCTTCAGATACATCTCCAATTACTTCAACTTTCATAGTTTTAGGTTTTTCCATTGCCAGTGTTTGTGTTGCTAGAACATGTTCTACTTCTGAAGTTCCTATTCCAAAAGCCAATGCACCGAATGCCCCATGAGTTGCTGTATGGCTATCACCGCAAACAATTGTCATTCCTGGTTGGGTTATTCCTTGTTCCGGTCCTATAACATGCACGATTCCTTGACGTGGATCGTCAATACCAAACAATGTGACTCCAAATTCTTTGCAATTAGTTTCTAATGCTTCTATCTGAATTTTTGATAAAGGATCTTTAATTCCAAGTAATCTGTCAGAGGTTGGAACACCGTGGTCTATAGTTGCTAGAGTAAGTTCAGGATGCTTAACAGACCTACCAGCAATTCTAAGGCTATCAAACGCTTGAGGAGAAGTTACTTCATGAACTAGGTGAAGATCTACAAATATTAAATTTGTACTTTCATCAATGGATGCAACAAGATGCTTATCCCAAATTTTTTCAAATAACGTTTTTCCCATTTCAGATATAAATTATATTATTTATTCTTCATTTATTCCATAGACTTGTTTTTGTTTTATTATCATTTAATCTGTGCTCATTTAAAATAAAGCATCATGGAAACAATTATTGAAAAGTTTTTAGAAATTGCCATCATATTAGTAGCTGCAAAGTTTGGTGCAGAATTAATGAGAAGAATAAATCAACCAGCAGTTATAGGTGAGTTAGTTATAGGAATTATTATCGGTTATTACGGATTAGGCCTCCTACCACATTTTGAATCTGGAGATGTTGTATCAACATTAGCTGAGATTGGTGTAGTACTTTTGTTATTTGAAGTAGGACTTGAAACAAATTTAGATGAGTTTATAGAATTAGGTTCAACATCTCTTCTTGTAGCACTAATAGGTGTTGTAGCGCCATTTGCTCTAGGTTTTGGCTCGATCTATGCATTAAATTTAGGTGGAGAAAATCAGTTCGGAATAGCTTTATTTGTTGGTGCAGCAATGACAGCAACCTCAGTAGGTATTACTGCAAGAGTGTTTGGAGATTTAGGTGCTTTGAAATCAAGAGAAGCAAAAACAATAATTGGTGCAGCAGTTGTCGATGATATTTTAGGTTTATTAATTCTCACTGTTGTTGCGGGTGTTTTAGGAAGTTCAGGCGATTTCTCAATAGTAGATCTTGGAATAATTAGCGCAAAGGCAGTTGGTTTTTTAGTTGCAGTAGTAATTGTTGGAAGAAAACTTTCAAAACCTATATTTAACTTTTTTGTAAAAATTCCATCACCAGGAACATTTGTAACGGGAAGCTTTATTTTTGCAATGTTGCTTGGTGCAGCAGCACACTTTGTAGGACTTCATCCAATTGTAGGAGCTTTCGCTGGTGGCGTTGTTGCTGGTGAATCAGGCATGACCCATAGAATTAGAGAAGAGATGAAGCCTCTAAACTTTCTCCTTGTTCCTATATTTTTCGTATACATAGGTTCCGAGGTAAATATTCAAACTTTGGCTTCAGTAGATGTATTTTTATATGGAATGCTGGTCAGCCTTCTAGCGTTTGTTGGTAAATATGTTTCAGCATTAGGAGCTATGGGCAAAGGTTTAAATACTTCTTTGATTGGAATTGGAATGTCTCCAAGAGGTGAGGTTGGGTTGATATTTGTTGCTGTTGCTACAACTACGCTATCTGACATAATTACAGGTGATATTATCTCAATAATTATCTGGATGGTAATAGTAACGACAGTAATTGCTCCTATATTGCTTAATAGAATATTGCAAAAAGTCCCATTGTCTGAGCGAGATGATGATGAAAGGTTCGAAACACCCGTAGTAGAGTAAAATTTTGCTACAAAATTATTTAATTTTATTATCATTAATTTGTTTAAAAAAAGGGAAATTAAATGTTATTAAATTACCAAGGTTCAATCATTGCTGCTTTGCTAGGTCTTGGACTTGCAGCATATTTTGCTAACAGAATACTTTCAATAGAAGTAACAGACAGTAAAGTTCAAAGCCTATCTGATGCGATAAGAAAAGGTTCAATGGCATTTTTAAAAAGACAATATTCTTGGGTAAGTATTTTCGTTGTCATTCTTGCAGTTTTAATTTCGACCCTAACTGATTGGGGATACCCTTATGGGGCAATAGCATTTGTAGGAGGCGCATTATTTTCATCACTAGCTGGCTTTATTGGAATGAGAATTGCAACAGCTGCCAACGGCAGAACTACTGAAGCCGCAAGAGACGGAGGAACGCTCAAAGCTTTACCTGTAGCATTTAGAGGAGGAGCAGTGATGGGATTTTCTGTTGCTGGATTAGGCCTTCTTGGTGTCGCTTTAGGTTACTGGGTATTTATTGACATAATGGATTTAGAAAATGGTTATGACATACTCGCTGCAATTGGCTTAGGTGGCTCCTCCATTGCTCTCTTTGCTCGAGTAGGTGGTGGTATATATACAAAAGCAGCAGATGTTGGTGCAGATTTAGTTGGAAAGGTAGAGGCAGGAATACCTGAAGACGACCCAAGAAACCCAGCAACAATAGCAGATAACGTTGGTGACAATGTTGGTGATGTAGCAGGAATGGGTGCAGATCTTTTTGAAAGCTACGTTGGATCTCTTGTAGCGCCGTTAGCTTACGCAGCTATTGTATTTGCTGGAGCTGATGTATTGCCTTCGCTACTATTTTTCCCTCTTGCAGTCGGCACTATAGGCATGCTTGCTTCAATTGTTTCCTCTTTTCTTGTAGTCCCCAAGGAAGGTAAATTAGCTCAAGCTCTTCATAGGGGAACTTACTCTGCTGCAGGAATAACGGCTATTGGTGTGTATTTTCTATCTGATACAATGTTTGCTGATTTTTCAGAAAACCCAATAGGATTATTTATATCCGTTATCATCGGTTTACTTGTGGGCATTACTGTAGGTCAAATATCAGAATGGTTTACCTCTGATCATTATTCAATTGTGAAAAATATTGCAGATCAAGCTAAAACTGGACCAGCCACAGTAGTTTTATCTGGAATTTCTGAAGGAATGCGTTCTGCTGCTTTCTCTGTCATAGTAGTTGTTATTGGTGTTGGTGGTGCTTACACATCTGGAGCTTGGGCTTTAGGAGAGTCCGGTGGAATCTATGGCGTTGCAGTTGCAGCAATTGGTGTTTTGGCAACACTTGGAATAACTGTTGCAGTTGATGCTTATGGTCCTATTGCAGATAATGCAGGTGGTATTGCAGAAATGGCTCATCTTGATCCTGAAGTTAGAAAAGCAACAGATGAACTTGATTCACTAGGTAACACAACAGCTGCTATTGCAAAAGGATTTGCAATTGGGTCTGCTGCTGTGACCGCATTAGCTTTATTCTCTGCATTTGTGCAAAGTGCAGGACTTACTGAACTAGATATTACACAAGTAGAAGTTACGGCTGGATTGTTTTTAGGTGGAATGTTTCCTTTCTTATTTGCTGCTATGACAATTAATGCTGTCGGAAGAGCTGCTTTTAAAATGATTGAAGAAGTCAGGCGTCAATTTAGAGAAATACCTGGATTGCGTGAAGGTAAAGAAGGTGTAACTCCTGAATATGAAGAATGTGTTGATATTGCAACTTCAGCAGCTTTAAAGGAGATGCTTCTTCCAGGAGGTCTTGCAATTGTATCACCTTTAATTATTGGTTTCTGGAACAAAGAGGCTCTTGGTGGCTTTTTGGCTGGTGCATTAGTAACTGGGTTTTTACTTGCAATATTTATGGCTAACTCAGGCGGTGCATGGGACAATGCAAAGAAATATATTGAAGCTGGTGGTGGTGCTGGTAAAGGATCTGAAGAGCATAAAGCTGCAGTAATTGGTGATACTATAGGTGATCCATTTAAAGATACTTCTGGTCCAGCAATGAATATTGTTATCAAAGTTATGACTATAGTAAGTTTGATTTTTGCTTCTGCGTTTTAAAATTTAATTGAAAACACTTCATTTTGTTCGTCATGGAGAAACAGATCAAAACAAAGATGGAATTTGGCAGGGTCATACAAATACGCAATTAAGTAAAGTTGGAAAAGCTCAAGCCAAGCATTTGTCAGACAGGTTAAATTTAAAAAATCAAACAGTTTTCACGTCAGATCTAGCTAGAGCAAAAGAAACCGCTTATATGCTATCGGACTCGCCAATAGTTAGACAAAATTTAAGAGAAATTAATGTTGGAGACTTTACAGGAAAGTCTGTTAAAGAAACATACTCAAACAATTCAGATATATTTGATGCTTTACAAGACGACACATATGTCTTTCCAAATGGAGAACCTGTTGAAGAATTTAAGTTAAGAGTCCAAAAAGAGGTTGATCATATTTTTGACAATATTGATGAAGGCTCTGAATGCATAGTTGTTACACATGGGTTTTTCATTGGTACAGCTATAGGGTTGGTTCTAGGGTTTAAACAGTATCCATATCCAATTGGCAATATTCAAAATACATCTGTTTCTACAATTATAAAAAGAGACTCTGTTATGCAGGTGAATAAATTCAATGATGCTATTCATCTACCTGATTCATATATTGATTATCCAACTAAAGATAGAAGTAAAATACTAACTTTTATTAGACATGGTCAGACCGATTCTAATACTCAAGGCGTATGGCAAGGTAATATTGACAATCCTTTAAACACATATGGTGTTGAAACTGCAAAAGAACTTCAGGGTAAATTTTCAAATTATGATTTATATTTATCTTCCTCGTTTAAAAGAGCTTTTGAAACTATATCATTGATAGTTGGCAATAAAGATATAGTTTCAACAGATCTTTTAGCCGAAATGGACTTAGGCCAATGGGAAGGTTTAAGCACACCCGAAATAATGGAGAATTATAGGGATAATTTCATAGAGTCCTTGTTTATTAACTATAGAGTTAAGTATGGAATAGACGGAGAGTCGATAAACGAAGCCGGTATAAGAGTAAGAGATTTACTAAACAATTATGATAAAGCAAAAATGCTAGTTTCTAGTCATGGTGGAACTATTAAGGCTGCAATTACGACTTTTTTAAATTGTCCAGAACTAAAAGCCGCTTCATCATTTACGATTCCAAATAATTTGGGAGTATCTTGTTTGGAGGTCAAGGACAACACATATTCTTTATGGTCGTATAATGTAGGAAAAATAGGATATGAAAACATTAGTTATAACGAATGATTATTTACCCAAAAAAGGTGGAATTTCTACTTACATAAAATCATTTGAAGACCATCTTGAATTTGAAAAAATAATTTATGCTCCAACGTGGGCAGAGGGACCTAATGTTATCAACTCTAAATCAAAGTTTATTTTTGGTAGTAGAGCTAATTTGAGAGAAATTAATCAAATAATTAACAAGCACAATATTGAAATAATTTTACACGCCTCTAGCAATCCACAGTTCTACTTAGTTAATAAATTAAAAAGTTTTGGATTGAAGCAATACATGATTATTCATGGAGCCGAATTTAATATTATTGACTCAATTCCAATTGTCAAAAAAATATTTAGAAGATCACTTGACTCCTTAGAAAAAATATTTACTGTTAGCTACTTCACAGGAAGAAAATTACAGGAAATTACTTCAACTGAGATTGTACTTTTGGGTGCAGGTGTTGAAAAAAATGAATACCAAAAAGAATTTAATGAAAATAAAAAATTGATTGTAGGAGTAAGTAGTAGATTTGTATCGAGAAAAAAAATTGATTGGGTTATCGATTCTTTAAATGATTTACAAATGGATGGATATAACGTTACATTAAATATTTTTGGTTATGGAAAGCTAGAAAAATATCTAAAAAAACTTTCAGATATTTCATCCCAAGAGGTTAATTTTTACTCAGATGACGATGAAATTACTCTGGATAGTTTTTACAAAGGCTTAGATATATTTATTATGCCAGCAAAATCAAGATTTTTTGGAAGAGAATATGAGGGTCTTGGACTGGTTTATTTAGAGGCTGCAAGTTATGGATTACCGGTTCTTGTTGGTAGTTCTGGAGGGGCATTTGAAACTATTATTCCTGGTAAAACCGGTTTTATTGTTGGTTCAAGAAATGAAATATATGATGCTATTAAATTTTTTTATGAAAATAAAAACATGATTAAAGAATTTGGAAGTAATTCGAAGTTGTTCGTCGAAGAAAATTTTTCATGGGAGAGTGTGGTTGAAAAATTTACAATTAATACTAACTAGATTCACTGTCTCCAAATAATTCAAGAATTTCTGAAGGTGTAACAGTTAGAGCTTTTCTTGGACTTTCAAGTGGTTTGTTTTTTTTCTCAAAAAGAATTTTGTTGATAAGATTATCTTTAGTGGCATCTTCAGGTTTCATTCTGAATCTGCCTCTATAAAATACAATTTCTAGTGATTTGGCAAGTTCAACTAAATTTTCTTTCGATAAAATTTTTATATCTTTTTCATTAAGTTCAAAATGTTTAGAGATTTTTTCAATCATACTTTCTTTGCTGGCACTTTTGGGAAGTTTTAATATTTCACCACCGAGAAAATTAGATATTTTTCTTGATTTTTCATTTTCTATTAACTCTATTATTTCATTTTTTTTCATTTCATTTAATTCTGTACTCTCAAAGACAGTTCTATTCCGTTGTTTCATTGCATAACCTCCATATGGTCCAACTGCTGCAGAATAATTCCATTCATTTAATGATGTGACAAATCTAGGATTTTTAGCTGACAGTGAAAATCTCTTAATACATTCTTGTTCTGTTAATTTATCTGGGTCTTCATCTTCAAAAATAGGACCAATTAAATTTTTATAAACGCATTTTTCTTGTCTTACACCTTTTTCTTTTATTCCATGTTGTATATAAAAACTACCATTTGGTCCAAGTTTTATAAATATGGATGAAGAACATTCAGAGCATTGCGCAACAATTCTTTCCTTTTTTAAGCTTTTCTCTTGTTGGGTTTCAACTTCGCTTATATATTTTGGTTCTATCTCTTCTAAAGTTATCTCTGGTGGTAATCCAACTTTAAAATCATCATCTCTCAATAAATAAGGATATGGTATTTTCCCTTGTATTCTCCCTGTCTTTACGACATACCTTGATTCAAATGGTAATTTTACTGTAGTCAAAGTCAATGGGTCTTGGATACCGTAACCATCAACGTGGCTTTTGATCGTATCATGAGATTTTGTGAGAAATTCAATTTTTGACTCTTCTGGATTATTACTTTCAAGAATTAAATCTAATTCATCTTCCATGGTTTTTGAGAACTCATAATCAATGTATTGATTGAAATAAGGTTTCATGAAATTATTGATTAAAGCTATAGCTAAAATTCTTGGTTTTAGACTAGATTCAGAATTTATAAATACAGACGTGATACTTTCAATAATTGAAACATATGTTGATGGCCTACCTATACCTAATTCCTCCAATTTATTAATAAGTGAAGTTGACGAGTACCTATTTGGAGGATTTGTATATTTCTCTTCACTCTCTGATTCAATTATTTTTATTTCATCATTTTCAATTAAGTCTGGAAGCTCTTGAGACTTCTCAGACAAATCTTTGATCAAATCTCTATATCCGCCAAATGTCCATGTTGTTCCAGAGATTCCCAAAATTAAAGGAGAGTAAGCATTTTCTTTTGCTTCTATTTCAATAGTTTTGGTAATTCCTTGGGCATCAGTCATCTGAGATGCGACAGTAGTATTGAAAATTAAACTATAAAGCTTGTATTCATCGCTGTCCTCTTTATGTGTTTTCAGTAATTCTTGAGGAGTAGTAAAGCTTTCACCAGAAGGTCTAATTGCTTCATGTGCTGCTTGTACATTTTTGCTATCACCATATAAATTCGGAGACTCAGGTAAGTGTTTTTCAGAAAAATTTTCTTTAATATAGGCTCTAGAGGCTTTAATTGCTACATCTGACAATCTAATTGAATCAGTTCTCATATATGTGATTAAACCTTCTTGATAAAGTCGCTGGGCGACACTCATGGTTTTTCTAGGCTGAAAACCTAAATTGCTTCTAGCAGAAGATTGTAAACTTGTTGTTTTAAATGGCTTTGGCGGCTTTCCGCTCCTAGAAGACTCTTTAATAGATGATATTGATGCAGTTTGGTCCTTTAATATAGAAACTATCTCTTTAACTTGATTTTCATTTAGGTATATTTTATCTTTACTAGTCTCATTTCCTTTTTCATTAAAATCCGAAGATGAAGCCATCCTCTTTCCACTAACTCTTTTAAGATTCGCTGTAAATTCATAATCTTTACTTTTACATAGTGCTTTAATTTCAAAATATTTTGATTTTACAAATTTTAATCTTTCTTCTTCTCTTTCAACAATTAACCTGATTGCAGGACCCTGAACTCTTCCAGTAGAGATAAATGCTCCTCCAAGATCTCTTACTTTTGGTGAAATTTCATATCCAATCATCCGATCAAGGGTCCTCCTTGCCTCATAAGATTTAAATTTACCTATATCAATAGTTTCAGGATTATTTATTGCTTTAGTGACTGCTGCTTCTGTAATTTCATTGAACTTAATTCTTTTAGGTTCACTTTTGAGTTCAAGTGATTCCATTAAATGATATGCAATAGCTTCACCTTCTCTATCATCATCAGTAGCTAGATATACATCTTGAGCTTTGTCAGCAATATCTTTTAATTCTTTGACAATTTTTTTTCTATCTTCAGGTATTACATATATGTTCTCAAAATTCTTGGGCTTAACAGCGCCCCAAAGGATTTCTTTATTTGAAAAATTTGCAGGTATAGTTTTAGCATTACGTGGAAGGTCTCTGATATGGCCAACACTTGATTTAACGATATATTCAGGACCAAGTATTTTAGAAATAGTTTTCACCTTTGTTGGCGACTCAACAATAACTAAAGGTTTTGACATGTCCTTATTGATAACACTATTTTTGTCATATGTACAGGATTTAAGAAAAAAAGTATTATAAACATTAACTAGGATGAACATAGCGCAATGAAATCAATAAAAATATTTTCGAAATCACAATTTTCAGTTCTATGGTGGTCGGGCACTTTATCTAGCTTTGGGGATTGGGCAACACTCTTTGCCTCTGTCGCATTAGCAAGCTATTTAGGATCTGAAGGTGGTAATTCTGAACTAACCGCTGTTATCCCAGTTGTTGCAAGAATAATTCCTGCCCTTATGTCATCATTTGCAGGAATATTGGCAGATAGGTTTAATAAAAAAAATGTAATGATCATATGTGATTTGTCAAGAATGGTTATAGTTTTAGGACTATTTTTTACGACAACCTTAATTCAACTCTTCTTCATAAATTTTTTATCTGAAATTTTTTCTCTTATTAGACAACCTTCAAGAGAGTCTATAGTTCCTGAAGTAGTTGATAATGATTATCTAGTTAAAGCAAATTCATTGTTTACGGTTGGGACATATGCATCACTTCCAATAGCTTCATTAGCTTTCGGTGTAGTTTCCGATAACTCTTTAATTGAAGGAATTGTTTCTTATGGAAACGGTTGGAATGGATCTGTAATTTTTGTAATTGATTCGATTACTTTTTTAATTTCATCATTTTTGCTTTTATACTTAAATACGGATTCTCCAAATAAAAATATAAAAAAACAGTCAAATGTTCTCAGCGATCTCAGAGAAGGCTTAAATTATTTTCTTTCAGTTCAAGAACTTAGGACAGTAACAACATCGATATCACTTAGTCTTGTTGGAGCAGGGGCTCTTTTTGTTTTAGGAAATACATACTTGACAGAGTCTCTCAAGTTTACTCAGAGCTCTTTTGGTTTTATGATTGCTTCATTTGGGTTTGGGATCATTTTTACAATGGTAATCTTAAGTTATTTTGTAACCTCTTTCAGTAGAATTCCTTTTTTTATTGGTATAAGCATGGTAATAACTGGCCTTTCACTACTATTTGCATTTAACTCATCAGAATTTTCGACAATCTTATTTTTTATTTTTATTTCAGGCATAGGTTCTGGATCTGTTTATCTGTTAACTATAAGTTATCTTCAAAGCACAACAGACAAGAATTTAAGAGGTAGAGTATTTGGTAATTTTTACACAATCGGAAGACTGTCAATTTTACTTTCATTATTTATTTCTGGATTTGCTGCAAATTTTATAAATCAATACTTGGCATTTGATGGAGTACTTGTAGTTTTAAGAATAAGTTCAGGTTTTATATTACTTTCAGGTTTAATTACATTTGTTAAGGGTTATAAAACAATAATTAAGGATTTTGGATTTGAAAATTCTAATTTTAACAAGTTAAGATTAAATCTTGATAATGATGAAGATGGACCATTATGAATTGTGACTATATAGCTTTTGAAGGCATCGATGGATCTGGCAAATCAAGTATTATTGAACAGCTTTCAAAAATTTTAGACGACAACAATACAGAAAATAAGATAGTCAGAGAACCAGGTGGAACTAAAGTAGGTGAAGGCATTAGGGAGTTGTTGCTAAGCCATGATTATAAAGTTGACCCTCTAACTGAAGCTTTATTATTCTGTGCTCAAAGATCACAATTAGTCAACGAGCTTATAAAACCATGTATCCAAAATGGAACAAAAATTTTGTCAGATAGAAGCGCTTACTCCTCTGTTGCTTACCAGGGTGTTGGAAGGAAATTAGGCTACGAAAAAATATACCAATTAAATGACATTGCAGTAGGTGGTTTCTGGCCAGAAAAAGTTGTTCTACTTGATATCGATCCATTTGTTTCATTAGATCGTCAAAAAGTTGCAGACAGAATTGGTAGTGACAAGATAGAGTTTTTTCAAAATATAAGAGAAGGATATTTGCGGCTTTCAGAAGAATTTTCTAAAAGCTTTTTGGTACTTGATGCTGAAAATAGTTTAGAGGATAATTTGATAAAGATTTGTAACTGGTTAGGAATTGACAAAGTTAAATAAATTACTTGAAAAAGAGCTTGATGGTGTATTTCATGCCTATCTACTGTTTTCAAACTCATCTAGCGAGCTTATTAAACAAGCAAAAAAATTTGCGAGTTTCATTGCTTTTAACGATGGATCTATTGATAATCATCCAGATATAAAAATAATTAAATCTGACAATCTTCGTACACTAGGTGTTGAAGACATCAGGACAGTTATAAGCCAAGACAATCTGTCTCCAATCGAGGGAAAATATAAAGTTGTCATCTTTCCACCATTAAAAGCTCTGACAGAAGAAGCTTCAAATGCACTATTAAAAACCATAGAAGAACCATCAAAAACAAGTGTGTTTTTAATTTTATCCACTGGAAATTTTTGGTCTCATAGTAGAGATGATTCAAACAATATGATTCTCTCAACTATAAAGAGTAGATGCAGAACTATTTTTATTGATTCCGAAAAAGATATAAAGTTTAATTATTCAGATGAGGATTTTATTAATTTTTTAGATATTGAAAAAGTTGATGAAAAAGTTTCTTTTAATAAAATTCTAAATATTTTAGATATTCAAAAACAAGATTTAACAAATTTAGTCCACTCGTTTGCTCTAATAAATGAATGCAAGAAAGTTTTTGATAATTTTGATGATGAAGTAACTTTAACCCTAAATTCTTTAATTGTTAGTTGCCTTGAATATTTAAGTAACTCTATAATTATCCAACAAAATATATCAAAAGAGATGTACGAAATTGCAGTCAAAGTTGAAACTGCTATGGCGGATATAAGTTCTGGTATGAGGCCTCAAGTAGTACTAAGTAATTTGTCACTAGAGGTTTCATAATATGAATAAAGTTACACTTTTAGGTACTGGTTGTCCAAGCCCAAGTCATTTAAGATATGGACCTAGTAGTTTAGTTTCTTTTGAAGGAAAAAATTATTTAATTGATGCTGGTTCGGGAGTTACTCAAAGATTGAGTGAAGTCGGAATAAAGCCAGGAGAAATCGACTATATTTTGATTACCCATTTACATTCAGACCATATTGTTGATTTATATCAAATATTTATATCTGGATGGCACACTGGGAGAGAAACTCAATTTAAAGTTTATGGTCCCAAAGGTATAAAAAAATATTTTAATAAAATTTTTGAAGCCTACAAAGAAGAATTACATTTAAGAAAAGAATGGGAAAAAAGACCAAATAAAGATGGGCTTATGTATGAAATTACAGAAATTAGTGATGAATTAATTATTGAGCTTGATAATACAGTCATTAGAAGTGTAAAAGTTGATCATCACCCAGTTGAACCAGCATATGGATATAAATTCAGTCTTGGTTCAAAAAATATAATTTTTTCAGGCGACACTAGGTACTGTGAGGCATTAGAAACTTCTGCAAATAATGCAGATCTTTTAATACATGAAGTTTTTGTAGATTTGGATTACGATCCTCGACGGATGACAAAGGGTACTGTTGACAATATAAAGGACTATCACACAAGCCCTGAAGAAATTGGATTACTTGCAAAAAATGCTCAGGTTAAAAAATTGGTCTTAAATCATTTTGTTCCTCCTATTTTTGATGAAAATGCTTTAGTTAAGAGAATTACCAAAAATTTTGATGGAGATATTGTAATTGGTAAAGATTTGATGCAATTCGAAATTTAATAGAATTATCCTTTTTTCTTTTAAACTTAAATTTAAAATTGTAAAATATTCACATGACAGTACCCGTAATTCCAAGTCTTCCAATTATTGGACATTCCCTACCTTTTCAGCGAAATGCCCTTAAATTTACTTCTGAAATGCAACAAAAATATGGAGATGTGTTTCAGATTTCATTATTAAATGAAAAATTTATCGCTCTATTAACTCCGGAAGCTACGCGAGATATTTTTTTAGATAAAGATGATCTTTTTTCTTCCAAAGAGGGATGGGCTGTCTCATTAGGACCAACTTTCGAAAACGGACTAATGTTAAGAGATTTCGATGATCACAAATATCACAGATCCTTGTTACAAAGTTCTTTTCGACACGATGCAATTCATGGATATTTAGAGATTATTCAACCAATTATTAATCAATGGGTGGAAGACTTAAAGAAGGGTAAAAGTTTTAATTTGTATCAATCTGTTAAACAGCTTATGTTTGATATTTCTCTAAGTCTTTTTTTTCTTGATGTAAGATCAGATGAATCAGAAAAGTTGAACAAACTTTTTATGGATTCTATTGCTTCTGCAACTTCTGCAATAAGGTGGCCATTACCATTTACAAAAATGAAAAAAGGACTTAAAGCTCGTGAGTTTTTACTTGAATATTTTGAATCAAAAGCTGGCTTAATTAATGATGAAAGTAAAAAAACTTTATTTGCTGAACTAGTAAATACAAACAAGGGGGAGGCAGGACTGACAAATTTTGAGGTTGCTGAACATATGATTTTCTTGTTATTGGCAGCTCATGACACTACAACTATAACTCTCACAAATTCAATTTATAGTTTGTCACAAAACAAAGATTTTAAAAACGATTTAATTAAAGAAGCAAATGAAGTTAATCATACTGACATTTCATCATTAAAAAATGGCCTACTAGGGGAGTCTATATTTAAGGAAGCCATGAGATATTATCCACCTGTACCATTTTCAATCAGGTATGTTGTGAGGGATACTGAAATTCAAAGTTATTCGCTTCAACAAGGAACCTATGTCACAATAAGCCCATTACTTTTACACCATGATGAGAGGTATTGGGATAATCCTGAAGTTTTTGATCCATATAGATTTATTGATCCAAATTATCACAACAAGGCATATTTTCCATTTGCTGGAGGGGCTCATACTTGTTTAGGTAAGTTTTTTGCTAGTTACATATATAAAAATGTAATTTACAAATTTGTACAAAATATAGAAAATTTTGAAATAGATGAATCACTTGAGATTAGGCCAACACCAATACCACACCCAGTGAGGGATGTGGTTGTTTCAGCTTAAGATTCAAAAAAATACCACAAATGTAAACACGCAATAGTTTTATAAGGAGCCCACTTTTTTGCATATTTATCATATATCTCAAAATCGTTAGTTTTTTTGACCATTTTAAGTTCTTCCATTGCGACCCTAATAGCTGCATCTCCACTAGAAAAAATATTTTTATTTCGAACACAAAACATCTCAAACATCTCAATGCTCCATTTACCGATTCCAAAAATTTTAATTAGATTATCGTATCGTTCCTGCTCAGACAGTTTATAGAGATTTTTAGAATTTGGATTTTTACTAAAAAATAATACCAATGATTTAATTGATTTAGCCTTATTTTTACTCAATCCGAGGTTTTTTATTTGGCTAATGGTGAGATTTTTAAAATTCAAAATTTTAAAATTTTCTTCATTAAATTGTTTTAACATTTTTTCTTTTATACCTTTTGCAGCTTTTGTGGAAATGAACTGAGAAATAACAATATTTACTAACTCATTAAATGGGTCTATTTTTTTATTTGAAAACTTTAAATGACCATTATTTAAAATTACTTTTCCTAATCTCGGGTCACTTTCTATTAGATATTTTTCTGCTTTTGAAAAATTTTTATTCATTCAATACTTAACTTATTTAAATTTTTCAAATTGTAAAATAAAAAAATACTTACAGCAATTCCTACAAAAGATAAACCTTTAAATCCAATTAGCAAGTAGCTTAAGCCTAAAGACGTATGAGCTACAAAGCTTCCTAAGAAAACAAAAGAGTCGCTTCTTATGTTTAGCGGAGTTTTGTGTTTGATTGAAAATTTTGAAATAGCTGCGCTAATCGCAACATAATTAAAGTTCCACCCAAGCCCTAGAAGATACAAACCTATTTTTAAGGCAGTTGGTCCAGAATTTATATAGGTAATTAAACAACTTATAAACAAAATTACAGTTCCGACATATGTAAATTTTTTGTATCCGTATTTATCTACATAATTTCCAAGAATGGGTGAAAATAGAAACATTCCTAAAGTGTGATAACTAATTATAATCCCAACAAGTTGAACGGTTTCACCAATATCTTGTATATGTAATGGTGTAGCCGACATTATTACAACCATTGTGAAATGATTCAAAACCAAAAGCAGCGATAATAAATTCCCATTTTTTTTGTCGGAACTTTGATGACTTGATTCGCTTTCTAAATCACTTGGACTCCTTAAAATACTTTTTTTTGAAGTAAATGCGAATAGAGAAGATGCTGCAAATAGCATTCCAACTAATGCAATTACATAACCAACGATTAGCTCTGAGTTAAATATATTTTCGAAAAAATTAGAATAACTTCCGACCATACGTGGTCCAAATACAGACCCAAATACTGAAAACCAGACTACAAGAGACAATGCAGTAGCTTTAAATTTCTTACTAGCCACAAATGAAGCAGCGTATCTTGTTTGAAGTGTTGCCGACTGACCAATTCCTAGAATGAAAGCTCCAAACAACAGAAGTACAAATGAGTCAATAATAAGACTATAAAACATAACTGCCCCTCCGAAAGCACCTATTAGAAAGGTAAAAGCTAACGCATTAAGTTGAGAACTGTTTTTTGATATTAAATATATCATTCGAGTTCCCAAGATTGCACCTCCTACACCTACTGCATTCGGAAAACCAACAAAAAGTGGATTACTAGAAACTTCTCTTGCAGCGAGTACAGTAACCGTGATAGAAGCTATAAAACCTATTGAAGAAAAAGCCACTGACAAAAGGAGACTTGATATTTTTTTAATCTCGGTAAACATATAAGAAGGTTAGCTAACTTAGTAACTTAAACTTTTACATATGTTCTTTGAAAAAAAAATATATTTTATTACTATAAGCTTTGCATAAAGAGAGGGAAGCCTCAGCAACCTAGAATGCCAACTAAGGTGCTTTTTGATGTGGTTATTACAACAAAAAATGGCTTTTTACCCCCCTATTAGATGAGGAGTTTTAATTGTTTAAATATGTAACAGCAGAAACTGTATCGCCGGGACATCCAGATAAAATAGCAGATTTAATTTCAGATTATGTTTTAACCAAAGCTTTAGAAAATAATCCTTCATCAAGAGTGGCTGTAGAAACAGTTTTAACTGGAACAAAAGGTGGAGGTCTAGTAATGGTTGGTGGTGAAATAAGTGAAATTGCAAATATTTCTACAGAAGACATTAAAACAATTGTTCATGAAGCACTTAACAAAACTATAAAAACTAGTTTTGAAGACTTTGATCTTGATAGGTTAAATATTTATAACGAACTAACACCTCAGTCAGAAGAAATAAGGGCAGCAGTAGAAGAAGACGAAGATCTAGGAGCGGGAGACCAAGGAATAATGATTGGATTTGCAACTAATAAAACAGATTCTTTTATGCCTCCGACATTTGATATTTCTAGAAATATACAAAAGACATTGTGGGATTTACAAAATTCAGACCCAATGCTTGACCTTGATTCAAAAGTTCAAGTAACTACCGGGGGAGATAAAGCAAAAGTAGTTGTGTCAACTCAACATAAAAAAGAGATTAATATTCAAAAACTTTACGATCAGGTGTCAGAAATTGTAGCAACTCATGTAAATCAGAATTTCCAATTGGATTTAAATCCTTCAGGATCTTTTGTTAAAGGAGGCCCAGCAGGTGATACTGGTTTAACAGGCAGAAAAATTGTAGTAGACGCATATGGTCCATCTGTACCAGTAGGCGGTGGAGCATTTTCGGGTAAAGATCCTAGCAAGGTTGATAGATCAGCTGCCTATGCAGCAAGACATCTAGCAAAAAATATTGTTTTTCATAAACTTGCTCATGAATGTCTTGTAAGAGTTTCATACGCCATAGGAAAAGCAGAACCCTATGAATTGACAGTTAACACCTTTGATACTTCAAATGTTAAAGAAAATGTCATTAATGACTTTGTCAATAAGTTTGACATGAAACCTGGAGCAATAATTGAGAGACTCGACCTAATAAATGTCAACTATAGAATAGATACACTTTTTTCCCACTTTGGTCATGATGATAGAAATTGGGAAAAAATAGAAAATATTTAGAAGTCTTAAAAACTTTTGATATAATTTTTATAACATAAAGAGAAGGTTAAGACCTCGGCAACCTGGAAGACTATCCAAGGTGCTTGTAGATGTGGCAGTAATGCAACCAAGTAGTCGTACCCTTCTCCTATAAAAAGGAGAAAACTAATGAAATTTAATTCAAAACTCATTCATGCAGGGTGGGATTCAGATGCTGATGCAGAAGGAGCTATAACTGTTCCAATTTATAGAACAACTGCTTATCAATTTAACAATACGGAACACGCTGCAAGTTTGTTTGCTTTAAAAGAGTTTGGAAACATTTATTCTCGAATTGGGAATCCAACTGTTGGTGCTCTTGAAGCAAGGCTAACTGCTTTAGAAGAGGGTGCTATGTGTGTTGCTTTATCTTCTGGTACATCTGCAGTTATGTATTCTCTAATAAATATCATGAGCCAAGGGGACAACTTTATTTCTGCAAGCCAACTTTATGGGGGAACCTATACAATGTTTGACAACATACTTCCCGAATATGGAATAAATTCAAAAAAAGTAGATATAACCGATTTCAAAGCTGTCGAAGAAAGTATTGATGAAAAAACTAGGGCTATATATTGTGAGACAATTACCAATCCAGGACTTGTTGTTGCAGACATCACAGCTTTATCTGAAATTGCTCACGCCAACGGTATCCCTCTAATTGTTGATGCCACTTTTACTACATCTGCTATTCAAAAGTCTTTTGATTTTGGAGCAGACATTGTTGTCTATTCACTAACTAAATGGATGTCTGGTCATGGAAGAGTAATTGCAGGAGCGGTTATTGAAAAAGGTGGTTTTAACTGGGGAAATGGAAACTTTCCTCTTTATGATAAGCCCGACACTAGCTATGGAGGAATGAGATGGGGTCACGACTTAGGAGATTTAAGCAATGTTGCTTACTCACTTAGATTAAGAACTGTTCCATTACGAAATTTGGGTGCAAATATGTCACCAGATACAGCCTTTGAAGTAATGAGTGGTCTTGAAACTCTTGGATTAAGAATGGAGAGACATTGTGAAAATGCAATTAAAGTTGCTGAATTCTTATTAGAGCACAAGCTTGTTGAGTGGGTACGTTTTCCTGGATTAAAGGATGATCCTGCATATGATCTTTCTCAAAAATACCTTAAGGGTACAGGCGGAACTATGGTTGTGTTTGGGATTAAAGGAGGTAAAGATTCTGGTCAAAAGTTTATAGATAATTTAAAGATGTTTAGACATGTGGCTAACGTTGGAGATACTAGGTCTCTAGCAATTCATCCTGCAACAACTACACATTCACAATTAGATGATGATCAGCTGATAGCAGCTGGTTCTCCTCCTGAGCTTATAAGGCTTTCAATAGGAATAGAAGACATTGAAGATATTCTTAATGATCTTTCGCAGGCTTTAGATAGCACAAAATAAAACAAAATTGTAACTAGAAACCTCGCGAAAAATAGATTAGTAAATATCTTGCTTAGGAACAAAAACTAACGTATATTTATAGAACACTATCGGAAAAGAAATCGAAAGATGGAAAAGAAGATAGAATAAAAAATCCCGAAGGGTCGCAAGATCAATCGGGATTTTTGCTTTCCACAGTTCATTTTCATAAAGTAAAATCAAAATATGGAGCTCTATATTGTTGACGGTACATATGAATTATTTAGGTCGCATTTTGGTTACCCAAGTAGAATTTCACCAGATGGAACTGAAGTTGGAGCATTAAAGGGTTATATAACTCACCTCAACTCTTTAAAAAAACAATATAAATATTTGTGCGTATCTTTTGATTCAACAGTTGAGTCATTTCGTAATGAGCTTTATGACGGTTATAAATCTAGTAGCGATATGGATTCGGATATCCTAAATCAATTTCCTTTAGCAGAGGAAGTAACAAAATTACTTGGAATAACTCTTTTGTCTATGAAAAAATATGAAGCTGATGATGGAATTGCATCGGTATGCGAACAATTTGGTGGCAAAAACATAAAAATCATAATTGGATCATTAGATAAAGATCTAATGCAATGTGTAAAAGGAGATGAAGTTGTAATGTATTCAACTAGGTATAAAACTTTTACAAACGATAAAGGAGTAAAAGAAAAATTTGGTATCTTGCCTAATCAGATACCGGATTTTCTAGCTCTAACGGGAGATAGTTCTGATGGAATTCCAGGAATGAAGGGAATAGGCCAAAAGACTGCGACTTTGCTTCTTCAAAAATATGAAAATATTGATTTAATTTTAAACGATGCAGACAATTGGAAAAAGACAGTTAGAGGCGGCGAGAGGCATGCTGAAACTATATCTAACAATTTTGAACTTTTAAAACTATTTAAAGAACTAACAACACTAAAAAAATCTGTGAATGTTCCAAAAGATATTGAAGATTACAAAGTAAAAGACATAAATCAAAATAAGTTGATTAAATTTTCTGAAAAATACAGATTAAATATTTAGCAATCGGTAAATAAAAATCACTAAATTCTTCTTATTTCTAATTTCTTTTAGTAGTCTCATATTGTGAAAAAGTTTCTTTTAATTTTGGGTTTATTAATTTTGTTCTCTCCTGCAGGAATTGTAATTGCAGATGACCATACTGAAGGAGAAGTTCCAACTCCCGCTATCGTGGTTGAAGAGCCACCAGAGCAAATTGAAGATATAGCATGGACCTACAGATTTTTAATTCCAACAACTGTTGCTATAGCAACATTAGTAATTCTTGGAAACGTTATTCAATATTTCAGACAAGTAACTCGAAAAAGATATAAGGTTATAGAGAAATAAAAAAAAACTTTTTCTTTATGGCAGATATTAAAAATAAGATAATCAAATTAGTTAATAAGAACAATGAATATGTTCTGGCACTTAGCGGAGGCGTAGACAGTGCAGTATTGGCATCAATTTTTAATGAACTAAATTTGTCTTATAGAACAATTTTTGTTAATCATAATCAGAAAGACTCTAGTTTATTACAAAAATCTGCTGAACAAATTGCAAAACGTCTCGAAACAAGCCATGAAAATATAATTTCAGATTTAGAAGAAAACGCCTCAGAAACAAAAATGAGAGAAAAAAGGTACGGTTTATTATTTGATAATCTTAAAAAAGATGAAATATTAGTAACAGGTCATCACAAAGATGATAAAGCTGAAACTTTTTTGATTAATCTATTCAGAGGCACAAGGCTAAAAGGACTAACATCAATCAAAGCTGAAAATGAAAATTTATTAAGACCACTAATAAATACAAAGAAGTCTGAGATTCAAGATTATGCAATAAAAAATAATATTATATTTACTGAAGATACTACAAACCAAAATAATGAAATTTCTAGAAATTGGATTAGGAACGAATTAATACCAGAAGTAAATGAAAGATTTCCAGGAGAGATAAATAAAAAAATTTCCAATTTAATTTTGGAAATAGAAGTATTGCTTGAAAGTAAAGTTGAAGCAAGAAAATTTATTAAGTTTGCAAAAGGATATTTTGAAGTACCGCTTTTACTAATTCAGGAAAATGATTCAAGATCAAATTACTTAATTTCTTTAATCTCTTCATCTGTTGGACAAAGTGGTCTCCAAGGAGATGATCTGAAAAAAATATTTTTATCAGTTACTAGTGGAAACCATGTAAGTTATCACAAAAACTGGGTGGTTTCTAATCAATCTGGTTTAGTTGTATTTATTGAAAAAGAAATGTGGAAATTAAATTCTGATGAAGATATGACTTTTGGTTATTTTAATTTTCAACATACTAAAAAATGTAATTATTCAAACAACTGGAAACTTGGAATACCGCAAAATATCGTGGAAAATTTTAATCTATCCTCAATCTCTAGTGGTGACAAGATTTCAATTAATGGTTCTTCACAGAAAGTATCTGAGGTACTGAGGTCTTTTGGAGTAAAAGAACCTCTCAGAGAAGTTTGGCCAATTGCAAAAATTGATAATAAAGTCATATGGATTCCAGGCGTTAGAAAAAGTGATTTAGTAAAAGATTTTGATTCAGAAAACAACAAACATATAATTACAACTTCAATAGAAAAGAGTAATTTTGAAAGTATCTAAAGTCTTGATTGAACAAAATGAAATTGAACAAAAAGTTAAAGAACTTGCTGAAAGAATTAACAAAGATTACTCGGGAGAGGAACTTGTAATTGTTGGAATCTTAAAAGGCGCATTTATTGTGATCAGCGACTTAGCAAAACAGCTCAATGTAGATGTAACATTCGAATTTATGAGCATCCAATCTTATGAAGGAACAAAATCTACTGGTCAAATAAAAATTGATAAGGATCTAGATATTGATATAACTGGAAAGAATATATTAATTGTTGAAGATATTTTTGATACAGGATTGACTATATCTCACTTAAAAAATTTACTTGAATCTAGAAACCCAAAAAGCATTGAGATATTGTGTATGTTTATTAAAAAAGATGTTGCAAGTGAACCAGTAGACATAAAATATTCAGGATTTGAGATAGGACCAGAATTTGTTGTTGGATATGGTCTCGATTATGAAGGAAAATATAGAGAACTCCCTTTCCTCGGTGTTTTGTCATAGATCTCACTATTGCTTTTAAACTCAACAGTATTAAATTAAGAAGATGGAAAATAAAAAGGAAAATAAAAACAACAACAGGTCTTTTCTACTGTATGTTGGCCTTGGTCTTTTAATATTTTTTGGAGTTCAGCAATATAATTCAAATGTAAATTCACCAGAGAGTAAATCTTTCACAATTTTTAAAAATGACATACAGTCTGGAAATGTATCTGAAGCAACTATAAAAGAACAGTCAAATCTTGTTGAATTTAAATTAAATAATAATGACACAATCTATCAAACAGAGTATCCAGAAGGCTTTGAGGGAGAAGTCTTCCAACTTCTTGTAGATCAAGATATTATTTTGAATACCGATACAGAGCCTGCAGGATTCCAGGACTACTTTTTTGCATTCTTACCCTGGCTATTTTTAGCTGCTTTCATGTTCTACATGTTTTCACAGGTTAGATCAAATGGTAATCAAATAATGCAGTTTGGAAAATCAAAGGCGAAAGAGTTGGATGAAGAATCTCCAAAAGTAACTTTTAAAGATGTTGCCGGTGTAGAAGAAGCCAAAGAAGAACTTGAAGAGATAAAAGAATTTCTTAAGTCTCCAGAAAAATTTAATAAGTTAGGGGCGAAGATACCAAAAGGAGTTCTTCTTGTCGGACCACCGGGAACAGGAAAAACTTTACTAGCAAAGGCAGTCGCAGGAGAAGCAGGAGTTCCATTTTTTAGTATTTCAGGATCGGATTTTGTTGAAATGTTTGTTGGAGTTGGTGCAAGTAGAGTAAGAGATTTATTTAAAAAGGCTAAAGATGCATCTCCAGCAATAATTTTTATTGATGAAATTGATGCAGTTGGAAGAATGAGAGGCGCTGGTTTGGGCGGAGGTCATGATGAAAGGGAGCAAACATTAAATCAACTTTTAGTTGAGATGGATGGATTTGAAGCAAATCAGGGCGTAATTCTTATGGCTGCGACTAATAGACCAGATGTCTTAGACCCAGCACTTCTTAGACCTGGCAGGTTTGATAGACAAGTCATAGTTGGTAGGCCAGATTTATCTGGAAGAACACAAATACTTAAAGTTCATGCAAAAGATAAGCCATTAGCAAAAAATGTCAATTTTGAAACATTAGCAAAACAAACACCTGGTTTTACTGGAGCCGATTTAGCGAATTTATTAAATGAAGCAGCTTTACTAGCAGCAAGAAAAAATAAAAAAACTATTGGTATTGCAGATATTGAAAATTCGATAGATAGAGTAATGGCTGGTCCAGAAAAGAAAAGCCAAGTAATGACAGAAGAAGAAAAATTAATTATTGCTTATCATGAGACAGGACATGCCTTAGTTGGGTGGGCCCTTCCTAATGCTGATCCCATCCACAAAGTTACTATTATTCCCCGTGGTCGAGCTTTAGGCTATACTCAGGCACTTCCTGATACTGAAAAGTATCTTTCATCCAAAGCTGAGCTTAAAGACAGGCTTGCGATGTTGATGGGAGGTCGAGTGGCTGAAGAATTAATTTTTGCAGATCCTACAACAGGTGCTTCAAACGATATAGAAAAAGCTACAGACATTGCTAGAAGAATGGTTATGGAATTTGGCATGAGTGAAAAGTTAGGGCCGATGCTTTACGGAAAAGGATCAAATGAAGTGTTTCTAGGAAGAGATTACGGACGACAACAAGATTACTCTGATGAAATAGCTTCTTCCATTGATGACGAAGTAAGAAATTTGCTAAGTGATGCTCATATAATTGCAGGAAAGATACTCAAGAAATTCAAGAAACAAATGGATGTTATGGTCAAACAGCTAATGGAAAAAGAGACGTTAAACAAAGAAGAAGTAGCAGAAATTTTTAAAACAATTGCAAAAGTTAAAATAACTGGTTCTGGTAAAAGTTTAAGGCTCGCTTAATGAGTTCTACAAATGAAACTAAAAACAATATAGAGATTGCTCTTTTTGAATTTTTAAAAACAAAGACTAACCAATCAGAAGAGGAAATACTAAAACTTTCAAAAAAGTTTCTTGAGCAAATAGAGTTAAAATTATACAAATCGGACTTACCATCTGAAATTTTAATTAATCTTGAGAATGTAGAGCATAATCAACCTATTTACTTAAAAGGAATAAATTTTGTTAGCTTATGTGAGCACCACCTACTTCCTTTTACAGGCTTGGTCAATATAGCTGTTTATCCAAATAGCAAAATAGCTGGAGTTTCTAAATTTAGTGAACTTGTGAGTGTGCTTTCAAATAGTTTAACTTTGCAGGAAACTTTAACAAAAAATATAGCAATTGAAATTCAAAATGCACTAGATCCTAAAGGTGTAATGGTAAAAATAAGAGCAAATCACATGTGCTCAAGTTTGTTAAATATTGAAAATTTCCAGACTGAATTTGAAACAACTTACAGTACTGGAATCTATGAAATCGACTATACGCTTCGCAATGAAGCGATAATAAATTTTTAGAAATTGTCCAGTTGGAATAGTGCATTATCTTCAGATAATTCAAAAATATTAGGAATTATAAATTTATCTAATGATTCATTTACAGGTGATGGCGTATTTAATAAGGAAGCTAAGTTAAATAAGTTATTGCATACAGCAAAACAAAAAAATATCAATTTTATTGATGTTGGTTGTGCTTCAACAAGGCCAGGATTTGATAGTGTCACAACTGAAGAGGAGATTAAAAGGTTAAATTATTTTATAAATATTAATCAAGATAAGTTTTCATTTTCAATTGATTCATTTAATCCGATTGTGACAAAACATGCAGTTGAAAATAACTTTAAAATAATCAACGATGTAAGTGGATTCATAAAAGAAGAAATGATTCAGATAGCCGTGGATTCAAAATCAAAAATCATCTTAGTTCATAGACATCCTAAATCAGAATCTTTGCATCATAAAATGATTTACAAAGATGTTGTGAAGGAAGTAAAGGAACACTTAAATTCAAAAATAAAATCACTAATACGTCTGGGAGTTAGGGAAGAACAAATCGCGATTGATCCAGGCTTAGGGTTTGGTAAAAATTTATCTGACTCTGTTGAGTTATTGTTGAACATCAAAGAACTTAAAGATAACTTTCCCTTGATTGTTGGGTATTCAAAAAAGAAATTTATTAAAAATATTCCAATGTCAAATTCTGATTTATTTAAACACTGCGTTGATTCTGGGGTTTCACTAGTGAGAATGCATCTAACAAATTAGTAATTAGTGTAAGCTATTATTGTTTACAGAAAGGAAATATGGCTGGTTTAAAACCAAATGACTTTAATTGGATTATCGAAGGAAAACTAGCAGTTTCTGAATGTATTGGTGGTGGTGGATTAACACCAAGGAAAATTAGAAGAGAAGAAGAAATCCAATGGATTAAGAGTCAAGGAATAAATGCAATTTTCTCTTTGTTAGACTCAGATTTCAATTTAAAGAACTACCAAGAGGTAGGATTCAGGACCTACCACTATCCTCTTGCAGATGATGTCCCAAAGGAGTCATTAAATATAATTTTTGAGGCAATAAAAGAAGCACTATCAGACAAAGAAAGAAAGCTATTAATACACAGAGAGTATTTAGATGAAGAGGTGCCAGGTATACTTGCTGGATATTTAATTTATTCTGAACTTTTAGATGATCCAATTCTAGCTAGAACAATATTAGAAAAGATATTAGAGAAGCCACTATCTCCAAAGGCTATTGCCCTAATTCCAAATACTTAAAAAATGTCGTATGACATAAATATTGTTGGGATTAAAACATCAGGAAAACACGGAATTTATGAAGTTGAAAAGTCAAGTAATCAAAAATTTCTTGTAGATGTAAAAATTAGTCTAGATAATTTTCAAGGTGACGATATACACGACACAATTAATTATGAAAACGTAGTGGATGATGTAATTAGAATTGTCAAAACTGAAAGCTATAACCTCATCGAGACATTATCAAAAAAAATCACCCAAGAAATTTATAAAAAATATAATTCCGAAAGTAATGTAAAAATATTTGAAATCATTGTGACAGTACATAAACCAGATACTATTTTGAAAGAAAAAACAAATAATCTATCAGTTACTTACAGTGAAAAATTTAAATAGTATTTATCTTTCTTTAGGTTCAAATATCGGAGATAGAACTGACAACCTTACTAAGGCAATAGAGGAACTTTCTAAAAAAATGAAAATTGTTAAATCGTCCTCTATTTATGAAACAGAACCAGTACTTTTTGAAAATCAAAATAGTTTTTTAAATATGATTTTGGAAGTTGATTACAAAGGGTCTCCGGACCAATTGTTAGAAAGTATAAAGATAATAGAAAATGATATGGGGAGAGAATTCACATTTAGATATGGACCTAGATTAATTGATATAGACATCATATTTTTTAACAATTATCAAGTCGATCAAGATAACCTTACTATTCCACATTATGACTGGAAAAATAGATTATTTGTTATAGAGCCTTTGTATGAAGTTTTAGAGCTAGAGCTTAATAAATCTGAATATAAAATTAATGGTCAAAAAGTTAAAAGAGTAGGTAGTATAAATCTGTAAGTACGGGCACCATATTTAGGGCACGATATGACAAGAATAATAAATGAAATCGATAAAAAAATATTTCTTGAAGAGAAATGCTTTATCCCAACAATGGGAGCATTGCATAAAGGACATTTGTCATTAGTTAAACTTGGAAAGAAGTCTACAAATGGCAAAACAATTGTTTCGATCTTTGTTAACAAAAAACAATTTAATGATGAAAGTGATTATGACAACTATCCGATAGATCTTGATAAAGATATAGAACTCTTAAGAAAAGAGGAAGTTGATTATATATTCATACCAAATGAAAATTACATTTACCCAAAAGATTTTGCAGAACCAGATGGAATAGAATCTGGAGAAAAAGGAAATTTGTTTGAAGGTGCTCACAGGCCGGGTCATTTTGATGGAGTCTTAACTGTTGTCAACAGGTTGTTTGATTTAGTAAACCCAACATCAGCAGTTTTTGGAAAAAAAGACGCTCAACAACTTTATCTAGTTAAAGAATTTTTTGCTAATAAAAGAAATAATATAAGAATAATAGAAGCAGAAATAATTAGAGATGAACATGGATTAGCCATGAGCAGTAGAAATCGTTTACTTTCTAAAAGCGGAATTAATATTGCTAGGAATATTTTTCAAATTCTCAAGAAAACAAAAGAACACTTCATTCAAAATCAAGATATTCAACAAGCTGAAGTTTTTGGAAAAGAATTATTTAATGAAAATGCTATTGAGTATGATTATTTAAACTTTGTAGATCCAAAATATTTTGAAATACCAGATAAAAATCAGGAGAAATTATTGTTAATTACTGCTGCTTATATAGAAGGGATTCGATTAATTGACAATATGGAGGTAATACAATGAGGAACATAATTGCTGTAGATATTGGTAACACAGAAACAACAGTAGGTATTTCAGGTAAGAACAATTGGGATTCCTACAGATTTACAACACGAGATACAAATACACCTGACGAATTATTAGCTCTTTTTAATTCAACTTTTCAAATTAATAGTGAAGTTAAGAAAGATATTGAAGGTGCTATCATTTGCTCTGTTGTTCCACAAGCTACGAACAGTTTTAGTGAAGCTATTAATAAGTATTTAAGTTTGGAACCAATTATTGTCGGTCCTGGAATTAAGACTGGATTAAAAGTTAATATTGATAACCCGAAAGAACTTGGTCCTGATAGGATTGCAAATTCAGTAGCCGGATATCTCATAACTAATAGTGATACTGTGGTAATTGACCTTGGGACAGCTACAACTTTTGATGTAGTCAGTAAAAATAAGGAATATCTCGGGGGATCTATAGCTCCTGGAATAAAAATAAGTCTTGATGCATTAACATCAAAAACAGCGTCACTAAAATCGGTTGAACTTGACACTCCAAATAAAGTTATTGGAAAAAACACATACGAAGCTATACAAAGTGGATTAATAATGGGCCATGCTTCAATGATTGACTCTATGGTAGAAAAAATTATATTAGAAATTGATATTAAACCAAAAATTATCTTGACTGGTGGATTAAGTAAAGTGGTACAACCGATTCTGAATGTTAATGTTGAATATATAGAAAACCTAACATTAGTTGGTCTTGAAGAAATATTTAAATTAAATAATTAAGCTGTAGTTGTGAGTGACTTATCTAAATCAGAGAATGAAATTTACTCTTTAAGAAAAGAAAAAGAGCAAAAAATAAAAGATAGTCAACTTGAGTCATTCCAAACAAGTTTTAAAAATTCTACTCCTATAGATTTCCTACACAGAGAACATAAAGATATAGAAAGTGGTTTTAAGACAGATATAAATGCTTCAGTAAGGGGAAGAATTGTAAGTATTAGATCCTTTGGAAAATTAACATTTATTGATCTTAAAGATGAAACTGGAAAAATTCAGTTAGTTTATTCAGACAAAGACCTTTCAGAAGAGCTAATTGATTATCTTCAAAATCTTGATGTAGGAGATATTGTTGGAGTTTCTGGAATAATAATGAAAACAAAAAAAGGAGAACTATCAATATACATAAATAATCTTTCATTACTTACAAAATCATTTAGAAATTTTCCTGAGAAATGGCATGGACTTAAGGACAAAGAAACTAGATTCAGACAAAGATATCTAGACTTTGTAGTAAATGAAGATGCAAAGAATACAATTTCAACAAGATTTAATATTTTAAAGTTAATCAGAGAATTCATGACAGCAGAGGGTTTTACTGAAGTTGAAACACCAACACTCCAGCCAAAAGCAGGTGGAGCAATAGCAAGACCCTTTTCTACCTATCACAATGCAATGAATATAGATATGTATTTACGAATTGCTCCTGAACTTTATCTCAAGAGATTAATAATTGGAGGTTTTGAAAAAGTATTTGAGCTTGGAAAAGTATTTCGAAACGAAGGGATTGACCAAACACATTCCCCAGAATTCACGATGATGGAAAGTTATGAAGCATATACAGACGTCAATGGAGTCATGGATATGGTTGAAAATATGTGCAAATATGTACTTGAAAATTTAAAAGTAGATAAAAGCATAGAATTCAATGAAAAAGTTGCTAATTTTAGTTTTCCTTGGGATAGAAAAAGTATGTTTGAATTGGTTAATAAAAAGTTTGAAATAAACGTATCACATGATTCAAACCTTGATGAGGTTAAGGAATTGTTAGAGTCAAAATATCAAATTGAATCTGAATCAAACACAGTTGGAGAGCTTGTGTTTGACATTTTTGAAAATTATATTGAGCATGATATTGTAGATCCAGTTTTTGTTACTGATTATCCCATAGAAGTATCTCCTTTTGCGAGAGAAAGTGATGAGAAAAAGGGGATCACGGAGAGATTCGAACTTTTTGCATTTGGTAGTGAATTAGCAAATGGATTTTCAGAATTGATTGATCCTGTTGATCAAGAAAACAGATTGAAAAGCCAAGCTGGAAAAAAAGCTGAAGGCGATGAAGAAGCTCATGTTGAAGATAGTGATTACATTGAAGCTTTAGAGTTCGGACTTCCTCCAACTGGAGGACTAGGCTTTGGTGTAGACAGGTTTGTAATGATGATTACAAATAATGATTCAATAAGAGAGGTTATTGCTTTTCCTCATTTAAAACCAGAGAATTAATTCGTTCTATTTATTAAATAATTGTTTATATTCTCTAAGACTGGAAATAACGAATGGTTTTTTAATACAAATATTGACTCAATACTTTTACTGAAATAGTCATTAATTATATCTCTAGAGCTACTAATTATTTCATCAGTTGTAAATTCATTGATTACCGAATTAATTTCAACTTCCTCCTGTTGTATTGATTTTAAAATATCTTCATATTTTCCACGATTCATATCTAATGCGATCAAGACTGGAAGAGTATAGGTTCCTTCCAAAATATCATTTCCAGATGGTTTTCCTAGAGTTTTCTCATCTGAAGTTAAATCTAAAATATCGTCAGATATTTGAAATATAATTCCACAGTTCCAACCCCATTCACTTAAAGCATCAATAATTTCTATATCTGCATTACTTGCAATCGCACCAAGTCTTGCACTTGTTCTTATTAAACTAGCTGTTTTGCCTTCGATAACTTTTAGGTAGTCCTCAATGCCATGATCTAAGTTAAATGAAAGATTCAATTCTTTAGTTTGACCTTCTACTAATTCTGCATAAGTTGAGGCTAGTAATCTCACAGACTCTAGTCCTAAATTTTCGGCAGCTAACTCAGATGATCTTGCTAATAGATAGTCTCCAGCCAATATAGATAAATTAGAATTCCATTTTGAATTTGAACTTTCAACACCCCTTCGTGTTGTAGCATTGTCCATTACGTCATCATGATAAAGGCTCCCAATATGAATCAACTCAACTGCAACACCTGCATCTATAATTCTGTTTATATAGTTTTTTTCGTCTCCAAATTTGCCTGAAAGAAGTGAAATTATGGGTCTAAACCTTTTTCCACCAGCTTTTATTAAATATTGTGAGATTGAAGAGAGGTATTCATCGTTTGAACTAGAGACATCAATTAACCTATCTTCTAATTTGTCCAAATTCTCCCATAAATCATTAAATGGAATAATTTTTTGTATTTCTTTACCTTCCATAGTTAAAGAATACGTGAAATGTATAAATAGTTGTAATTTTCATTTAAGTGTATAAACAGACTGTTATTAATATGAAAACATGTTTGAAAGATTTACAGATCGTGCCAGAAGAGTTGTTGTTCTTGCTCAAGAAGAAGCAAGAAGATTAAATCATAATTATATTGGTACTGAGCATATCCTTCTTGGTTTAATTCAAGAGGGAGAAGGACATGCCGCAAAGGCACTTGATGAATTAAATATAAACATTGACAGTGTAAGGTCAGAAGTTGTTGAAATTATTGGTGAAGGTCAGCAATCTCCAAGTGGGCACATACCATTTACACCTCGTGCAAAAAAAGTTTTAGAGCTCTCATTAAGAGAGGCACTACAATTAGGCCACAATTATATTGGCACAGAACATATTCTTTTAGGTCTTATTAGAGAGGGTGAAGGTGTTGCAGCACAGGTACTTAAAAAACTTGGCGCAGAGCTTTCACAAGTAAGACAAACTGTAATTAAATTAATTTCTTCTTCAGGTGAAAGTAAAAAACAACAATCTGCATCAACAGGTGGAAGAGAGAGACCAGGGTCGAGCACTGGCTCTGCAATTTTAGATCAATTTGGTAGAAATTTAACAAGAATGGCAAAAGAAGGAAAATTAGATCCTGTAATTGGACGTACATCTGAAATTGAAAGAGTTATGCAAATTCTCTCACGTAGAACAAAAAATAATCCTGTCTTGATTGGAGAACCGGGAGTTGGAAAAACTGCAATTGTTGAAGGTTTAGCTCAAAAAATTGTATCAGGTGATGTGCCAGTAACTCTTGAAGGAAAACAAATATATACCCTAGATCTATCCGCCTTAGTTGCAGGTTCAAGATATCGGGGAGATTTTGAAGAAAGACTAAAAAAAGTCCTAAAAGAAATAAAAACCAGAGGTGACATTGTGCTCTTCATAGACGAAATTCATACTCTTGTTGGTGCTGGAGCAGCAGAAGGTGCGATCGATGCCGCATCTATATTGAAACCAATGTTAGCTAGGGGAGAGCTACAAACAGTTGGTGCTACAACACTAGAAGAATTTAGAAAGCATTTTGAAAAAGATGCTGCATTAGAAAGAAGATTTCAATCTGTACAGGTTGATGAGCCTAATCTTTCTGATGCAATAGAAATTCTTGATGGACTGAAAGATAGATACGAAGTTCATCACGGTGTACGATTTACAGATCAGGCTATTGCTTCAGCAGTAAATATGGCAGACAGGTACATATCAGATAGGTTTTTACCTGATAAAGCTATAGATCTAATTGACGAAGCTGGTAGTAGAATGAGGGTTTATAAAAAGCCTTTAGAACCTGAAAAGCAAGAAGTAGCAGACAAGCTCAAAAATTTAAGGGAACAAAAAATTGATGCAGTTCAATCACAATTATATGAAAAAGCAGCACAAATAAGAGATCAAGAAAAACTCCTCTTAGACGAAGTTTCTGGAAGCAATCCAGCTGAGGTGTCAGAAATCGAGATGGTTATTGATGAAGAAGAAATAGCCGAGGTTTTAGCACAGTGGACTGGTATTCCAGTACATAGACTAACGCAAGAAGAAACAGCTAGATTACTTGAAATGGAAAATGAACTTCACAAAAGAATCATTGGACAGGAAGAAGCAATTTCAGCAGTTTCCAAAGCAATTAGAAGAACAAGATCAGGATTAAAAGATCCAAAACGACCATCTGGTTCTTTTATATTTTTAGGTCCTTCCGGTGTTGGTAAAACTGAGACTGCAAAAGCCTTGGCAGAGTTCCTATTTGGGGATGAAGATTCATTGATTCAAATCGACATGTCTGAATATATGGAAAAACATACTGTAAGTAGATTAATTGGATCTCCTCCTGGTTATGTTGGTTATGATGAAGGAGGACAACTCACAGAAGCGGTTAGAAGAAAACCATTTAGTATTGTGCTTCTCGATGAGGTTGAAAAAGCTCATCCAGATGTTTTCAATACCCTTCTCCAAATACTAGAAGATGGACGTTTAACTGATGCTCAAGGAAGAACTGTTGATTTTAAAAATACAATTATTATTATGACTTCCAACTTGGGAACAAAAGATTTAGCTAAGAATATTGGATTTAGTAGTTTATCTAAGACTGATAATTATGAAAAAATGAAATCAAAAGTTGGAGAAGAGCTAAAAAAATATTTTAAGCCTGAATTTTTAAACAGAATTGATGAAACAATAGTATTCCATGAACTTACATTAGATGAAGTGAAAGAAATTGTTGATTTAATGCTTGATAGAGTTCATGAACAATTAAAAAATTCTGACTTGGAAATTGTTCTCTCTGAAGAAGCGAAAGAATATTTAGCAACTGAAGGTTATGATAGGGAATTTGGTGCAAGACCATTAAGAAGATCTATACAGCGTCTTTTAGAAGATCCATTGTCAGAAGAACTTTTAATGGGTAAATATAAAGCCGGGTCAACAATTGTTGTTTCACTAAATAGTGAAGATAAAAAACTTGACTTTGAACCTGTTGAAGCACCAGATGAACCTCCTGTTGATTTTGTTGATTCAGAATCGTAATTATTAGACAAAACAAATAAATTATCTTGTCAAATTGAAGTAAAAAACTTAATTAAGAACGAAGCTTAAAATAAAATTTTTGTCTACTATGTATTTCGTATAGGTATTTAATACCTTCAACTAGTTGGACAAGGAGTAAAAAGTGACTCGAATGAAGTCAAAATGGCTAATACTTTTCATGGTATTTAGTTTATTTTTAGTTGCTTGTGGAGGCGGATCTGATGACGCGGTTGAAGATGTTGCAGTAGAGGAACCAGCTGAAACGCTGGATGCTCCCGCTACAACAGCTGCACCTGCTGAGCCAGAAGAAGACCCTATGGGCATTTGCTTAGTGTTAGATATTGGTGGCCTTGGCGACCTCTCATTTAACGATCTAGCTTACGCTGGATATGAAAAAGCTGTCGCTGACTTTGGCATGAAAGGAACATTCTTAGAGCCAGAGGGTGGTGGAGAAAATAGAGGAGAGCTTCTAGAACTTTGTGCAGAAGCAGGAAATGATTTAATTATTGGTAATGGTTTCCTATTCGATGCATCAATGAATGAAGTTGCTCCAAATTATCCTGATTTGAATTTTGCAATTACTGATGGTGTTGCTGAACCTGGAAATGTTAGAGGCATGTTATTTAATCATGCTGAAGGTTCATTCTTAGCAGGTGTTGCAGCAGCTTTGAAAACAAAAACAAACAATGTTGGATTTTTAGGTGGAGTTGATTTTCCACTTATTCATGAATTTGAGCAAGGATTTCTTGCTGGTGTTGCGGCAATCAACCCAGATATCGTAGTTCAAATTGGATACGCCAGCGTTGCTCCAGATTTTTCTGGATTTAATGACACAGTCAAAGGTAAAGAAATTGCGCTTGCACAATATGAAGCAGGTGCTGATATTATTTATCATGCTGCTGGTGGTACAGGAACAGGTATGTTCCAAGCTGCTAAAGAAGTATCTGAAAGTACTGGTTCTAAAGTATGGGGTATAGGTGTTGACTTTGATCAATATTATCAAGTTGGTAATGCATTACCTGAGCTTCAAGAATACATTCTTTCATCTATGGTAAAAGCAGTCGATGTATCTATTTATAATGCTGCAAAGCAAACAATGGAAGGTACTTTTACTGGTGGAGCAAACGTAGATAATTTAGCAACTGGCGGAATTTATCTATCATATTCTGGTGGCTATATTGATGATATAAAAGATCAAATTGATAGCTATAAAGAAAAAATTATGAGTGGAGAGATTGTCCCTCCATCAGCTAGACCTTAGTAAGGGCTAGAAATCTTATATTCGTTCCAGGGGAAACCCTGGAACGGATATTTTTTATAAAACAATGAAATCAGCGATAAATATAAAAAATATAACTAAAACATATCCGGGTGTTTTAGCTAATTCTGATGTTTCTATTAATGTCTATTCTGGACACATACATGCAATTGTTGGTGAAAATGGAGCCGGTAAATCTACTTTAATGAAAATGTTATACGGTATGGTAAAGCCAGACTCTGGAAGTATAGAAATTTTTGAAAACAAAGCAAATATCTCCTCACCTAAAGAAGCAATAAATTTAGGAATTGGGATGGTTCATCAGCATTTTATGTTGGCAAAAAATCTTACAGTTTTAGAAAATATAATTTTGGGTATTGATAAACCATTTTTAAAAAATATTAAATTAGCTAAATACAGATCAGAAATTCAAAAAGTAATGAATCTGTATTCACTTAATATTGATCTTGATCAATATGTTGATGAACTAAGCGTTGGTGAAAAACAAAGAGTAGAAATAATCAAAGTTTTGTACAGAGGTGCAAAGATATTAATTTTAGATGAACCAACTGCTGTATTAGTACCTCAAGAAGTTGATGAATTATTTAAAAATTTAAGAGATCTAAAAGATAATGGTGTGACTGTATTGTTCATTTCACATAAATTGGATGAAGTTTTAGAGATTGCAGATGAAATATCTGTTATGAGGTCAGGGCAAATGATCGATACCGTTTTGAATAGCAATGTCAGCAAAATTCAATTAGCTGAAATGATGATAGGCAAGAGTCTTCCAGTACCTCCTCCAAGAGCTACATCAACTAGCGAAGTTGCAATCTTAAAAGTTGAAAATTTAAAATCTCAAGATGAGGATGGGAGAAATATATTTACAGACATATCATTTGAAGTAAACAAATCAGAAATTTTAGGTATAGCGGGAGTAGAGGGTAATGGTCAAAAAGAAGTAGTTGAAGCAATTATTGGAATTCAATCAATTGATTCAGGCAAGATAACATTTATGGATCAAGACATTAAAAATAAAGGAACTCGAGAAAGGTTAGAATCTGGAATTAGTTTCATACCAGAAGATAGACAGTTACAAGCAATGATTATGGATATGAACTTAACCAACAATGTAATTATTGGAAGGCAAAATATTGAGAAATATAAGAGTAATCTTGGAACAATGAAAACGAAAAATGCAGTTAAAGAGTCCGAAAAAGTAATATCAGCATTTGAGGTTAAAACTCCAGGAACAAGCACACTTGCAACTGCATTATCTGGCGGAAATCAACAAAAATTTGTTGTTGGAAGAGAATTAGAGGATGATCCAAGTTTACTAATTGCTTCTCAACCAACAAGAGGTATTGATATTGGAGCGCAAGCTTTAATCTGGGAAAAATTGAGAAAAAGTAGAGATGAAGGTTTATCCGTTTTATTGATTTCAGCAGACCTAGAAGAACTGATAGGATTGTCAGATAGAATAATTGTTTTTTATCAGGGAAAGCTAGTTAAAGAATTAGATGCTAAAAATGTAACCCCAGAGGATCTTGGTGGATATATGACTGGATTAAAAAAATGAAAATGAGATTTAGACTTGTCAGTTTATCTGCACCTATTATTGCATTGACAATATCATTTGGTCTAAGTTCATTGATATTGCTTATTATTGGCAAAGACCCGTATGAAACATTCAAAATTATGTTCGAATACGGAATTCGCGGAAAATCAATTGTTTCAATTATAAATAGGTCTATTCCACTATACATTTCTGCTATTGCTGTTGCTGTCGGGTTTAAAATGGGATTATTCAATATTGGAGTTGAGGGGCAGTATTTAATGGGATCATTAATTGCCGCATATATTGGTGCTCAATTTTCTGTAATTACCCCTCTTCATATTTTATTTATTATTATCGTCGCAGTAACAAC
This sequence comes from uncultured Candidatus Actinomarina sp., assembly GCA_902625455.1. Classification (GTDB taxonomy): domain Bacteria; phylum Actinomycetota; class Acidimicrobiia; order Actinomarinales; family Actinomarinaceae; genus Actinomarina. Next base: position 193,430 of record CACOBL010000001.1, on the reverse strand, counting down.
TTCATCTTTATGGGCTGCTATTGCAGGATACCTAAAAGTTGAAAAGGGAATTCATGAAGTTATTTCAACAATAATGTTGAACTATATAGGAACTGGATTAATTGCATATTCTTTAACTACAATTTTTGATGAACCAAATTCAAATTATGATTTACCAAGAACGAAAGAACTTCCTGAAAGTGGAAAAATGCCACCTTTAAACACTTTGTTTAATATTGAAGACCTACAAGATCTTCACGGATTTTTGGTAGTGGCAGTTTTAGTGGGTATTTTTTATTATTGGTTGGTTTGGAAAACAACTTTAGGCTTTGACTTGAGAATTACAGGTTCGAATCCAATTGCAGCAAAGTTTAGTGGGATAAATCCAAACAAGCTGGTTGTAATCGCAATGATTACATCTGGTGGGTTCGCCGGACTTGTTGGACTAGGACCTCTTTTAGGATATTTTCATAGATATACAATTGATTTCCCAACAGGATTAGGATTTGCAGGAATTGGAGTTGCACTTTTAGGTAGGAATCATCCTTTCGGAATGGCAGTTGGTGCTTTGTTATTTGCATTTTTACAGCGTTCAGCCCAGATTTTAGATTTAAATGATGTTCCAAAAGAAATTGAACAAATGATGCAAGCTTTTATCTTATTAATCGTTGTTGTTTTCTATGAAGTAATAAGAAGATTTATTGTAAAGCAACAAATAAAAGATGCTTCTAAAAGAACGGATGAATAATGAAAATATTTAGATCGTTATCAAAAAGATATATTATTTTTACCCCAATATTATTAGTCATAGTTGTTGCTCAAGTTGAAACCTATTCTCAACTTACAACAAGCGGTACTTTTGGTGCGGCAATTAGGTTATCAATTCCAATTTTGTTGGCGGGCTTGGGTGGTTTATATTCTGAAAAAACTGGGGTAGTTAACATTGGACTTGAAGGAATGATGATAATGGGTACCTGGTTTGGTGCCTGGGGTGGATTTACATTTGGTGCATGGCAAGGTGTATTTATTGGCATGTTAGGTGGGGCACTTTTTGGTCTAATACATGCAATTGCTACTGTCTCGTTTCAAGTAGATCACATAGTTTCTGGTGTAGCTATAAATATATTAGCTGCTGGAGTTGCAAGATTTTTAAATGTTATTGCATATCAAGATGTTGCATTCGCTTCTTCAACAGCTTCACCAAGAATACAGGGAGATATTGGAAAATTTACAATGCCATTTTTAGCAGGTGGAAAAATTGGTGAAAGAGAAACGTCCAATTTTATTGGTAGCATTGAAGATTTAGATATAATTCTAATTTCTGATTTTGCAGGTCTTCTTTTAGGATTTTTATCAAATATATCTTATTTAACACTTTTTGCATTAGCTTTAGTTCCAGTTTCTATATTAGTTCTATGGTTTACACCACTTGGGTTGCAAATGAGAAGTGTTGGTGAATATCCAGCTGGAAGTGAATCATTAGGGGTAAATGTTTACTTAATGAAATATATTGGCGTTACTATTTCAGGTGCATTATCTGGTCTAGCTGGTTCATACCTTGTTGTTGCAGGAACTGGCACATATCTTGAAGGTCAAACTGGTGGTAGAGGATTTATTGGTTTAGCTTCTATGTTATTTGGAAATTACAAACCATTTGGTATTTTAATGGGATCTGGGTTGTTTGGGTTTGCTGATGCCTTACAATTAAGATCTCCACAAGCTGTTCATGGCTTATTAATAATTATTTCAATATTTTTGTTAGTTTTAACTTTCAAGTCTTTTTTTGAAAAAAAATATAAAGCAAGTTTTGCATCTTTTATTTTTAGTGCAGCGTTTCTAATTTGGTTCTTGAATTCTACAAGTATTCCTAACCAGTTTGTTTATTTTACACCACACATAACCACTTTAATTGTGCTTTCTTTTGCTAATCAAAGAATAAAATTACCAGAAAAAATTGGTGTCCCTTATAAAAAAGGAGAAATAAATTAACCTCTTCCGTAGAATGTTATTTCTTGGATAGCACATTCTTCAAAAGGTTGACTACCACTTACTTCTATTCCAGGGTAGGCACTTAAGATATCTATTTTTAAGTATGAAGTTGTTGTATTTACATCTATCCATTGGGAAGTATTATCATTTTCAAGTTCTTTATTTAATAAAAATTCACTTTCAGTTGTAGTTATTAAAATATCTCTAGCTTTGAAATTTCTTGAAAATGATTTTGAATCTTCAACATTTTGAAAAACAATGAATTCTATATAAAGATCTTGTGAAAAGTTAAACTCAACCCAACCATCTTGGCACTGTAAACTATTGTCTTGCCAAGATGAAGGATCTCCATCATATAAATTTTCACATGACCAACCATCTCCATCATTGTAAGAACTTGAAGAAGAACAGTTAATTGGATATTGCTTTTGCAAAATACTTTGAACAGTTGTTGTTGAGGAAGTTGTAGTAGATTGTTGAACAATTTCTACTTGTTCTATAACTTCTTCTGAAATATTTAAATTATAAAAATAACTTGCTAATGCTATTACAGGAATTAGAAAGGTAAGAAAAAAAACAGCTCTTATTCCTGGAACCTCTTTCCTAGAGGGCAATGGGGTTGCACCATAAGTTGCTAAAGGTTTATTTAATAACTTTTCAGGTACCTTAGTTGTTCTTTGAGTTTTCTCTTCCTCAGAAGAGTTTTCTTTTTCCATATCTTGTAGACTTAGTCCAAGCCAATCACCGCAGCTAGAGCAAAACTCTATAGACTTGTCTACAACAGCTGAACAACTTTTACACTCAATTTTTTCCATAAATTTTTATCTAATTACTAATAATAAAATAATACAGTAACATTCAAATAAAAAAATCACTCATATATAAAAGAGGGAATATGAATAACGGTAACGAACTGAATCAACTTCTACCTGGACAACCATTGAGAGTTGGTGTTGATTTAATTGCAGATAAACACTCAGGAGCATTGATAGTTATTGGTACTTCAAATAAATTAGACAAAATTTCATCTGGGGGAATTAATTTAATTGATTGTGCCTATTCACCTGAGATGTTGAGTGAGTTGTCAAAAATGGATGGAGCAATAATTGTAAGCGGTGACGTCACTAAGATATTGAAAGCTAATGTTCATTTAAATCCATCTGATTCTTTGTCTACTTCACAGACAGGCACTCGTCATAGAACAGCAGAAAGAACAGCAGAAGAAACTGACTTAACTGTTATAACTGTTTCTGAGGAATCTTCCTTAGTCAAAGTTTTTAATAATTCAGGAACAACTGAATTAGAAGAACCATCAGTTATATTGGGTCGAGTAAATGAATCATTACAGTCAGTTGATAGAATGAGAAGGAGATTTGACGACGCTGTAGCAGAATTAGGTGAATTGGAAATTGAAAACTCTCTAACTAATCAAGAATTTTTGGAGGTTATTCAAAGAGGTGAACTATTAACTAGATTAGCTAAACAAGTTAGAACTGAAGCTTTAAAACTTGGAGGTGAAGCAGGCTTAATTTTGATCCAGATTGATTCTTTTGAGTCTGGAGTCAATAATACTTTTAATCTAGTCTTAAAAGACCATTTGCCATCCAAAAAATATAGAAATATAACTAAAGCTGTTGAAGAAATTTCGCAGCTTACATATGAGGAGCTAAATAATATTGATTTCCTTGGTTCAGTTTTAAACAAACTCCCACTTGATGACTTATCTGTTCCAAAAGGGTATAGAGTTTTAGCAAGGTTACCGAACTTACCTGAAAATTTACACGATTCTCTTGTACATAAATTTAAAACTCTACCCAAGTTACTTACTTCTTCTCCAGAAAAGCTTTACAGCGTTGAAGGAATTGGTCGTGGTAGAGCTCAGCAATTAAGAGATTATTTTGATACATTACTTAAAAATGTTGGTTTTTCGTATCTAAATGGCCATTAAATAGATTTCAATCTATAGTAATGTTGTAATCTATGGCAACTAAAACTAAAAAAACACCAAAAGATAAATACAAACCAAACCAGTTTGTCGTCCACCCTCATCATGGTGCGGCGAAAGTAATTAGAAAAGTTAATAAAAATGTAGAAGTATTTGTCGAAGGTGAACCAAAGTCTAAGAGGATTCAATATTTTGAAATCGAAGTTTTAACGGATGGTTTGTTAGTTATGGTTCCAGTCGATAGCGTGGATGAAGTTATAAGACCAGTAATTTCAAAAAACGCAGTTTCAAAAAAAGTTTTTCCTATTTTTAAAGAAAAACCTGAAGAGGCAGGAACAAATTGGAGTAGGTGGTACAAAGTCCTTACAGAAAAAATGACATCTGGAGACGTAATACAGGTTGCTGAAGTTGTACGAGATTTAACACATGCACAAATAAACAAAGGTATTTCCCCAGCATTAAAAAGAATGTTAGCTAAGGCAAGGATGACACTTGCAAGTGAAATAGCATGTGCACTAAATGTTGATGAAGAAACTGCAATAGACAAAATTAATCAACAACTACCAGAAGAAGACCCTGAAGACGGTTTATAATCAAATTAAACCAAGTTATCTGAGGTAAATATGTTGGTTGGAATAGGTTTTGATATACATAGACACTCTAATAATGACGTCCTATACCTAGGTGGTTTAAAATTAGACGGACCTGGATTTGAAGCACATTCAGATGGCGATATTCTTTTACATACATTATGTGATGCTTTGCTCGGCGCTTTATCTAAAAAAGACTTAGGTCATTACTTCCCTTCTAATAGCGAGACGCCTGAAAAAATCTCTAGCGTTGAAATGCTGAAAGAAGTTTTAAAGATTATTGAATATAAAAAATATAATGTAAACAATATTGATATTATTGTAATTTCACAAACAATAAATATAGAAAGTATAAGAACTAAATTAGTTGAAAATTTAAGTGTTCTATTAAATATTGATGAATCAAAAATTAATATAAAGGGTAAATCAACCGACAATATTGGGATGATTGGAAGCAAAGAGGCATCAGCATGCCAGACTATAATATCCATGTCATATGCTTAAATTATATAACACATTTACCAAAACCTTGGAGACTGTAGAGAGCACTGGATCTGCTATTAAGATATATCTTTGTGGTCCAACAGTCCAATCATCTCCTCACATAGGACATGGTAGGTCCGCAGTAGTATTTGATTTTATGGTTCGGTATATAAAATTTTCTGGTGAGAGGGTCATGTTTGCTAGAAATATTACAGACATTGATGACAAAATTATTGAAAAATCAATCGAGGAAAATATCTCATACAAAGAGTTAGGTGAAAGAGTTACCAAAGAGTTCAAAGACTCTTATGATAGCTTAAATTGTCTTACTCCAGATTTTGAACCAAAGGCTACAGAGACAATTGATCAGATGATTGAATTAATTGATAAATTAATTGAAAAAGAATTCGCTTATATTATTAAGTCTGGTGTTTATTTTGATGTGAGTAAATACGATTCTTATCTAGAGCTCTCAGGTAGAAGCTTTGACGAAGTTTTAAGCGGTACAAGAGTAAATATTGAAGAAGATAAAAAAAATCCTGAAGATTTTGCTTTGTGGAAATTTTCGAAAGATGACGAGCCAAGTTGGGAATCACCATGGGGGAATGGTCGACCAGGCTGGCATATTGAATGCTCAGCAATGATTCATGATATTTTTAAAGGAGAAATTGATATACACTGCGGTGGCAATGATTTAATTTTTCCTCATCATGAAAATGAGAGAGCTCAGTCAACATCTGCATTTAATCATGAATTTGTAAAACACTGGGTACATAATGGAATGATAAATTTCTCTGGCAAAAAAATGTCAAAATCTGAAGGAAACTCAAAGTTTCTAAAAGAATATATTGATAATTATGGCGGCAATATTTTGAGGTACTTTTTTTTAAGGGCAAATTATAGAAAACCTCAAGAATTTTCTGAAGCTCTTTTAGAGGAATCAAAAGCGACTTTTCACAATATAGAAAGTTTAATTTATGGAATAGAAGCCGACTTAAAAGACAGTAATCTAGAAAAAATATTTATCGAATCAATGAATGATGATTTAAATACACCAAAATTTCTTGGAGAAATGTTTGAATATATCAATAAAAATAAAAATGGAGACCAGACACAAATAATTAATATGAAATCAACAATTAAGTATCTATTTGAAATTTTAGGCTTTGTTTTTGAAGATAAAGAACAAACAATAGATACAAAATTACTAGAGAATATATTAAATGAACAAAATATAGAATTCGAAAGTGATGTTAATGTTTCGATTAACAAATACATTGCAATAAGGAATGATCACAGGAATAATAAAGAATTTGCAAAAGCTGATTACATGAGAGATAGATTAGATGAAGTTGGAATTGTAATTGAAGACGGGAATGAAAGTGGATGGCGTTGGAAAAATAGTTGAGGGCGTAAATGCATTAGAGGCAGCATTAAATTCTAATAGAGTCAAAAAAGTTATTGTTCTCGATACTAAGCTGAGTAAATCAAATAACTCAGATGTTTTAATTGATCGTATTAAAAAACAAGATATTGAAATTGAAATCATCAAAGATAAAAAATTATGGGAGTTCCATGCCAGGCACAATATAGTTGGAATTTGTGAAGAGAAAAAGATATTTGATGAAAAAAATTTTGAAAATATAGTAACTAAAAAAATATTAATACTTGATCATTTACAAGATACAAATAACTTGGGCGCCGTTGCTAGAAGTGCAGCTGCATTTGATTTTCAAACAATATTTTTGCCAAAAAAAAGATCTGTACAAATCACTGAAAAGACATTTGCAATATCATCAGGTGGAATGGAGTATGTAAATATTGTTATGTATAACTCTATATTCTCGTTGATTAAAAAGATAAGAAATCTTGGTTATTGGACAATTGGTTTGGATATGAATTCATCAAATCAAATAAATGATTTAGATTTAAAGAATCAAAGTGTTGCATTGATTGTTGGTTCAGAAGAAACTGGATTAAGTAACGAAATTCAAAAAAAATTAGATTTAATAGTACACATTTCAATGACAAACAATATGGAATCTTTAAATGCATCCGCAGCAACTGCAATAGCAATGCATGAAATTTTTATAAAAAAATAGATTTATTCAATAATCTCTTTGCTATTATTTTAATGTTTGCCGGAGTAGCTCAGTGGCCAGAGCAGCCGACTTGTAATCGGCAGGTCAGGGGTTCGACTCCCCTCTCCGGCTCCAAGTGACTAATTATCTCAAAACATTTAGAAATATATTTTATTTCGTAATAGCAATACAGGCTTCTTTGATTTTGTTCGGAATCTTACGTCCTTCAATTATTTATGATTACTTAGACAACTGGCCGCTATCTATACTTCCAATTCTTGTTCTAATTTTTAATAAAATTTATATTAGTAACGCTAGATTTGATAATTATATTTTTACATTTTTGATTGTTGTATATTCAATATTTCCAGCGGTTTTATTATCGAATCAAGAAATCTTAACAACAAATACTTATAGTTCTGGATTTAAAAATGATAATTTTCAAAGCGATATTGTTTACAGTTTAAATATCGATATAGATGGATCAGTTAATTTAAATTCTTATCAAGGATCAGGTTATATTATTGATATTCAAAACAGACCTGGAAATATTGGATTTCCAGAAGTTATCGAATCAAATATAGGAAATCCAAGACTTATTCAATTTAGAGAAATAGAAACCGATAGACTGCTCCAAGTAAAAGGCTGGGACTTGCAATTAGGAAATCAGACATTCTGGAATTTAAATATATTGTCATTTGGATCAAACATAAATCTAAATGATACATATCTTACAACGACTGAAATAATTGGTACAGGAGAGATAAGTCTTGGTGAAAAGTTAAATTCAGGAGATATTTTTATAAGTGGTAGTTTTAAGATCTATGTTGATTCAAGTTTACCAATAGCTGTTGTAGGTCAAGCAGAAGTACCAGCAGGATGGATAAATGCTACAATAGGATACTTAAACCAAACAAATGAAAATTACAAATTTAAAGTTATTGTTGAAGAAGGTTCAAATGTGGTTTTTCAAGATGGAGAATAGCTAGGTGTTAGATCAGCTTGGCAATGGACTGTTATTAGGAATAATAATATCCGTAGCTTCAGTCGCCCTTTCGTTGCTTTATGGAGTCACTAGAATTGTAAACTTTGCTCATGGAGAAATAATTGCATTAGGAGCCATAATGACATTATTCTTTTCAAGTCCAGTAGATTACAGAGTATTATTTTTGGACAAATATTCACCTTTAGGATATAACTTTGCCATATCTTGTATTCTTGCAGTAATTGTTTGTGGAATTTTTGGTGCCTTACTGGAAATTATTCTCTTTCGACCTTTAAGAAGGGGCAACGTTGGAAATATTGCTGTACTGGTTGTAACAATTGGACTCTCAATATTTATCAGGCACTTGTATCTCTTATTTGCAACAGGAAAAGTGCAAGATTTCCCACTTGAACTTCAAAGAAGGCAAACTTATTTGTTTTTTGATATGACTCCAAGAAACTTAAATGTTCTTATTGCTGGAATTGTCATAATGTTAATATTTGGTTTATTACTTACCTATACACGGTTAGGTAAAGCTATGAGAGCGGTTAGAGACTCAGAAGAGCTATCAAGCGTTTCAGGAATCAATTCTGACAATATTATTTTAATTACATGGATTTCATCAAGTATGCTTGCTGGGCTGGCAGGAATTTTTCAAGCAATTATTAATGATGTTAGATGGAATATGGGTTTCCTAATACTTTTATTAATTTTTGCAGGAACTGTTCTAGGAGGTATTGGAACATCTTTCGGTGCAATGGTTGGAGGATTTATGATTGGAATTTTAGTTCAGGTTTCAGTAGGTCTTCCATTTATGGAAGGACATACTGAAGCTAAAAATGCAGTTGCTCTTGGAATTATGATTTTAATTTTACTTTTTAGACCTCAGGGAATTTTTGGCCAAAAAGAAAGAATTTCATGAAAATAACAAATAAAGTTTTATTTGTTGTGTTTCTCACGGGGCTTTCAATTTATTTAGTATTTGCTCTAAATCCCGAAGGTGCTCCAAGAATATTATTAAATTTATTTACCTTTGCTGGCATTTATGGACTAAGTGCAATAGGTTTAAATGTTCATTTCGGTTGGACTGGATTATTAAATTTCGGACATGCCTCTTTCATGGGTGTTGGAGCTTATGTCACGCTTCTATTAATGCCACATGCAGCCGGCAGAGAAGGAGAAATTACTTCTACTGGCCTTCCGTTTATTGTGGCATTAATAATTGGAATATTATCAGCTGCTTTGTTTGGACTTCTTTTAGGCTTACCAGCTATTAGGTTGCGCGGTGATTATTTAGCAATTGTCACTATCGCAGCTGCTGAAATATTTAGATTACTTGTAAGAGATTTAGAGTCAATTACTGGTGGTGTTTATGGAATTATTAATTACACAGAAAACTTACAAAAATATCGTCCAAATTTTATAAATAGTTTATCTGAAAGCTCAGGTTTTTCACCTTCTCAAGCCTGGGTTTGTTTAGTTGCTTGGATTTCAATATTAATAACAGTTCTTTTTTTAAAACGTCTGAATAGTTCTCCATGGGGAAGAGCTTTAAGAGCTGTTAGAGAAGACGAAGATGCAGTTAGAGCATTGGGTAAAAATGCTGTATGGCTAAAACTTCAAAGTTTCATGCTCGGAGCAGGAATTGCTGGCTTATCAGGAGTTTTGCTCGCATTTAACTATGGATCGCTAGAAACTACAGTTTTTGTTCCACTCTTAACTTTTTATGTATGGGCGATAATGATCCTCGGAGGAGTGGGTACAATTACAGGTCCTATTTTTGGTTCAATTATATTTTGGGTTATTATTTCTGAAACTGATCGATTAGCCTTCCTTTTATTTGAAAATGCAAACGGACAACAATTGGCTGGGGTGAGATTTCTACTTGTTGGTTTGTTGATAATGATACTTATGATATTTAGACCTAGTGGATTGCTAGGTAAGAAAGAAGAGTTACTTTTAGATGTCAAATAATCTTATTGAAGTAAAAAATTTGAAAAAAACCTTTGGAGGTTTAACAGCAGTCGATATTGAAAATTTAACATTTAATGAAAATGAATTAACTTCAATTATTGGACCAAATGGCGCTGGAAAAACTACTTTTTTTGATTTGATTTCAGGTTTTCAAAATTCTGATAACGGAGATATATATTTAAACGATAAAGATATATCTAATTTCCAGCCGTATAAAATTGCAAGAATGGGAATGGTGAGAACTTTTCAACTAACAAAAGTTTTTGATAGAATGACAGTTTTAGAAAATTTATTATTTTCTGGTTCTGAAATAAGTAATGAATCTTTATTTAAATCTATTATCAAATCAAAATCTCAAAAAAATTATGAAGAACATTTAAGAGATAAAGCCAGAGACATTATGGACGAACTCAACATATTACATATGGAAGACTCTTATGCAAGAGAACTTTCTGGTGGTCAGAAAAAATTACTTGAATTAGCAAGGTCCATTATTAATGAACCTGAAATTTTGCTGTTAGATGAGCCATTAGCTGGAGTAAACCCAAAATTGGCTGAAGATATTTTGTCCCTCATAAAAAAACTTTCAAATAAAGGTATAACAATACTTATGGTTGAGCACAATATTGAAGCGGTAATGAAAATCTCAGATAGGATTGTTGTTTTAGCTGAAGGCTCCTTAATTGCTGATGGAAATCCAAATGATATCAGAACAGACACAAACGTAATAGAAGCATATTTAGGAAAAGATAATGACTAAAGCAATTTTGGAATGCAATGGCATAGCCGCAGGTTATGTAAAAGGATTAAATATTTTACAAGGTGTAGATTTAGTGGTTAATCAAGGTGAAATAGTCTCAATAATTGGACCAAATGGAGCTGGTAAATCTACTCTTTTAAAAGCCATCATGAGTTTAATTAAAATATCTGCTGGAAGATTCTTTGTCAATGGCGAAGAAAAGACAGATCTCTCTACTCATAAAATTGTCATGGAAGGCATAGGCTATGTTCCACAAGTTGCAAATGTATTCCCATCTTTAACAATTGATGAAAACTTGGAAATAGGAACTTGGAGTATCAAAAGAGGTAAAAAAGATGCACTTACAAAAATATACAACGATTTCCCAATGTTGGAGGATAGAAAAAAAGACAAAGCAGGCAATCTATCTGGGGGACAAAGGCAAATTTTAGCGCTAGCAAGAGCATTAATTACATCTCCATCTTTATTGTTACTTGATGAACCATCAGCAGGATTATCTCCGGTAGCAATCAATGAGGTATTTACATCTATAAAGGAAATAAATAGCTCCGGAGTTTCAATTCTTTTAGTTGAACAAAATGCTAAGAGGGCGCTTTCATTTAGCGACAGGGGGTATGTTCTTGACCAGGGCCGTAATGCTTATCAAGGAAAAGGTGAAGAATTATTGAATGACCCTAGAGTAATTGATTTGTATTTAGGTAAGTTATAAAAAAAAGGCCTGATTTCTCAGGCCTTTTTTTAAATCTAATTAAAGATTATGAACCGAAATCTACTGATTTAAGAACAGGGTTAGTATCACCCTCTGTTGTCCAAATATCATAAGTAGCCGCTGTTGGATCACCAACTGCATTTAATTCGATTTCACCAGATGCGCCAACATAGTCAACATCTACACCGTCAGCTGCAAGAGCTATACATGCAACTCCGATACATTTTTCACCACCAGATGATGCAGCAACCAAGCCAGAAGCAATTTCTGGACCAGTTACGCCATTAGCAGCTGCAGATATTGCCATAAGCATTACAGCATCATAAGCTTGTGGAGCAAAGATGAATGTTGGAGAGCCATCTGCAGAAACACCTGCATATGCAGCTTCAAATGCATCTTTTGCTTCACCTGCTGCAGAACCAGGTGCTGTTCCCTTGAATCCATCAAGAGCGGTTCCAAGACCGCACAATGATGCAAGACCAGCATCCTTAACACCGTCGGTCATGTACCAAGGAGTGTCAAGAAGACCTTGTTCGAATGCAGGTTGAAGAACACCACAACCAGTTTCTGGGAATAGTATTCCCACTATTGCGTCAGCACCACCCTTACCAACAGCAGTTACTTCAGAAGTAAATTCTGTAGCATCTGTTGCGTGGTAAACGATTGTCTTTACTGTACCACCAGCTGCTTCAAAAGCTGCAGCAGTAGCTTCAGCAAGACCTCTACCATAAGAGTCTGCTCTTGAAATAATAGAAACTGTTTGAACTCCATCTTCTACTAAAAGAGATGCTAATACATCACCTTGAAGCAGATCTGAAGGAGCAGTTCTTGCATAAAATCCTTTTTTATCAATTTTTGTAAATTGAGGACTTGTATTTGATGGAGAAACCATTACAACTTCAGCAGCAATTGCTGTGTCAAGTATTGCAAGAGAAGTACCACTACATGCGGCTCCCATCACACCTTGTGCACCTTGTGCAATTACATCATTTAAACTTGTAAGAGCTACAGCTCCATCACAACCACTATCACCCTCAATAAGGACGACTGGTTGTCCGTTTATACCGCCAGCGGCATTGATTTGCTCAACAGCAAGAGCAGCACCTAGTGCGATACCAGGTCCTAATGATGCCAAGTCACCGGATAATGGCATTAGCGATGCTAATACCAACGGATCAGAAGAAACTTCTTCGATAACTTCTTCTACTTCCTCAATAACTTCCTCTACGGCTTCAGTTACTTCTTCAACAACTTCTTCCGCAGCATCATCGCTACCACCACAGGCAGCAGCAACTAGTGCTAAAATCGCAATCAAAGCCAAAGCTTTGCGATTCTTCATATATAATTTCCTTTCAGTCACTGAAATTAAAAAAACCTACTAATTTGTAGGAATTCTTAAACAATAGCGGAAATTTAGTACTATTCAATAGCAGAGTTAAATAATTTAATCATAATATGAATAACGCAATTGAAACCTTACTTTTAAGCTTAAGAAATATTCAATATATTGAACTATTTGTATATCTCTTTATTATTTTCTTCATTATTTATGGTTGGAGAAAAGGTTTTTTACTCCAGTTTTTCTACTTGATGGCTTTATTAGTTGCAGTTGCTTTGAGTTTCAGATATTCATATCAAGTTGGCTCTTATATAAGTAGTTGGTTCAACTCTAATATTCAACTATCTGAAATATTTGGTGGAGTATTAATTTTTATTACTATTTTGACTATTTCATCTTTTTTTCAAAATTTTATCATTAATAACCAAAAACAAAGAGATGTTGGAAATAAGCTTCTTGGAGCATCTTTTTCTTTATTAGTTAGTAATTTAATTCTTACTCTTATTTTCACAATAACTTCAATAATTTCTATTCCTACTTTTTTAGAAGATTCAATTGAAAATTCAAACCTTATATCTTTTTATACAAATACAAATGGAACCCCGCAACAGGCATTAGAGCTTATTACAGGAACAGATCTTATTAAAGTAGTAACCAGAATTAAAAATCTTACTGGAAAGCCTTCCGTTGTAGTTAGTGAACAGGGATGTATAGAGATACCTAAATATTCTTTATCTAATCTATCAAACAATTCTCAACAGAAAGATCAATTATATGAATTATTGTTAGTTGAGAGAAGCAAAGAAAGTTTAGTGCCACTTGAATTAAGCGAAACATTATCAGAGGTTGCACTTAGCTATGCTTATGAAATGTATCAGGAAGGTTTTTGGTGTCACAAGAATCCAACTAATGGTGAGCTTGTAGGAGACAGGTTATCGAAAAAAGGTTTCCCCTTTATAGATATAGGTGAAAACTTGGCTCTCTCATCTTCGGTAAGATCTGGACATAACAGCCTAATGAATTCAGAATCACACAAAAGTACAATATTAGATAATGGATTTAAAAGAGTTGGAATTGGAATTGTTTCTGGTCCGGTAGGGTTAATTATTGTCCAGATTTTTTCATCATGAATATTGAAATCTCAGAGTTAATATTTCAAATAGTAAATGGTTTAAAATCCTATTTTGAAAATAAAAACATTCAAGTACAGGAAAATTTTTATCAAGAGTTAATTAATATATTGAATATTGAACTCCTTAAGCCATTTGATGAGCAGAAACTTACACCCACTCAGATATTAAATGACTATATTAAAAAAGAACTAAATACAGATTTTAAGATTACACCACATGATTTAGGTAACGAATTAAACAGTTCTCTTATTCTTTGGGGTGTCAAAAAAGCTAACTTTTTTAATGAAAAATAAGTTTCAAAGAAAAGAGGTTTGGTTCAATACTTATCCAATTTTTTTATGGTTAGTTTCTGAACCTTTAGTTGGATTAGTAGATTCAAAAATTGCTAGTTATTTAGATATAAATGTTCTATCTGCTGTTGGTATAGGTGAAACCGTATATTTTGTCTTTATTTGGATTTTTGTTTTTCTAGCTTATGGCACTACGCCTTACGTTTCTAACTTACAAGCAACAAAAGAATTAAATAAATTGAATTACTTTATTTTATTTGGAAGAAATACTTCATTAATTATTGGAGTATTTTTTGCTGTTCTATTAATTTTTGCATCAACTAATTTAATTAATTTTTTTGAGCCTACGGTATTTGTTTCTTCAAAAGCAAACTCGTATTTAATATTAAGAAGTTTAGGACTTCCATTTTATTTACTAAATATGCATTCAACAGCTGTATTAAGAGGAATGAAGTATCCAAAAATTACACTATATTCATCTGTCATTGTTGGAATCACGAATATAATTTTAAGTCTATTTCTGGGTATAATTTTAAATTTTGGAATAAATGGAATAGCAGTTGCGAGTTCTATAGCTTTTCTAGTTAGTTCAATATATTCGACAAAAGTTTTAATTAATACTCATACTGAAAATGAAAGATTTCTTTTTATTAAAGAAAATGAAAAAAAAGAAATTAGAAAAAAATTTTTTAGTATAGGCTTCTTTATTTTTATAAGATCAATGTTTCTTACACTATTCATGGCTTATTTAAGAAATCAAGCTTCACTTATGTCTATGTCAGAAATTGCTTTGCAACATGTTTTGTTGCAACTTTGGGCTTTTGGCTACACTCTAATTGATGCACTAGCTATAGCTGCCCAAACTCTTGTTGCAGAATATAAAGCAAAATTTGGTCTTTATAAACATTCAGAACTCAAGAAGTACCTCAATAGCTTAACTCTAAAAATTTCAATATTTCTTTTTACAACGTCTTTTATATTTATTGAAAAAATAGTTTTTTTAATTACGAACAATTCTCTATCTTCAATAATTGATAATGAACTAAAAATATTATTTGCATTGAGTTTACTTGTTGGGAGTTTTGCTTTTTTGTGGGACGGAGTCTTATTAGGTTTAGATAAATCAAAACAATTTTCTATTCTAAGTGTTTTATCATCTACAATTGGATATTTGTCTTGTGTTTATTTGCTTACTATTGATAAATCACTAACCACTCTTTGGATTGGCTTAAATATTAGTCTTTTATATAGAGGATTGGTAGGTTTTTATTACCAGTTAAAGGACTAATCTACTGCTTTTAATATTGGTCTATCAAGATAATAACTTAATATTTGAAGCTCTTGTGATAAGTCCACTGATCTAATTTGAACATCCTTAACATTTTTGAGTAATACAGGAGCAAAGTTTAGTATAGACCGCACTCCACAATTGATTAGATCATCAGCAACACCCTGAGCAAATTCTCCAGGTGTAGCAATTATTCCAATTGCAACATTATATTTTTCGCAATAATTTTGTAATTCACTTAAAGGTTTTACTACCAATCCAGCAACTTGACTATTTATTTTGTTAGGATCAGCATCAAATAAACCAACAACCCCAAAGCCTTTATCTTTGAACCCGCCATAGTGTGCCAAAGCGGAACCTAAGTTTCCAACACCAACAATTACTGCACTCCAACCTTCAACTAAACCGAGCTCTAATTGAAGTTGATTTCTTAGTGTTGACACATCATAACCAACACCACGAGTACCTAGTGTTCCTAAATACGATAAGTCTCTTCTTACTTGAGCATCATTAACTTTTGCTAATTCAGCGAGTTTTTTTGATGATACACCAATTTCAGCTGAATCAATTTGATCAAGACATTGAAGATAAACAGGAAGTCTTTTAACTGTAGCTGGTGGAATTTTTTTATTTTCTTTCACTAATGCACAATCTAATGAACTATTAAAATTATATGTAATTAAATTAAACTTTTTATTAGCTTTATTTAGTTTCTTATTAATGCATTTTCACTGTAAGTTATTAAATAATGCAAAAAATCACTAATTTATATGATGTTTTAATAGTTGGGGCTGGTCCCGCAGGCTCTAATGCCGCGATATCCTATAAAAAGCTGAATCCAGAATTAAAAGTAGGTCTTATAGATAAATCAATATTTCCGAGAGATAAATCTTGTGGTGACGCAATTGGTCCAGGCGTAATTAGTGCCTTAAAAAGATTCAACAATGAACATATATTAGAAAATGAACCTCAAGTTGTATCAACAACTTTATATGGCCCTGATAACATTGGTATTCAAAATTACATACCAAAAGTAAAAAATAAAGAAGATTCAATAGTTTATGTCATCCCAAGAGTAGATCTTGATAATCGAATTCTATCCTTAGCAAAGGATTTAGATGTAGATGTATTTGAAGGATTCAGTTTTAATATGTTTGAGGAAGATTCAGATAAGAAATTAATTGTTTCAATAAAAAACAATAATGAAGAAATAAAACTTAAAACAAAGATTTTAGTCGGTGCAGATGGAGCTAACTCAAGAGTCAGAAAACAACTTAACATTGATACAAATAGTGATTGGCATAAAGCAATTGCAATTCGTGCGTATATCGATAGTCCAAATTATTTAGATATTTTTAATGAAAGAACTTTGATGTTTGAAATAAACGTATCAGCGGACAAAGGTTATGCCTGGGCTTTTCCAAGCAAAGGCAACTTACTCAACATTGGAATTGGAGTTCCTTTAAACATCTTTAAAAAAGATAAATTAGATATAAATAAGTTGCTTGATGATTTTGTATTTCAGTTAGAGCAAAGGGGAGTGATTGTAGAAAATATAAGAGATGAGAAATCATATTTATTGCCTTTTGCATCTTCGAGACCAAAAATTAAGAAAAACATAAATGTTGCATTAATAGGTGATGCAAGCTCAATGATTAACCCAATGAGTGGTGAAGGCATATTTTATGGTATGGAAGCAGGCTATCTTTTAGCCAAAAACACTTACGGTATTTTAGACAACCAAAATATTAAAAAGGGAATTGATGCATATGAAAAAGCATTTTCTCGTAGATTTAAAAAACATTACTTAAGTTGTGCACTTGCTCGACTTTTACTTCAGAGTACTTTTATGACAAAAAGACTTTTAAAAGTTGCTTCAAACGATCAAGATACAATTGATTTTGTTGTTGAACTTTTATTTGATGAAGCTTATTTAACATTTGGTGAAGTTGTAAAAATTGTTTATAAGTTTTTGTTGCCTTCTAAATTGCTTATTTTGTTGTCAAAAAACTGATTCTCAGCTGAGTTTAACACTGTAATAATAGTAAAATAAAGGTTGAGTTTGTGAAATTTTTCACAAATAAGGAGGGAACATGGTAGCTTGGTTACCAATTTTAATTATGTTGATAGTTGCAGTTGGTTTTGCATTTGTTTCCTTAGGTGTTTCTTATTTACTATCTCCCAAAAAAGCTACTCCAGAAAAGTTAGCACCATATGAATGTGGGATTTTTCCAGAAGTTGAACCCTCACAAAGATTTCCCGTCAAATTTTATATGGTAGCAATGCTCTATATTGTTTTTGACATTGAAATTATATTTTTATTTGCGTGGGCAACAAGATTCAATAATCTTGGTTGGTATGGAATTTTAGTAATTTCTATTTTTACATTTTTTGTTCTAGAAACTCTTTATTACGTGTGGAAAAAAGGTGTTCTTGATTGGAATATACCTAGGCGAGAACGTTATCAAAGACAAGATTTATATGAGAAGGTTTCTTAATGTACACTCCAGATAATATTCTTACGACAACTATAGATAAAGCTGTCAGATGGTCAAGAACTCAGTCAATGTGGCCTGTGACCTTTGGTTTAGCTTGTTGTGCTATTGAAATGATGGCTGCAGGAAGTGCAAAGTATGATTTAGCGCGATATGGTATGGAGGTTTTTAGAGCTTCTCCAAGGCAGGCCGATTTGATGATTGTTGCTGGGAGAGTCTCTCAAAAAATGGCTCCTGTCTTGAGACAAGTTTATGATCAAATGGCAGACCCCAAGTGGGTAATTGCAATGGGAGCTTGTTCATCAACTGGTGGAATGTTTAATAATTATGCTCTAGTGCAAGGTGTAGATCATATCGTACCTGTTGATATGTATGTTCCTGGATGTCCTCCTGGACCACAATCTCTAATGCATGGAATCTTAACTTTACACGACAAAATAATGGCTGGAGAAATTAATAGATGAATTCAGAAATATTAAGAACAAATGTTGAAAGCTATAAAAAATTGGTTGAATTATTGAAGTCTGAAGGCTTTGAAATGATGGTTGATCTAACCGTTGTGGATTGGTTTAGGAAAAAAGAACCAAGATTTGAAGTTATTGTTCAGTTTTTATCCGTATCAAGTAATGAAAGAAAGACAATCAAAGTTTTTGTGAATGATGATGACTTAACTATACCTTCTATTTCTGATATTTACCCAAGTGCAAATTTTTATGAGAGAGAAGCTTTTGATATGTTTGGGATAATTTTTACAGACCATCCAGATTTAACAAGGATTTTAATGCCAGACGATTGGCAAGGACATCCTTTAAGAAAAAACTATGGATCTGGAAGGATACCAGTTCAATTTAAAAATGCTCCAAGGGTTGATCAGTGAAAGAAGATACAAGAAAAAGTAAATTAAAATTCAAATTTGATTTATGGGCAACAAATTCAGAAGAGAATGGATGGAATATATCATCTACCGACGAAGGTTCTCAAAAAATGCTGGAAGAAGAAAGTGAAAAGCAAATAAAAATTCAAACAGGTACTGATGTAATTGATGATTTTATATTAGAAGAGGACACTACTGATGATGAAAGAATGATCGTCAATATGGGACCGCAGCATCCATCTACTCATGGAGTTTTAAGGTTACAAGCTGAGTTGGAGGGAGAAGTTGTTAGAAGAGTAAAACCAGTTATTGGATATTTACATACAGGAATGGAAAAAACTGGTGAGGAGTTAAATTATTTTCAAGGACCAACCAACACTACAAGAATGGATTACCTTTCACCATTGTTTAATGAATTAGTTTTTTCACTAACAACCGAAAAACTTATTGGAATTGATGTTCCAGATCGAGCAAAAACAATAAGAATTTTAATGACAGAATTAAACAGGGTCTCATCCCATTTAGTTGCTCTTGCTACTGGTGGAATGGATATAGGTGCTTTATCTATGATGATATTTGGTTTTAGGGAAAGAGAATTAATCCTCAATTTTTTTGAAAAAACAACTGGATTGAGGATGAATCATAACTATATTCGCCCTGGCGGTGTAGCAGCGGACCTTCCTGATGGATGGCAATCAGATGTTGAAGAAATTCTTAAAATTATTCCTGAAAAGCTCAAAGATTATGATGATATGCTTTTGGATAACCCAATTTGGAGAGGTCGATTAGAGAACATCGGGATTTTAACAACCGAAGAATGTTTTGCATATGGAGTTACTGGTCCTTCTTTAAGAGCATCGGGACATTCTTGGGATCTAAGAAAATCCCAACCCTATTCCGGAATCGAAAATTATGATTTCGACGTCCCAGTCTTAGATGAGGGTGATGTTTTTGCAAGGTGGAGAATCAAAGTTCTTGAAATTTTTGAAAGTTTAAAAATAGTTGAACAAGCATTGAATCAAATGCCAAAAGGACCTTATAAAATACAAGATAAAAAAATTACTCCACCACCGAGAAAGAGAATTGACGAATCAATGGAAGCCCTGATTCACCATTTCAAAATATATACAGAAGGATTCAAAGTACCTGAAGGAGATGCTTATGTGGCTATTGAATCTCCAAGAGGAGAATTAGGTTGTTATATAGTTTCTGATGGAAGCTCTAAACCATATCGAATGCATGTAAGAGGTCCATCTTTTTGTAATTTGCAGGCTTTACCAGTAATTATGACAGATAGTCCAATTGCTGATGCTGTAGCTGCAATCGCTTCTCTGGATCCTGTAATAGGAGATGTAGATAGATGAGTTGGGAAGATTCACTTCTGAAACAAGCAAGAGAAATTATAGATATGTATCCCCAAAAGAGGTCAGCTGTTGGTCCCCTTTTACATTTAGCTCAAAGTAAAGATGGTTACATATCCGATGATTCAATTTCTGTAATAAGTAAACTTGTAGGAATTACTGAAGTTCAGTTAAAGTCAGTTTCAACTTTTTATTCTATGTATAAACAAGAGCCTACGGGAAAATATCTATTGAGTGTCTGTAAATCTATTTCTTGTGAAATAAATAAATCAGACGAAATTATAGATGTTGTTAAAGATTTTACAGGTCTAAATAATAATGAAACAGATAAAAATGGTTTATTTACTTTCGAAGCTGTTGAGTGTATTGGTGCTTGCGGAGGAGCACCAGCAATGCAGGTGAATTATGAAACAGTTGAAGGTTTATCACCAAACAATACTCTAAAGCTCTGTGAGTGGTTAAAAAAAGAATTGCCAGAAGTTGTAGTTGCAGAAGAAATGCAAGAAGATTTTGGTGGTTACAAATCTTTTGACTGGGCTATTTCAGATCAATCTGGTACAACCGGTAGCGTTCCGGGATTTCAAACATTAAAAACAACAAAGGAACGAAATTGAAAGAGACACTACTTTTAACCAAACATATGCGATCTAATCCTGAAGACAGCCATTTAATTGAAGTTTATGAAAAAAGTAATGGTTACAAAACTGCCAAGAAAGTCTTACTACAGGAATCTCCGGAAAAAGTACTGGAGGAAATAAAAGACTCTAATATTCGAGGAAGAGGTGGAGCTGGATTTCCTACAGGTATTAAATGGGGCTTTCTTGCTGAAGATGAAGAAAGATATCTTGTAATAAATGCCGATGAATCTGAGCCGGGAACTTTCAAAGACAGGATATTGCTAGAAAGAGATCCGCATCAATTGATTGAGGGAATAATTATTACCTGTTTTGCAGCAAATATTAAAAATGCATTTATCTACATTAGGGGTGAATACGCTAAACCTGCTAGAAGAGTTCAAAATGCAGTTGAACAGGCTTACCAGAAGGGTTATTTAGGTAAAAAAATTTTTGGCTCAGACATAGATTTAGATGTAGTTGTTCATCTAGGTGCAGGGGCTTATATATGTGGAGAAGAAACAGCACTGCTCAATTCACTTGAGGGGCGTAGAGGAGAACCTAGATTAAAGCCACCGTATTTCCCCGCAGTAAAGGGTTTATATATGAAACCGACCCTCGTAAATAATGTCGAGACAATATCTTCAGTTCCGTGGATTGTTGAAAATACAGGAAAAGAATACAACAAATTAGGCGTTGAGGGTTCAACTGGAACAAGAATTTTTAGTCTTTCTGGACATATCAATACTCCAGGTAATTACGAAATTGAAATGGGAAGCTCTTTTGGTGAATTTGTTGAAACCTTAGGCAACGGTGTAAGGAATGGAAAAGATGTAAAGGCTTATATACCAGGGGGTGCATCAGCTCCATGGTTTAGGGGAGATCAATTAGACATAAAAATGACAATTGATGATGTTGCAAACAATAATTCTATGCTTGGATCAGGTGCTGTTGTAATAATGGATGAGGAAACAAATTTAGTTAGCGCAGCTAAAAGCATTGTAAGTTTTTTTGCACATGAGTCATGTGGTCAATGTACTCCATGCAGAGAGGGAACAACATGGTTAGAAATGATTTTAGAAAGAGTTGCCTCTGGGAGGGGTAGAACATCTGATATAGATCTATTGCTAGATGTATGTGATAACATTTCTCCTGGACTTTCATGGCCACCAAAAATGACAACAATTTGCCCATTAGGCCCGTCAGCTGTTTCTCCTATAACTTCGTTGATGAATGATTTTAGAGATGAGGTAGAAAGTTTAATTCCTACCAAGATTTTATTATGAATGAAAATGTAAAAATAAATGTAAACGGAACAGAAATACAATCAGCTCCTAACAAATTACTTATAGAAGCATGTGAAGATTCTGGGATTCACATTCCAAGATTTTGCTGGCACAAAAGACTAGACCCAGTAGGCATGTGCCGTATGTGTTTAGTTGAAATTGAAACTCCGCGTGGAAAGATGTTAGTGCCTTCATGTACAACAAATATAACTGATGATATGGTGGTTGACACTGAATCAGACGTAGTTAAAAAAGCACAAGAAGGTGTTCTAGAATTTTTACTAATAAACCACCCACTTGATTGCCCTGTTTGTGATAAAGCTGGAGAATGTCCTCTCCAGGATCAAACAATGTCTTATGGTCCTGGTGAGAGCAGATTTGTTGAGGAAAAACGTCATTTTGAAAAACCAATTCCAATATCTGAAATTATTTTGTTGGATAGAGAACGTTGTATTTTATGTGCAAGATGTACAAGGTTTTCAGATGAAATTTCTGGTGACCCTTTGATTGAATTCATACAGCGAGGAAATAAAACAGAAGTTAATACATTCCCAAATGAACCATTCAAATCTTATTTTTCTGGAAATACAGTACAGATTTGTCCTGTTGGAGCACTGACCTCTACATCATATAGATTTAAGGCTAGACCATGGGATTTAAAATCAGTACGTTCAACTTGTAGTGGATGTCCTGTCGGTTGTTCTATCGAGTTAAATTCATCCCAAAATAAGATGTTACGTATTCTTGGAGTTGATAATGATAATGTAAATCAAGGGTGGATGTGTGATAAGGGTAGATACAATTTTGAGTATTTAAACTCTGATCTACGACTCACAAGTCCATTAAAAAAAATAAATGGTGAATTCCAAAAAACAACTATAAAAGACATATATTCAGATCTTGACGAAATCTTGAAAAATAATAATAATGTTAAGTTTCTGCTTGGAACCAACATTACAAATGAAGAATATGTTTCTTTTAATGAATTTGCTAAGAAATTAACTGATGAAGAACCTTCTTTTTATATAAATGATGATCTTTTATATGAAGGGTTTTTTGAAGATGATATTCAATTAGCCAAAATTAATGATCTTAATGAAGCAGACACAGTTGTGGTATGGTCAGAAGATTTGAAAGAGAATTTACCAGTTCTTTATTTAAGAGTTAGACAGGCAGTTAAAAATGGTGCTAAGTTAATTGTTTTTGGTCATTCAAACTCTACATTATTAGACATAGCTGATTATTTTTATACAGATGATGTAATATCAAAAAATTTTGAAATTGGTGATTCTCTCCCAATGTTAGAAGGTGTCGAAAAATTTATAAATGATAAAAATGTTACAGCAATCATCGGAAAATCAACACCTTTTCAAGCCGATGAAAGTATTAAAAAGCTTGTTTCATATTTGCAAAAATATTCTAATTTGAAAATTCTAAATGCTTTTTCTACTGGCAATGTTTACGGCGCCTTTCATACTTTATCTAGTATAAAAAACCTTTCCGATTTTTCAGAAGAAGTAAACTCAGACAATACAGACGTACTTTTCGTAGTTGGAGCAGATCCAATTGGTAAGTCAATATACTCGAATCAAATTAAAAAAAATATTAAAGATATAGATAATGTTGTCTGCTTAGATTTGTTTATTCATGAAACATCCGAATTAGGAAATTATATTATCCCAACAAGTTCAACTTTGGGTGAAAAAGAAGGAACATTTACAAACATCGAATTCAGAACATCAAGAATAGACAAATTAGTTCCTTCACCTGGTCAAGCACTTAGTGATTGGGAGTTTATATCTGGACTTTCAAACTTTATGAAATTAGATAATAATATCGACAGCCTTGAAGAATTAAATATAAAAGCCTACGAAGGCTTAGCACAACAAACAAAGCCAATATTTGATAATTTAGATAAGCCAAGCAATTTGGATGGAATACTTAACAATTTTGAAGTAAATATTTCAACATCAGAAAATAGTGGAACGAATTGTGATTATTTTGTTGGCAAAAAACTTTATGGTGATAATGTGACTATCAGATATTCTCACAGTATTTCTCTTCTAGGTGCTAAACAGTTTATTGAAGCGAATAATTCAACAATTAGTAAATTAAATTTGAACTCTACTAAATGTTTATTAAGTCAAGATGAAGTAGAGGTCCCAGTTGATTTCATAGAAAATGAAAAATTATCAGATGGGATAATTTTCATACCTATTAATAGAAGAAATTTAAATAAGTTTGATTTTTCCAAAAAAATAAGTATTACACCTAATCATTCAAAGGCAGCACTAAATGTCAACTGAACTAATAATTGCAATTATTAAAGCAAACATAGCTTTGGCTGTGCTATTAACAAATACAATTCTCTTAATTTGGTTCGAAAGAAAATTAGTAGCAGGTATGCAATCTAGAGTTGGACCAGATAGAGCTGGCCCATTTGGTTTGCTTCAAACCGTAGCAGATGCAGTTAAATTGTTATTAAAAGAACAGATACTTCCTTTAAAAGCTGATAGAGCAATGTATTTACTCGCTCCGATAATTGCATTAGTACCATCTTTTTTAATTTTTATGGTGATACCACTCGGACCTGATTTTGAAATAAATTGGTCTGATCAAATTTATACAATTCAACTTGTTGGAGCTGACTTAAATGTTGGAGTACTTTATTTTTTAGCAGTATCTTCAATAGCTGTTTATAGTGTCGTTTTAGCAGGGTGGTCTTCAGGATCGAAGTATCCCTTACTTGGGGGTGTAAGAGCTTCTGCACAAATGATTTCATATGAAGCTGCAATGGGGCTTGCGTTAGTTCCAATTATTTTGTACTCAGGGTCACTTTCTTTGGTTGACATTGTAAATAGTCAGGCAGGAAATTTATCTAGTAATATTCCAATTCTAAATTCAATTGTATCCTTCATTCCTAAATGGAATATTTTTCCTCAATTTGTAGCATTTGGGATATTTTTTATTGCAGCAGTTGCAGAGGTAAATCGCGCACCATTTGATTTAGTTGAAGCAGAACAAGAACTAGTTGGAGGTTTTCATACAGAATACTCAGGTTTTCGATTTGCGATGTTTTTCTTAGCTGAATATATAAATATGTTTAATATGTGTGCAATTACAGCAACTTTCTTTTTAGGAGGTTGGTTAGGTCCAACATTTCAAAATATTCTTCCACCAATATTTTCACTAATTATGCCAATAATATGGTTAGGTCTTAAAACATTTGCCTTGTTATTTATTTTTGTCTGGATAAGAGCAACATTACCAAGATTAAGATATGACCAATTAATGGAGTTAGGTTGGAAAAGATTAATTCCAATGTCGCTTGTATGGTTAATACTTTCCTCAATAGTTTTAGGGGTAAGAGAATTTGGATTACCTTGGAGTTAGCTTATGAGTAATAGTTTTGGATTATTTAAAGGACTAAAAGTCACTTTCAAAGAATTATTTAGAAAGTCGGTTACAGACAAATATCCTAAAGAGTTCCGTAAAAAACCTCAACGTTTTCATGGTCGTCATGTTCTTAATAAATATGAAGATGGCATGGAGAAATGTATAGGCTGTGAGCTATGTGCTGGTGTATGTCCTGCACAATGTATTTATGTGAGGGGTGAAGACAACCCTGAAGATAATCCTGTGAGTCCAGGTGAACGTTACGGATTTATTTATGAAATTAATATGTTGAGGTGCATCTATTGTGCTCTTTGCGTTGAGGCTTGCCCAACAGAAGCAATTACAATGACTTCATTGTTTGAAATGAGTGTTACAGATAGAGATGAAGCAATCTTTGATAAGTCAGTATTAGTTGTCAATGACGACGGAACTCCTAATACTCATGAGGAACAAACAAAACTTACCAAACTTGAAGACCTGCAGACATCAGATGGTTGGATGCGAGCAACCTCTTCAAACGGAAACCCTAATTTTCAAAATGTTGTCAATTGGTCTGGCTCTCTTGGAGTAGGTAAAAAAGAACCTGAAAAGGGACAGACTTTAGAGGACACCTAAGTTGTTTGAAGTTATTTTATTTTTGATTCCTTCTTCATTGATTATTATTGGAGCTCTTATCGTGATATTTGCAAAAAATCCAGTTCATAACGCAATGGGTCTTGTGATGACACTAGTTTCTATAGCAATAATTTATATTACTTTGAATGCAACTTTTGTAGCAATGGTACAAATGTTAGTTTACGCAGGAGCAGTTATGACACTCTTTTTATTTGTAATAATGATGATCGGTGTCGACAAAAAAGAACAAAGTAAAGAATCAATTAAAGGACAGACTTTTTTGGTAAGTGGAGTGTTTTTAATCCTAATTTCAACTTTAGTTTACGTTGCTATAAGTTCAGAATTTAGATGGGACTTATGGTTTGATGCAGTAGAGTTTACTGTTGAGGGCACACCTCAATTAATCGCAGGGACTTTATTTACTTCTTGGATTTTTCCATTTGAAATAATATCAATACTTTTGATTGTTGCCACTGCTGCTGCTATTGCACTTGCATATGATACTCAAAGAAAGAAAGAAGATGCTTGAAGTAACCACCGACTGGTATTTGACATTATCTGCAATATTGTTTTCTATTGGTTTTTTTGGAATGATGATAAGAAGGAATGCATTAATAATGTTCATGTGTATTGAGCTGATGTTGAATGCGGTTAATTTAACTTTTATTTCGGCATCTAGGCATTTTGGACAAATTGATGGTCAAGTTGCAGTATTTTTTGTGCTGGTAGTTGCAGCAGCAGAAGTAGTCGTTGGCTTAGCAATTATTGTGTCAATTTTTAGAAAACAATCGTCCGCATCTGTAGATGTTTTAAATTTATCTAGAGGTTGATTTGGAACTATTATTTTTACTTCCAATTTTCATTCCACTACTTACGGCTTTATTTTTATTTTTAAGTAAAAACTTATTCAATGAAACTGTTACAAATTTTTTCACATTAAATAGTGCATTGTTGTCTTTCTCTGTTTCATCTTTTGTTTTTGTAATGCTTACTTTAGATAAATTTAAACCAGTAAATTATTCTTTTTTTCAATGGACAACAACTCCAGATATTAAAATAAGTTTTGTCCTTGATGGTCTTTCTGGGATAATGCTTTTATTAGTCACAGGCTTATCTTTTATTATCCAGCTATTTTCAACTTCTTACATGGAAAAAGATGAAAAGTATATAAATTATTTTATATATTTCAATTTCTTTGTCTTTTCAATGCTTTTGTTAGTCATGTCTTCAAATTTTTTGGTTATGTTTTTTGGATGGGAATTGGTTGGTTTAAGTTCTTATTTATTAATATCATTTTGGTCAACAAAATCTGCAGCTGCAAAAGCAGGAAATAAAGCCTTTATCATAAATAGAGTTGGAGATTTTGGTTTCTTAATAGGGTTAATGATTATATTAAATACTTTTAATACATTTGATTTTTTTGTTGTGCTAAAAGATGCAGCACAAGTTTCAGAAAATACAATTACTTTAATTTCATTATTTTTACTACTTGGTGCTTTTGGTAAATCAGCTCAATTCCCACTTTTTAGTTGGCTGCCAGATGCTATGGAGGGTCCGACCCCAGCAAGTGCATTAATACATGCTGCAACAATGGTCACAGCTGGTGTATTTATGCTTGTCAGAATCTCACCTTTACTTCAGTATTCAAAAATTGTAGGAATTGTGATAATCTCTTTTGGATTAATAACAGCTTTGCTAGCTGCTTTTTCTGCAATTAATCAATATGATATAAAAAAAGTTTTAGCTTATTCTACTATTTCTCAATTAGGGTTTATGTTTATTGCAATTGGTGCCGGTGCATATGTAGCTGCTATTTTTCACCTTGTAACACACGCATTTTTTAAAGCATTGTTATTTTTAGGTGCAGGTGCTGTTATTCACTCAATGCATCATGAGCAGGATATGAGAAAAATGGGTGGACTAAAAAAACAGATGCCTATTACAGCTTCAATGATGGGCATAGGTACTCTTGCAATTTCTGGAATTCCACCACTTGCTGGTTTTTGGTCAAAAGATGAAATACTAGCTTCCGTTTTTGCAAATGAAGGAATTTATTACATATTTTGGGTCTTTGGATTAGGTGCAGCATTTCTCACGGCTTTTTATATGGGTAGACATTGGATATTAATTTTCGGAAAAGATAATGGATTTGATCATTCTCACGTGCATGAAGCACCAAAAAACATGACTAGACCGTTAATTATACTTGGAATTTTTTCGATCTTTATTGGGTTTGTCAATACACCTTTTTTTCACGGTATAGAAAAAGTATTACATTATTCACTTGAAGGTGTGGAAGTTACTCATTTGCCTAAAGGAATCACTTTAGTCATTCTTGCAATACTTTCAATTGGGGCTGGTTTTACGGGATTGAGTCTTGCTTACTTGATATTTTCATTTGAAATTTTAAAAAGAGTTAAGCTAAAGAAAATTAATTTAGATTTTCCAATCAACTTGATAAAAGACTTGTCATACAATATTTTATATTTAAATAAATTCGGAAACTTTGTTTTTGTATCGGGATTAAAAAACTTTTCTAGAAAAGTTGCTGTAATTATCGATGGATTAGTAATTGATGGTTCAGTAAATTTTGTTTCAACTACTTTTGGAAAAACTTCTAAGGTTGCTTCTGCTACTCAAACAGGATTAGTCAGAAGTTATGTTGTATATTTTGGATTATTCTTACTTCTTTTGATTGTATTATTTATCTTTACGCCTCTGGTTTATCAATGACTGTAATTATTATTTCACTCTTAGTAGTCCCATTAACTGGAGCATTACTCGTTTTCTCATTTTCTGAGTCTAGAAAAGAGTTTTTTCGTTCTATTGGTTTGATATTTTCATTGATAACTTTTACGCAATGTGCTTATTTACTATTTAGTGATTACGCAAGGACAAACTTTGTTATTCTTTCGGAATACAATTGGATTCAGTCATATGGTCTTGAAATAAGTTTAGGAATTTCAGGAATGTCTATATTGCTACTTTTACTAACCTCTCTTTTAGTTTTAGTTTCGCTGCTGTCTATTGGAAAAAATCATGCTGAAAGCAAGGGGTTTGTTGGCTCAATACTTTGTCTACATTTTGCAATCAACGGTGTATTTATAAGTGGAGACTTAATTTCTTTATTCATATTTTTTGAAGCCTTATTAATACCAATGTATTTTCTTATGGGTATTTGGGGTGGCGAAAATAGAAGATATGCAACTATAAAATTCATTTTATATACTGTATTTGGCTCAGTATTTATATTTATTGGAACAGTTTACACCTCGGTGATAAGCTACGGATTTAATGGATCTTTAGCTGTTGATTTTGATACTTTGTCAAACCTTGCTCTCACTTCATCACAGTCCAAAACTTTATTTCTATTGTTTACTTTTGGTTTTCTGATTAAGGTCCCAATTTTCCCGTTACATACATGGTTACCCGATGCTCACGTTGAAGCTCCTACAGCTGGAAGTATTTTATTAGCTGGTGTTCTTTTAAAAGTTGGTGCTTATGGAATTTTAAGGGTATCTATTCCATTTTTTACTGAAGGGTTTTTAACATACAAAAATTTTGTTGCTGTCTTATCAGTAATTGGAATTATTTATGGAGCTATAGTTGCAATTGCACAAATAGACATTAAAAAATTAATAGCGTATTCATCAGTCAGTCATATGGGATACGTTATGCTTGGAATTTCTGCAGGAGAATATTTAAGTATTGAAGGTGCAATTATTCAAATGATAAATCACGGAATTACAGCTGGTGCATTATTTATGCTTGTCGGATTCCTATATGAGAGACGACATACGAGAAATATTAGCTCATTTGGCGGAATTAAATCCACTATGCCACGATACGCAGCAATATTTCTATTTACGTCTTTTGCCTCAATTGGACTTCCTGGATTAAATGGATTTGTAGGTGAATTTATGATTTTAATGGGAAGCTTCAGCAGCTATAAAATTCTAACCTCAATTGCTGCATTTGGTGTAGTTTTAGCAGCAATATATATGCTTTGGGCTTATCAGAGAATTTTTACAGGACCAATTAACAATGAAAAAAACAAAGATTTAAAAGATTTAGATACTAGAGAAACTTTATCAATCGTCCCTTTAATTTTATTAATGTTATTTATTGGTATTTATCCGAGTTATATCGAGGGGTTTGTAGTTCAGGAAGCAGGATCTATAAGCGAGACGATTGATTTATTTAAGGGTTTAAAATGAATAATATTTCGGAAATTCTTGGAATCAATTTCGTTGTAATTGGCCCAACACTGGTTTTACTTTTCACAACGATCGTATTACTTTTTTGTACGATTACAATCTCTACACCTGTTTACATTAAAAAATTGATTACATTTCTTGGAATAATCGCGACGTTATTTTCAATTTTTCTTAAATTTGGACTTTTTGCAAGGGATGGCATAACATCTTATTTTTCAGAGAAGATACTACTTGATGAATTTTCATTAGTAGGAAATGTATTAATAGGTTTGGTTTTATTCTTAACATTTAACTCTTTTTGGAAGACTTCTGAAGAAATAGATAGCAAGACTACAGAGGCATTAATTCTTATATTAATGTCAGCATCAGGATTCCTTCTAATGGTTGATGCAGAAAATTTTATAATGTTATTTATTGGTTTGGAAATAGGGTCAATCAGTCTTTACGCATTAGCTGGCCTGAATAGGGGTGATCAACTAAGTAATGAAGCATCTTTGAAGTATTTTTTATTGGGTTCACTTGCATCTTGCATTTTGATATATGGAATTGCATTGTTGTATGTTTCTTTATCAATAAGTGGAGTTTATGAAACAAGTATAGCAATTAGTTTTATAGGGCCTGAAAATGTTCCATTAACAAGTTTTATCGGACTTATTATGATAATCGTTGGTCTTTTATTCAAAGTAGCGGCAGCACCATTTCAAGCATGGGCACCTGACGTTTACCAAGGATCACCAACTGGATATGTTGGATATATGGCTTCAGTTGCAAAAGTCGCATCATTTATAGTTCTGGCTCGACTTTCTGCTGTTTCATTAAGATTTATTCTTGAAAAATTTAATCTATTTTTTGGTACTGTGATTATTTTATCCGTTTTACTGGGCGCTTTATTTGCTACCAATCAAAATGATATTAAGAGGCTTATGGCATATAGTGGAGTTATACAATCTGGATTTATATTGTCAGGGATTTCATCAGGTGTACTTGGAATTAGCGCATCTATATTTTATCTAATTACTTACATTATTCAATTGATAGGAGTGTTTACAGTTTTTTCTATAATTAGTGGTCAGCTAAGTTCCAATTTTGAGATATCTAATTTATCAGGATTAGGTAAAGAAAATAAATTTTTAACTTTAACATTTTCTACTTTTATGCTTGGTATTGCTGGTCTTCCATTAACAAGTGGATTTGTATCAAAATTTATTTTGATTACAAATTTATGGTCATATGAAAAATATTTAATTGTGATTGTCCTAATGCTTTCAACAGTTGCAGGATTTTATTTCTATTTAAAACCAATTTGGGTAGCTGCAATTGAGAAAAGCGATAATTCAGTTGAAAAAATTAAAATTAGTATTTCTGATAAATTTTTGCTTGGCTTTATGGCGACTTTGACAATTTACTTCGGGTTGCTACCTGACACTCTTGTGAACATCACACAATGGATGATAGAAAACTATCTGTAGACAATGCTAATTAAGATAGTACCTCCACCCGTTTTGCAACACCAAGGTGGTTGGGATGAGATGCTGATGTTCTTAATTCCAGCTCTATTATTAACCTGGTTAAGAAATAAACAAAAAAATCAAAAAGAAGAAGAATAATTATTGTTATCTTTATCCTGTTTTCCCTTATAAAATAATTTTGTGATTGAAATTAAAAATCTCACTATGAGATACAAAAATGGAAAAGGCGTTGGAGATATCAATATCTCTGTTGATAATGGTGAGGTTAAAGGGCTCCTTGGTCCTAATGGGGCTGGAAAATCTACAACAATGAGAAGCCTTATGGGATTTTTGATGCCCTCTGAAGGTTCACTTTCAGTTGAGGGAATTAATACAATTGAAAACCCTGTTGAGGCAAAGAAAATAATAGGATATTTACCTGGAGATCCTCAACTTCCACAAAATTTAAATTCTAAGTCACTATTTAAACTTGGTGCGGATATGAGAGGTCAATCAACCGAATATGCGATGGAGTTAGCAGAAAAGTTTGAATTGGAGGTTGATCAAACTCTCAAAGAATTATCTAAAGGTAACAGACAAAAAGTTGCATTAATACTTGCTGTACTTCATAAGCCAAAGGCATTAATTTTAGATGAACCAACTTCAGGTCTAGATCCATTTCATCAAAGGACCTTTTTTGAAATTGTGAAAGAATTTGCTAGCAATGGTGCAGCAATACTTTTATCATCACATATTATTTCTGAGGTTGAAAAAGTTGCCGACTCGATGGCTGTTTTAAGAGAAGGTGCAAAAGTATATGATGAAACATATGAGACATTTTTAAATAAAGCAAAAGAAGAAGGTCAAGATTTAGAAGATGCTTTTTTTACATTCTATGATAGAAGAGAGGGATAATGTTTAACTATTTCAAATATATGATTACAGTTCCTAGAAAGTTCATTTTAAACTGGGCAATTTCTGGAGGAGTATACTTGTTAATACTTCCACTAGCTTTTGCAAATTCAAGTGTAGAAAGTTTGCTTATTGACACACAAAGAGAAGCTTTTAGAGGAATGTCAGAAAATGCAACAATGATGAATTTATTGGGAATTTCAGATTGGGACAATGTTTTTACATTAGAAGGAATGGTAACAACTTATTTCTTAGTACCTTTTGTTCCACTTTTAATTGGCACTGCCACAATAATTCTTTTAAATAAATTAGGCTCAAAAGCAGAAGAGGATGGGACTTTTGAATTTGTTGCTGCTCTACCCATGACAAGAACTTCTGTGTATTTAACACAATCAATTGTTGCTGTTCTATTTGGTTTATTTGTAACTTTTGCATGGACAAATATTATGTTTATTCCAATTGCAACTATGGAACTTAGTCAAACACTTGATTATGTACCACTTATGAAAGCAACACTTCAAGCTGCTTTAGCTGGTGTTACTTTTGGTGCACTAGGATTTGCTCTAGGAGCATTTACTGGAAAATCTTCAATGGCTTGGGCTTTTGGTGGAGGCTTAATGGCATTTGAATATTTAACTAACTCACTAGCTGGAACAAATGAATTCTTTAAATGGTTTGATGACAATCTTTCATCTTTTGGAGCATATGGAAACCCTTATCAAGATGGATTATTTGCAGAAGACATATTGCTTGTCATCGGCAAAATAGCAATATTTTTGGTAATAGGATTTATAGGTTTTAGAAATAGATCTTTAAATCTTAGGTAAACAATTTCCTACAAAAATATAGATTACTTAGTATATATATATGCCAAACTTTTCAAGAACAATAACTGTTAAGCAAGATATAAACACAGTTTATGATTTCATGTCAGACTTTCGAAATTTAAATAAATGGGCAGAAGGTGACGATGGAGAATTGATTACAAAAGAGCCTTTGAGATTGGGATCAGTATTTCGAGTAAAAACTCATTTTAATAATAAACCAAGAGTTTACGATTATGAAGTAGTAGAGTGGGGCCCGCCACTGAGAGTTTCACTTGAAGCAAAAGCAAGTATTTTTACAATTGTCGATACAATATTTTTATCTGCAAATAATAAAGGAACAGAAATGACATATGCAGTAAATATTAAATTTAAATTTCCATACGTAATTCTTTCCCCGTTTGTAAGTATCATGTTTAATAAAATTATGGATACACAAATAAAAAGCTTAGAGGAAGTTCTAGGTGCGATTTAAGTTTTGTGTTCTTTTAGCTTTTTTATTTATTGGCTGTCAGAGTTTAAATAATGAATATATGAGTCCAGAAATAAATGAATTCCCTGCAATTGAGGGAAATAATCTTAATAAGCAAAAAAAAGTTGTTCCAGATGATTTCGTGGATAAAAATCTAATTGTCATTGTTGCTTTTCAGCAGTGGCATCAACCATTAGTTGATGAATCAATTCTACTTCTAGAAAATAATGGCTTGGGCGAGACACACAATATCATTGAAGTTCCCACAATTCAGAAGACTAGTAAGTTAGCAGAGATTTATCTAGATGGAGTTATGCGTGCTGGTATTAGAGATGACCGAATAAGAAATCGAACTATAACTGCATATATTGACAAAGAGCAATTCAAAGAAGACTTAGAGATTCCTGATGAAGATACAATTTACTGGTTTTTAGTTAAAAAAAATACTAATAACATAATCGCTAAAGGCTACGGAATTATTACAGAAAAAGAATTAGAAATTATAAATTCTTACTAAATATAAATTGTCGCAAGATACAAAGCAATTAAAGCTAATAAGAGCATTACTCCATTAAAGATACCTCTTACTGCATCACTTACATTTGTAAAAACACTGTGGAATGCTATTACGGCTCCTGCTAAAAGAAGTGCCCCTATTACTATTGTCCAATCTGAAGCACCATTTTCAACTGTTAATCTAATTGTCACACCTGAAATTAATGCCACAGCGTATGAAGCCCATGAAATCTTACTGAAGGAACCTCTAAGTACGCCAGTTGTATTTTTAGTAGGATCAAATTTATTAAGTTTTGGTGCAAAAACAGCCCAAGTAACCATTGAGCCAATCCAAATTGACAATCCAACCATGTGTATATATTTTACGATATTTTCCATAGCAAAATGATACCATAGGGCAATTCATTTAAAATATTCATATGGAGAATTACCAAGCATGGGTACAAGATGATATTGCACCATTTTCAAATTTAAAATATAAATCAATTGAATACCCTACAATTAACGAAAATGAATTGATATTAGAAACAAAAGCTGCAACGTTAAATTTTGCAGATTTACTTTTATCCAGTGGTATGTATCAATCAAATCCTAAAACCCCTTTTGTTCCTGGCTTTGAAGTTTCAGGTATTGTTAAAGAGTGCAGTACTAAAAGTAAATTTGCTGTAGGAGATAGAGTAGTAGCAGCGTCAACAGTATTTAGATCTGGAAGACATGGGAGCTTCGGTGAATACTGTGTTGCTTCAGAAAATTTAGCATATAAACTACCTGAAGAAATTTCTTATGAAGTTGGCGCTGCAATTCTTATGTCTTATTTAACATCAGATTTTGCCCTCCACAGAAGAGCTCAATTAAAAAAAGATGAGGTTGTTTTAATTAATGCGGCCGCGGGAGGTGTAGGAATTTCTGCTGTGCAACTAGCAAAAATTGAAGGAGCAAAAGTTATAGCAGCGGTAGGTTCAGATGAAAAAAAGAAATTTATACAACAATTTGAACCAGATTTAGTTATTAATTATCAAAAGGAAAATCTCAAAAATATAGTAGAAGAAAAATTTGGAAAACGACCAGTGAATGTTTTTTACGATCAAGTAGGTGGTCAACCCTATGAGGAAGGATTAAGGCTTTTGTCTTCTGAGGGACGAGCTCTAATTGTTGGTTTTGCAAGTGGAAATATTCCATCTCAATTATTAAGTTATCTTTTGGTTAAAAACATTTCAGTCATGGGTGTTTTTATGATTAGTTTTGAAAACGATGATAAGGAATATTTGGAAAGAAGAATGAAAAAAATCTTTGACCAATATTTAAATAAAATTATTAAACCAGTTTACGAAACAATAAAGTTTGAAGAAATAATTCACTATCTAGATCTAATTGGCAGTAGAAAAACAGTTGGAAGAATAGTTGCTCTAAGATAGAAACTTTTGATATAAGAACTAATATATAAGAAATGGCTAAATTATATTTTTACTACTCAGCAATGAATGCAGGTAAGAGCACAACTCTTCTACAGTCAGCTCATAATTATGAAGAGAGAGAAATGCGAACTCTTTTATTTACTCCAAAATTAGATGATAGGTATGGAGAAGGAAGAATTACTTCGCGTATTGGTTTAGATAGAGATTGCGAAATTTTTACTTCTGAAGATGATTTGTATGTTTGGACAGCGCATGAGCATCAAAGAGATAATGTTTCATGCGTTTTAGTTGATGAAGCTCAGTTTCTAAGTCCAAAACAAGTTCTTCAACTTACCTTAGTTGTTGATAAATTAAAAATTCCTGTTCTATGTTACGGATTGAGATCAGATTTTAGAGGAGAGCCATTCCCAGGAAGTGTATATTTATTAGCTTGGTCGGATGAAATGACCGAAATAAAAACTATTTGTAAATCTGGGAAAAAAGCAACAATGAATGCTCGTTTAGATGAGAACGGAAATAGGGTAGTAGAAGGTGATCAAATTTCAATTGGATTGAATTATGAAGCTCAAGCTAGAGATATTTTTGAACTTGATAAAGTTTCTCCTATTGGATATCAAATTCCAGAAGCGAATTAAATTTAAGCTTTACTTTCCACCGGTGGTTCTGGTCTCGTAGCAAGCCATAAGCATAATGCAATACCAAATGTTCCAAATATTAAATCTCCAACTAATGAAAATACAAAATAAATCGTTAATGCAAATGTTGGAATAATCATCGAAATAGCAAGCTTCTTTGCACGTCTAGAAAGACCACGATAGGTCTGCCAATTTAAAATTATAGGACCAAATATTCTGTGATTTTCAAGCCAATGAGTAAATCTTTCCGAACATTTTGAAAATGCCCATGCAGCAATCAATATAAAAACTGTTGTAGGCAAACCTGGAATTACTATCCCAATGTATCCCAGTGCAAGAGATAAAATACCAATAGTAAAGAAAATTGGTTTATGTATTTTTACAAATAAATTTGGAAAAAATTTGTACAAAATTATAAAAAGAAATATACCACCGCCAATATAGCTAAATAATTCATAAGGTATATTTTCTAGAAATGCACTCATACTTAGATTATAAATTTTTTATACATAATCATAAATTGAATTAACTAACAAAAACTCTTTCTGCAATAAATTGATCTAAACCAAAAAATTTGTCCTTTGCAACACTTACAGTAATAGAGTATTCATTTGCATCATATATGTTTATTTCATTACCGGGTAAGATTTTATTTTTTTGTAAAAAAGAAATAATTGAGCTATCTCTTTTTAATTCTTCCGAGATTTTTACAATAGAATATTTTTTATTTGTTTTAGTTCCTACGTCAATCAATCTATTCATTGGTCCTTCAAAATAATTTGAGTATGGAATTGGGTTTCCGAATAAACCAGTCTTTGGGTAACCCAAGACTTTTAACATTGCTTCTTCAGTAACAGAACTTAGGACATTCTCCCATTTTTTAGTTTCAACATAAACTCTTTCCCATGGTAAATCTAAAATTTCAGATAAAAATCTTTCAATTATTCTGTGTCTCCTTGCAATCATTTTTGCTAAGTAAGTTCCTTTTTCAGTAAGCTTTAGTACATCATCCATTTCAATAAGACCACTATTTTGCATTCTTCCAATAACTTGAGAAACATTAGCTCTGCTTACACCTAACCAATCAGCTACACGGGTCTGTTTTACTTCTATTCCAACTTCACTGATGTGAAAAATAGCTTCTGCATGCGAATAAAAAGAGTTAGGTAACTTCTCAATTTCTTTTTGAGTAAAGACATAGGGATTATTGTTATTATTCATTACTAACTATGTTAACAGTTGTTTACTTACAAGTGAAAAATTTAAAAGGCAGGACACCCAACAGCAAAAGTAAGTCCAAAAAATAATAGCCACAATATTGGTTCATATTTTCTAACAAGCTTAGGATCTTTTTGCATTATAAATATTGTACTATTTGATGTATAATAAAACTAATATGATGTGTCCTTATGCATATATTTTGGCTGGATTTATGTGGTTTGTCCGCAATGGTGGAAAATTTTTTGCAAAATCTCTTACTTTAAAAAAAACGGTTAGGTCAGCTAGCTCTCACTAAATTTTCTAGAAGATTAATGGTATCTTCTGAATCATTCAAGCAAGGAATATAAGTCATATTTTTTCCACCTGCTTTAAAAAAAGTTTCTCTACCACGAATATCTATTTCCTCCAAAGTTTCTAGGCAATCAGATATAAATGATGGACACAAAATAGCTATATTGTCTTTTCCTTCTTCAGGAAGTTTGGCCAATCTTTTATCAGTAAAAGGAGTCAACCATCCTGGACCAATTCTTGACTGGTAAGCAATTTCCCATTGATCGTCATTTAAACCAAGTTTTTTAGCTGTTAAATCCGAAGCTATTCTTGTATGAGATCTATAGCAATCTTTTGATCCATCATTATTTACTTCGCAACAACTAGCAGTTGAAAAACAATGCTCTCCAGTCTCATCTGTCTTCTTAGCTTGTCTTTTGGGGATACCATGATAGCTAAATATTATTTTGTCATATGTTTCACTTTCAACATATGGTTTTATTGAATTCACCATTGCATTTATGTACTCTTCATTATCAAAAAATGGTTTAGTAAATATTAATTCAAAATCATTTGAGATGTTCATTGCCACATGTCTTGTTTCCAACTCTGTTGTTACAGTTGTTGCCATCGCATTATGTGGATATAAAGAAATCACATATATTTTGTTTATACCTTTTTTTTCAAAGTTTTTAAGTGCTTGTTCGATACTTGGATCTTCGTATCTCATTGCAATTTCAACATTCCAACCTGTTTTTTTAGTCAATTTCTTTGCGATACTTTCAGTTGAAATAATTAATGGTGAGCCATCTTTTGTCCAAATTTTTTCATATGCTTCAAGGGTATTTTTGGGACGAAAGGGAAGAATGAATAAACGAAGAATAAGTTGTTGGAAAAACTTTGGTAAATCTACAACATTGTCATCCGATAGAAAAACACGAAGGTATTCTCTTACAGATTTTTTGTTAAGTTCTTTTGGAGAACCAAGATTGATTAAAAGTACGCCTTCGTTGTTTTGTAAATCCACTTAACAATTTTAAAATATTTTTTGTTTAAAAATAAATCACATTTAAAAAAATTTTTTTGAAATAAATTACCATTAACTATTTTTGTTAAGTACTATTAACAAAGTTAAGCGAAAAAAGGTTAAAATGAACAAAAAATTAACAGTTACTTTGATTGCTTTAATGATGGTTTTAACTGCTTGTACTCCAACAGCTGGAGAAGCAGGACCAGCAGGAGAGCAAGGACCGGCAGGTGCGCAAGGACCAGCAGGTGAAGTATCACAAGAAGCTATTGATGCTGCTGTTGAAGCAGCACTCGCTGAACCAGAAGCCGAAGTAGGTGGAACACTTGTAATTTATAGTGGTAGAAAAGAAAGCTTAGTCGCAGATATTATTGCAGAATTTGCTGCAACTTCAGGTGTTGAAGTTGAAGTAAGATACGCAAAAAGCCCGGCATTAGCAGGAACAGTTGTTCTTGAAGGTGCTATAAGCCCTGCAGACGTATTCTTTTCACAAGATCCTGTAAGCCTTGGTGTAATTGCCAAAGAAGGATTATTTGACCGACTTCCGGATAGTGTTCTAGACAATGTTCCAGCATGGGCAGTAGACAAAAATGGATACTGGGTTGGTACTTCTGGAAGATCAAGATCTCTAGTTGTTGATACAAGAGACGTCACTGATGCAGAATTGCCAGGTGATATTTATGGTCTTGCTGATGAAAAGTTTAGAAACAGATTAGGTTTAGCACCAACTAATGGATCATTCCTTGCAATGGTTGCATGCATGATCGAATCAGATGGTGAAGAAAAAGTTCTAGATTGGTTAACAACAATAAATGGTCTTGGATACGGAGAATATCCTAAGAACTCACCACAAGTTGCTGCTGCAGCTGCAGGTGAACTTGATATTGGAATGATTAACCATTACTACACATTAAGAGTTTTAGCGGAAGATCCTTCTGCTCCAATTAAGAATGTGTACCTAGATGGCGGTTGCGGAGCAATGGTTATGCCTGCAGGTGTTGGAATTTTGTCCTCAAGCCAAAATAAACCAGCAGCTATGGCATTCGTTGAATTTTTACATTCAAAATCAGCTCAAGAAACATTTACAAACACTGTATATGAGTTCCCTCTTGTAGCAGGAATTGAGCCAAACGAATTGCTACCAGACATTAACAGTTTGAACTCTCCTTCAAACTTGAACTGGTCCGCATTAGCGTTATGGCAAGAAAAAGCTGTTGAACTAATTGCTCAGGCAGGATATTAATCCGTCCGTCAGCATCAACATAAGCCAAAAAATTCTGGTCAGAGAAATCTGACCAGAATTTTTTCTTTAAATATCAAATTTTTCATTATATTCTTAATTAAGTGAAAACACCTAAACTTTTAATAACAACAAATGTATTAATTTTACTTTTATTTCTTATGCCCTTATTTTATTTGTTTTGGAGGTTTGCAAAGCTATCAAGAAATCTATCTAGTTTTTTTAACTCCTGGGACGTGACTACTTTATTGATGAATACAGTATTTTTATTTATTGCTGTTGTTTTAACAAGTCTTATTCTTGGGTTAACAATTTCGATACTTACAGTTAGATACTCATTCCCTGGATCCAAAATTTTATTTAGCTTGACAATTTTACCGCTAGTTATTCCTTCATACATTGGTGCATTGACTTATGTTTCCGCTTTTTCTCCCAAAGGTTTGTTTGTCGATATATTTTCTAGATACGGCTTGGAGGAAATAATAGGTATTGAAGGATTTGTAGGAAGCTGGATTGTTTTGACATTATTTACCTATCCATATGTACAGTTGATTTGTAGTAGTGCTTTAAGGAATTTAGATTCAACAGTTGAAGATGCTGCAAGATCTTTAGGTGTCAAAAAAATAAAAATGTACACAAGTGTTGTAATTCCTAGGTTAAAAAAACCTATGATATATTCATCTCTATTAGTGGGTTTATATGTCATTTCTGATTTTGGTGCAGTTTCGTTAATGAAATATGGAACTATGACTAAAGCAATTTATTCATACTATGTAATCAACATCAATGGTGATCCAGTAATTTTTTATTCAGCATTCTTAATAGTTCTTGCGTTAATTATAAGTTTTGCTCAAAGAGGAAGTGAAATGAGTAAATCAGCAAAAGTATCTGGTACTCCAAGAGAACTTAATAAATTAGAACTTTCAAAAAAAAGTACTTATTTGGTTTTAACATTTTTTGCCGTTGTTATATTTTTTAGTTTATTAATACCTGTCGGTGTTTTGACATTTTGGTTAGTACGTGGGTTGTCAAACAATATTTCTATAACTGGTTCTTTAGCTGGTGTTGCTGGGTCCCTTACAGCAGCTACAGTCACATCAATTTTTGCGATGATTATAGCTACACCAATAGTTGTAATGATTTCTCAATATAAATCGAAGTTTGGCGACTTGTTTGAAAAAGTAACACTTACACTCTATGGATTACCTCATATTGCAGTGGGAATTTCAATGTTATTTATTACAATAAAAATTTTTCCCTCAATTTATCAAACTTTTATAACTCTAATAATCTCATATTTGATAGTTTTTTTGCCTCAAGCTGTCGGAGGAGGTCAAGCATCAATGGAACAAGTTAAGATTTCATATATTGAAGCAAGCACTGGGCTTGGTTTGTCAAAGTTAGATACTTTCTTTAAGGTAACCTTCCCATTAATATACAAAGGACTTCTTGCAGGAGCAGCACTTGTATTCTTATCAACAATGAAAGAATTACCTCAAACATTATTACTACGACCAACAGGTTTCAGTACTATGTCAGTTGACATATGGTCAAATGCATCAGAAGCACTTTTCACACAGGCTGCTTTTTCTGGGTTTATTTTATTAGCAATTAGTGCATTTCCAACATATATACTTAGTACAAGGAATTTAGATAACTAATGGCATATGAAAATTTAATTATCAGAGCTCGCTCAGTAAGTAAATCGTATGGTTCTGAGCTTGTACTGTCAGATTTTAATCTCGATGTTTGGAATGGTGCAATTGTGGGGGTACTTGGTGTCTCTGGTTCTGGAAAAACTACAGCTCTAAGATTAATTGCAGGATTTGAAAAACCAGATAGTGGGATAATTGAGATGAGAGAAGAGATAATCTCAAGTCAAGAAGTATATGTGCCACCAGAAGAGAGAAATGTTGGAATGGTATTTCAAGATTATGCATTGTTTCCTCATCTTGATGTGAAAAGCAATATTTCTTTTGGGCTATCAAAACATCAAATTAAAAGTGGAAGATTAAATGAAGTAATCGATATGTGTAATCTAAATGATTACAGAAACAAGTTACCTCAAGAATTATCTGGAGGTCAACAACAGAGAGTCGCTCTTGCTAGAGCATTAGCTCCAAATCCTGAAGTTATTTTATTAGATGAACCCTTTACAAGTTTAGATGCTCATATGGCACGAGATTTAAGAGATGAAGTTGTGACACTTCTTAGAGAAACCGAAACCACTGCAATCATCGTTACACATGATCAAGAAGAAGCCCTATCAGTATGTGATGTTGTAAGTGTTCTAGAAGATGGAAAAGTTATTCAGAGTGCAACTCCACAAGAGATTTATTTAAACCCTATTAGTCAAACTGTTGCTAATTCAGTTGGCGATCCAAATATACTCAAGGGTTTTTCTATAAATGGAATGGTAGAAACTTCACTTGGTACATTTGTTTCTGCTTATGATGGGGCATTAGATGTTTCAATTAGACCAGAGTGTATCGAGCTTAATTTAGATTCTGATGGCAGTTATGTAGTGAAAGAATGCACATTTTATGGACATGACCAGGTAATTTCATTTCAAAATAGTAAAGGTGAAGTTTTTAGAGCAAGGTCGTTACCTAATACAATATATGAAACTGGTGACAAAATTAATATTGAAATATCTGAAGTAACTACTTTTCCGTCAAAGACTTGATTTAATATAAGCTACTCTTCCAGCTAAAGATTGAAATTCAATTTCTATTTCTGCAAGTTTGGTAAATGCTCTTGAATAATTATCTTCAGCAATGTATTCTCTTGAATTAGCAAGAGACTTAATTGATGTTTCAATATCAAAGATTATCGATTCAATCTCTGAAAAAATAAGTTGTTTATCCATCATTTAATCTTAAATAAAAAACTAAACTTATACTTAATATTTCAAATTGAGGTAAAACATGGAAATAAAGATAAAAAAACTTAGAAAATTCAATATCATAATGGGCACAGTTCATTTAATTCAGGGTGGATTACTTTTTTGGCTTGGTACTGTCGTAAATTCTGATTTTATTGTTCCAGTAACTTTAACTCAATTAGTTGGAGTTGGTTCACCGGAAGATCCTTCAAGTTTTGCATTAGTTCCTGAACTTGAAGTATGGAGAGAAGTCACAAACTTTGGTCCAGCAGTAGCAACCTTTTTACTTGCTTCAGCTGTTGCTCACTATCTTATTTCTGGCCCCTTTTATAACAAATATAAAGAAGACCTTTCAAAAGGAATAAATAAGGTGCGTTGGATTGAATACTCAATTAGTGCATCCGTGATGATTGTCCTAATTGCTTTATTAGTAGGAATTTATGATGTATGGGCATTAGCTGGAATATTTTTCATGAATGCTGCAATGTGCTGGTTTGGTTGGATGATGGAAGTTCATAATCAATACACTGAAAAAGTTGACTGGACAAGCTATATAATGGGCTGCTTGGTTGGTGTTACTCCGTGGATTTTTATATTTATAAATTTAATAGGTGATGGTGTAGCTACAGATTCAAACCCGCAAGGAGTTCCACAGTTTGTTGTGTGGATTTTTGTAAGTATTTTCTTATTCTTTAACACTTTTTCAATAAATATGATTTTGCAGTATAAGCAAGTAGGTAAATGGAAAGATTATTTATATGGAGAAAGAGCTTACATTTGGCTTAGCTTGTTAGCAAAAACTTGTCTTGCTTGGCAGGTATTTTTTGGAACATATCAACCAAATTAATTACTTATTTAATCTTTTTTCCAAAAAATATAAGCAGAATAATAATTAAAAATAATCCAATATAAGAGAGTGCCATTAGGTTTTAGATCTAAATTTTCTAAA
Source organism: uncultured Candidatus Actinomarina sp. (assembly GCA_902625455.1). Classification (GTDB taxonomy): domain Bacteria; phylum Actinomycetota; class Acidimicrobiia; order Actinomarinales; family Actinomarinaceae; genus Actinomarina. The sequence continues at coordinate 149,214 of CACOBL010000001.1, read as the reverse complement.
CCCTAGTGCTAAAAGTAATAATGGAATCGCAATTATTCCAAACGACACACCAAAACCAATTATTGACTCAATCCAATTTAAAGCTCTTTGTACATAATAATTCCATGAAAATAATGATATTCCTGAACCCTCTCTGATATCTAGAGTCAAAGAAGAGTACGATACTGAATTTTCATAATATTCTTTTTGTCCTTCAAGCACTTGTATATCTTGATTAATGTACCGAAGCTGAGATTGCACTTGAAGTTTGTCAGATGTTGATACTGCCTCTTCTTTTATTTCTTCAAGTGCTTTCTTTTCATCCTTCAATGATTTCAATCTTGAATCAATATCAAGCACATATTTAGTTACATCATTCGCATTCAAATTAATATTTGTAAATTTGGAAATTTCTTCTACTTTCGTTAGAAAACTTTCAAACTCTTTTGCTGGGACATTTATTGTTAAACTATAACTTTTAAGTCCTTGATAGTTTGTTGAAAGATAAGTATTAGAAATATTTCCGTTGTAGTTCTTAACTAAACCTTCTACTTCATCGATGGTATTTTCAAAATCAGAAGAACTTACATCTGTGCTTGCATATGCGGTTTTAATAATATAGTCACCTTGTGAAAAAGATCCGTCTCGTGTCACTGAGGATTCAGAAAAAGCCATGTCCTCAGTTCCACTGAAATATGGTTCAGCCATACCAAGTGTCATTTCACTTGATTGGGAACAAAAAGCAAAAGTTAAAAGAAAAAATAAAAGTTTAAGATTTTTCACAAGATAAGTATAAATAATTCAATAGTTAGAAAGTTCAATTATTGGAATTTTTATTTCTCCTTTAGACAAACCTCCATGGTAACCCTTCAACTGTGCCGAAAGGTGTTTTGGATAAATAATATTGTTATCTTCAACTAAAAAACAAAAATCAGGATAAATAGATTTTAAAAATTCATTTTTTTGGTCACCTAGAATATGAGACAACTCTTGTTGCTCCAATAAAACACCAGGTATTTCAGAAAACGTTTCTAAAACAATCTCTTCAGATCCATTTATATAAACTGAGCGTTGGTCTCCATATATTTGTAAATCATCACCGTAATTCAAAGTATGACGGCTTTCTGCATCAATATTTATAAGACCGTGATCAGCAGAAATAATAGTTTTTGTTTTTTTATTACTTATATTTGAAATTTCATTAACTAATTTTTCAAATTTAGTTATCTCTATATGCCACTCTTCTGAATGCACTCCGAATATATGTGCTGTAACATCAATTAAAGGATAATAAATAAAATTAAACTTATTCTCCAAGGTTGTAGATTCCGATAGTAGTTCCAAAAGATTTTGCGCATCGTCATATGGAATAGTGCTTGATGACTCATATAGACAATCTGAAAGGGGAGTTCCTACTAGATTTCTAGGCTGAAAATTAGATGCATAAATTTTATTTTCTTTAAAAATTTTCCAAATTGATTTTTGTTTTTGAAAATGATTATTTAATAGAAAATTTTTGTTTTCTTTATTCCAATTTAATGCATTTATTAGACCGTATTGTAATTTGTCATACATGTAGTAACCTATCAGCCCATGGTCAATCGGGTTTTTCATAAATGCAATTGATGATAAAGCCACGTTTGTTGAGGAAGGAAATGTTGTATTAATAGACTTGGTAACATTTTTATTGAGATAAGAATCTGTACTGATTAGATTTTCATAACCAAGTCCGTCAGCCAGTATGAAATTAATTGTATCTGCCTCATAGAGGTCCTCTGACAATAGTTGGAATCTTGTATCTATCTTCTGTTTGTCTTGAACCACGTATTGAAATATTTCTCTTGAGAGATCTACTAAATTGGATTCTTTTAAAAAATTACTATTAATCACCTATAAAAAATCTTACAAAAAATTTCACTGAAGTTTGAGAAAAAACTAGACTTTTTAAAGGCTTAACTAAACTATAAATTATGATTTCTTATTTTCAAGATTATGTGACTATAGCAGCAGTGCTAGGATTTGGCATTTTTCTTTGTGTGCTATTGCTTGGAGTCGCCTCAGTTCTTAGGCCAAATAAACCTTATCCGGAAAAGCTAGAAACATATGAATGTGGTGTTGATCCTGTAGGCACTGGATGGAGTCAAACATACGTAAGATACTATATATTTGGGTTGCTTTTTGTAATTTTCGATGTTGAGGCAGTTTTCATATTTCCATGGGCAATAAACTTAGAAAAATTGGGTTATTTTGGATTAATTGAAATGTTTGTTTTTATATTTATTCTCCTTATTGGTCTTATATATGCAATAAGAAAGGATGTTCTCAAGTGGGAGTCGTAGATAAATTTGGTCTTCCAAAACCAATATCATCAGTATTTAATTGGGCCAGATCATATTCTCTTTGGTACTTTCAATTCGGATTGGCATGTTGTGCCATTGAGGTTATGGCTGTAAGTGGGCCTAGACACGATTTTATGAGGTTAGGAGTAATTCCTTTACCCGCTTCTCCTCGACAGGCTGATTTTATGATTGTCGCTGGAACGGTAACAGATAAAATGGCTCCTTCAGTAAAAAGGCTTTATGATCAAATGCCTGAACCAAAGTATGTTATTTCAATGGGATCTTGCTCAAATAGTGGTGGTCCGTACTGGGATTCTTACTCTGTAACTAAGGGAGTAGATCAATTAATCCCTGTGGATGTTTACGTTCCAGGTTGTCCACCAAGACCAGAAGCCCTACAGGAAGGTATCATTCTTCTCCAGAAAAAAATTCGTGGAGAAGATATGAAAGAAAAATGGTCAGAAGTTCAAACAGAGCCAATATAAGATGGAAGATTTTTTTAACAAAATAAAAGAAAGCTTTACAAATACAACATTAGAGTTTGAAACAATAAATATCAAAGTTGACTCAATAGATTGGATTGACACGCATAAAAAACTCAAAGATGGATTTAATTTGAAATTTTTCTCATGGCTTTCTGCAGTTGATTGGGACAATGATGTTTCTGTTGGTGAAGCACCTAAAGAGAGCGTTTCACCTAATTTTGAAATAATTACATGCTTATCTGATTTAGCAAATACTAATTTAATTACCGTATCTACAAAGATTGATAAATCAGATCCGAAAATTGAATCTCTTGTAGAAATATATGGTGGGGCTAATTGGCACGAGAGAGAAGCATATGAAATGTTTGGAATAAATTTTGAAAATCACCCAAATCTTGAAAAATTATATCTTCCTGACGGTTACGAAGGAAATCCTATGCTTAAATCTTTTGAATTGATTAGCAGAGAAGTTAAGCCATGGCCTGGAGAGGTTGATGTTGAGGGAATGCCAGAAGAATCAGGAAGCGATAAGTCTCCAGATGGTTAATACATTAGACCCACAAAATATGAATAATTTTTCTGAAGCTTCTGTGTCTATAGAAATTGAAACAGAGGACATGACATTAAACATTGGACCTCAACATCCATCAACTCACGGGGTACTTAGATTGGTCGCAAAAGTAGATGGTGAAAAAGTTCATGATGTAAAACCCGTTCTTGGCTACATGCATCGTGGTTATGAAAAACTTGCAGAAGTTAGATCATATCCCCAAATAACAACACTTGTAAATCGAATAGATTGGGTTGCTGGATTTTCTAACGAAATTCCGTTTATTGCTGGAGCTGAAAGATTAATGGAAATTGAAGTACCTGAAAGAGCCAAACATATAAGATTAATTCTCAATGAAATGGCTAGAATTTCTTCACATTTTGTATTCAATGGAGCATATGCTCTTGAAGTTGGTGCACTTACTCCAATTTTTTATGCAATGGAAGATCGAGAAAGAGTTTTAGATTTAATCGAGTCAGTAACTGGTGGTCGATTTCATCCAAACTTCAATCGAATTGGAGGAGTAAAACCTGCAGCTGGAGCGGGTCCTACTTCTAAAAAAAATATTCAAGATTTACCTGCTGGATTTTACAGGGATACCAAAGTAGCAATGGAAAAAGTAATTAAGGCAGCTGATCAATTTCAAAATTTAATAGGGGGAAATGAAGTTTTTAAGAAAAGAACTAAAAATGTAGGTATATTAACTCCTGAAATTGCAGAAGCTTATGGTGTTTCAGGCCCAATACTCAGAGCTTCAGGAGTTAAATCTGACTTGAGAACACATACAGATTATTTGCCATATGATCAATTTGATTTCGAAATTCCAGTTGGAGAGAATGGAGACTGTTACGATCGTTGGGATGTCAGAGTTAAAGAAATGGTTGAATCAGCAAAAATAGTTTTACAAGCTATTGACTCAATGCCCTCTGGTCCATTGCAAGCAAAAGTGCCAAAAGTTATAAAAGTTCCCAAAGGCCGTACATATGTAAGAGCTGAAAATCCCAAAGGAGAAATGGGCTATTACATAATATCAGATGGAGGACTGGGACCTTACAGACTCAAAGTTAGAACTGCATCATTTAGCAATATTTCAATTTTGCCAATTATGCTTGAGGGTGCTTTATTGCCAGATTTAATTGCCATAATGGGTAGCCTAGATTTTGTACTGGGAGATGTAGATAGATGACAGATGTCTTGATAAAAGTTGGATTTCTTGCACTTGCTGCATTGAATGGCGCAATAATCTTTACAATCATGGATGTAAAAGGTGCTTCATGGATGCAGAGAAGACCGGGACCTTTACATGTTGGACTTAGAGGTTTTATATTTCCTGTTGCCGAAATACTTAAATTTGTTCAAAAAGAAGACATAATACCAACTGAAGTAGACAGACCTGTATTCAAATGGGCACCTGCTTATGTTATGGTTTCTTGTGTTGCTCTTTTTGCAGTAGTTCCAATGAGTCCAACATTAGTTGTTGCAGATATAGAATTAGGTGTTTTCTTCGCACTTGCTATAAGCTCTTTGGGAACTATAGGCGTATTAACTGCTGGATGGTCATCAGCAAATAAATATTCTCTAATGGGAGGTTTAAGAGCAGCAGGACAGCTCATAGCTTATGAACTTCCACTAATCCTTGCTGTTGTAGGAGTTGTTATTCAAGCTGAAACCATGTCTCTAGTTGGGATTGTAGAAAAACAAATTGAATGGGGAGTTCCTTTTGTTTTTGGAGGTCAGCTAATTGGTTTTCTAATTTTTATGGTTGCAGCAACAGCTGAAATGATGAGGGTGCCATTCGATATGCCTATTGGTGAATCAGAATTAACTATGGGCTTTATGACTGAATACTCTGGGATAAGATTTCTTATTTTTTATATTTCTGAATATATGAATATGTTTATATTATGTGCAATTGCTTCAACCCTATTTCTTGGTGGTTACCATGTCCCACTTTTACCAACTGAATGGGTAAATTTCTATGGACCTGTTGTACTTTTAACAAAAACTGCCATTTTAGGTTTTATTTTGGTAGCGATAAGGTGGTCGCAGCCAAGATTTAGAGAAGATCAGTTGCAAAATCTTGCCTGGAAGATACTTATCCCTGCATCTTTAGTTAACATTCTTGTAACTGCAATCATGAAAGTTGGATTCTAATGAAAACATTTAGACCAAAAGTACCAGGATTTTTAGTTGGAATAAAGATAGTTATTATCAACATGCTTAAAACTCTCTCTCCTTTTCATTCAAAACCAAATGTAAATTACCCTTTTGAAAAAGAAAAAGTTGCACCAAGAGCAAGAGGAGTTATTGCTTTAGATCAGGAAGCATGCACAAGTTGCATGTTATGTGCTCGACAGTGTCCCGACTGGTGCATTTATATAGAGGGACATAAAGAATTACAACCTCCTTCAAAACCTGGTGGTAGACAAAGAAGTAGGGCTGTTTTGGATAGATTTGATATTGACTATGCGCTTTGTATGTATTGTGGAATATGTGTAGAAGTCTGTCCATTCGACGCTTTATTCTGGTCACCAGAATATGAATATTCTGAGTTCAACATGGGCGATATGTTGCATGATAAAGAACGATTAGATGATTGGCTGCAAACAGTACCAGATCCTGAGGGCCTTGAAAGTTAAAAATGGAAATTTTTGAAATTGTAACTTACTTTGTTCTTCTTTTATTGGTTTCAACAGCAGTAAGGGTTGTAACGACTTCAAATGTAATTCATGCTGCTATATCCCTTGTATTTACTCTTGCTTTGACTTCGGTATTATTTTTACTTTTATCAACAGAGTTTGTTGCTCTTGTATTAGTTCTGGTCTACATTGGTGCAGTTATTGTCCTCTTCTTATTTGGAATTATGATTACCAGAGCACCTTTAGGCAAAAATGCCGAGTTAGATAATGATAAAAATAAAAAGTTAGGTGCAGCAATAGCAGGTTCTATATTTTTCTTGTTCTCATACATTTTAGTTAATGGCTTTGAGGGTGAAGTAGTTATTACTTCAGGATCTTCAACTGAATTGCTTGGCGAAATCCTACTCAGTAGATTTGTTTTTCCTTTTGAATTAGTTTCATTTGTTTTATTAGCCGCTCTAATTGGGGGAATAACATTGGCCAGAAAAGATGAAGCATTGATTGATGAGGAACAGGTATGATTGTTCAGCCTGTATTAGTAGTAGCAGCAGCTTTATTTTCATTGGGCATTTATGGCATATTAGTTAGAAGAAATGCTGTCATGGTTCTTTTGTCTATTGAATTAATTCTTAACTCTGTGAATATCAATTTTATAATGTTCGATACGATGCTTGCTGATGTTTTGATGCAGGGACAAATTTTTACAATTTTTATAATTACAATTGCAGCTGCTGAAGTTGGAATTGGATTAGCGATTGTTCTTATGTTATTCAGAAACAGACAAACAGCTAATATAAACGAATTCGATTTAATGAAATGGTAAATTTTAAACCAACTGTTTTTGCTGAAGGTGAATTAGTTTATACCGATGGGGGATTTTTAGCTGAATATGCATGGTTATTAGTCGTGCTTCCCTTTGTTGCTGCATTAGTTATAACTTTTGTGGGTAAATATTTGCCATTAAAAGGAGCAGAAGTAGCTTTAGCAACTATTGGAATAATATTTTTGTACAGTGTTGCACTAATGTACTTGCACATTACAAGTGGTGTTGTGAATGAATTTTTTATAAATGTTGGCAGTATCGGTGGATTTGACATTGAGTTTGGATGGGTTGTCGATGGTCTTTCAATAATGATGTATTTTGTTGTTGGAACGGTTGCGTTACTTGTTTTCATTTATGCAACAAATTATATGGAAGGTGAAATTAGGTATACTTTTTTCTTCACATCATTAACTTTGTTTGCTGGAAGTATGTTAGTTTTAGTATCTTCTCCAACTCTTATTCAAATTTTAATTGGATGGGAACTTGTTGGTGTCTGTTCATACTTGTTAATTGGTCATTACTGGGAGAAAAAAGATAATTCTTCAGCAGCTATGAAAGCTTTTATTACGAATAAGATAGCCGACGTAGGGTTGATGATTGGAATAATCATTTTGGCGCTAAATACCGGAACATTAAGAATTTCTGAGATTCTTTATCAGTCAACGCATGATTATGAAAAGCTTTCTACTGTTGCATTTGCTGCTGCAGTTTTATTATTTATTGGGGCGATGGGTAAGAGTGCTCAATTTCCATTACATGTTTGGTTACCAGATGCTATGGCAGGTCCAACACCTGTATCTGCACTGATGCATGCTGCAACAATGGTTACAGCCGGTGTTTATTTACTTGCAAGAATGTTTCCATTTTATAAAGCAATGGCACCTGATGCATTAGATATAGTGATGCTTTTTGGTGTTATTACATTACTAGCAGCTGGTTTAATTGCAGTTGTTCAAGATGACTTAAAAAAAGTTCTTGCGTACTCAACAGTTAGTCAATTGGGTTATATGGTTGCCGCAATTGGTTCAGGTGCTTATACCGCTGCATTATTTCATTTATGGACACACGCATTTTTTAAGGCTTTATTGTTTCTCGGTGCAGGATCTGTTATTCACGCAGTTCATAGCAATAGTATGTTGGAAATGGGTGGCTTAAGAAAAGTTATGCCAAAAACTTTTGTTACATTCATAATTGGAACAGTCGCTTTGGCAGGACTTCCGCCATTTGCAGGTTTCTTTTCCAAAGACGAGATTCTTGCTTCATTTAATCATGAAGGTGAGACAACTTTCTTTTTTATAGCAGTCTTAGGTGCATTTATAACAGCATTTTATATGACTAGAGCCGTATCCCTGACTTTTCTTGGAGAATACAGAGGCCATGGTCATCCTCACGAATCTCACAATCTCATGACTACACCACTTCTTGCTTTATCTGTATTTGCAATAGCTTCAGGTTGGGTGAACATTCCTGGTGTTTATACAGGATTTACAGACTGGGTTACAACAAGAAAAAATAAAATTGTTGAATACCATCCTGAAAGTTTCGATTTATTCGCATTATCAAGTGGCTTACTTGCTGGCTTACTTGGTATTTCACTTGGATATTATTTATATCAATTGCAAGGAAGTGCTGAGACAGGAGATGAAAAAATTAAAATTCAACCAATATGGTCAGTTCTTGAAAACAAATATTATCTAGATCATTTTTATTTCAGATATGTTATTGACCCAGTGAAAATAAACATTTCTAAAGGAGTAGATAAATTTAATACAAATGTTATTGATAGAGTTGTAAATGGTTTTGGACAAGTTGCTTCTTTAATGGGTAGTGTTGTGTACAATAATCTTGACCAAAATGGAATTGATAAATTATTGAATATGTCTTCTGCTGGAACTGATAATTTTGGAGGTAAAGTCAAGTTGATTCAAACAGGCAAGACACAACAATACTTAATGCTGTTTTTAGGTGGCGTAGTAACAATTAGTTTATTAATTTTATTTATAATATAAGGGGGAATAGTGGAATTGTTAACGAATGGGTTGGGACTTTCTGCAGTAGTCTTTTTCCCTATAATTAGTGCGTTTTTAATCATTTTAATACCTAAGAAACAGGAGCAATTGATTAAAGTTTTTGCATTAGCTTCATCATTAATTACTTTTGTTTTAAGTGCTGTCTTACTTTTCCAATTTGATTTTTCCTCAGCAGATAAATTCCAACTTGGTAATAAGATTTCATGGATTAGAAGCATAAATGCAAATTATGAAATAGGAATAGATGGTATATCCCTTCCATTACTAGTGCTTTCTACTTTTATAACTGTTTTAGCAATAATTTATTCTATAGAACACCTACCTGAACCAAAAAGCCCTAAAGGCTTTTTAGCTTTAATACTTGTTCTTGAAACAGGAATGAATGGTACTTTTGTTGCACTTGACTTGATACTTTTCTTTGTATTTTTTGAAATTGTACTCTTGCCTATGTATTTTATGATTGGGATATGGGGTGATAAAACTATTAGGACTGTTTCTGGGCTGAAAAATCAAATAGAGACAAGACTTTATGCAAGTATTAAGTTCTTTGTATTTACTTTATTCGGGTCAGCTTTTATGCTTCTTGGGTTTTTGGGACTTTATTATCGAGGAAACAAAACATTTAGTATTCCTGAATTAATTGAGCTGGGATCCTCTGGTGCTTTTACAGGAACATTTGCAACACTTGTATTTGCTGTATTATTTTTAGGATTTGCTGTAAAAGTTCCAATGTGGCCCCTTCACACATGGCTCCCAGATGCTCATACAGCAGCACCAACAGTGGGGTCTGTATTATTAGCTGCGATTCTTTTAAAGCTTGGATCATATGGTTTTGTAAGAATTGCTATACCTATTCTTCCAGAGCAGGCAAAAGCATGGGCTCCAGCAATAGCTATTCTTTCAGCGATTGGAATTATATATGGTTCTTTGGCTTGCCTTGCTCAAACAGATTTAAAGAGACTAATTGCTTTTTCATCAGTTGGTCATATGGGATTCGTAATGTTGGGGATAGCTTCTCTCACGCCTATAGGAATTAATGCGGCAATGATTGGAATGGTCGCTCACGGAGTAATAACTGGATTGTTATTTTTCTTGTCTGGCTCTATGGCCCACACCTACCACACAAGAGATATGGGCAGATTAGGAGGTAATATGAAGTTACTTCCAAAAACTGGTGCAATGTTAGGGTTTACTGCAATGGCTTCGTTGGGCCTCCCTGGACTTGCTGGCTTTTGGGGAGAATTCATGGCTTTACTAGGAGCATATAATCCACTAGATGGTTTAAATATAACTGTATTTAGAACCTCTATGGTCGCTGGAGCTATTGGAACAGTATTAACTGCAGGTTATTTACTTTGGATGCTGCAAAGAGTTAATTTGGGAGAGCCGTCTGAAGAATGGCTAGATAAAGAACTCCACGATGCAGATATTTATGAACTTTCTGCATGGATTCCACTTGTTGTATTAACAGTATTAATTGGAATATTTCCTAAATTAATATTCGGTGCAACAAATGATGCTGTTACTTCAATGCTACTCAAAGCCTTCGGGGGTTAAAAATTTCTATTAATTATTTTGCAATATCCACTGAACTTATTGTAGTTTTTACAATAGTTGGAACATTGATTCTTGATTTGATACTTCCAAGAAAATCAAAATATTATGTAGCAGCTTTTGCTCTTCTTGGAACTTTATTTTCTTTAGCACCTCTATTTATTCAATGGGCAAACTATACATCACCAATTTATGCTTTTGAAAATAGTTTTGTTATAGACAAATTTTCAATTATTTTAAAAGGATTATTCATACTTATAACTTATCTCACCTTCCTACTCTCAATTAATTTTATTGAAAGTGATAAGTATTATCAGGGAGAGTATTACTACTTGCTATTAAGTTCACTCTTGGGAGCACTCATAGTAAGTTCCTCCAGAGACTTGTTGACTATATTTATTGGTATTGAACTTGCTTCAACTCCGATGTTTTTACTCTCTGGATGGAAAAAAGGTGATAGAAAATCAAACGAAGGTGCAATAAAGTTTTTTCTATTAGGAGTATTATCAGCCTCACTAATATTATATGGATTTTCACTTCTGTATGGACTTACAGGTCAACTAGTTTTTTCAGATATCTCTTCATATTTGCTAAGTGCATCTTTAACAGATTCTCCAGTTGTATTACTAAGTGCAATATTAGTAATTTCAGGTATTGGATTTAAAATATCGATAGTTCCTTTTCATTCATGGGCACCAGATACGTATGAGGGTGCACCTTTACCAGTTACTGCATATTTATCTGTTAGTTCAAAAGCAACTGGTTTTGTTGCTCTAATTATTCTATTAACAAAAGTTTTTTCAGGATCAGGGTCAAGCTGGGGTTTTATTTTAGTGATTATCTCAGGTTTGACTATGACATTAGGAAATTTAGTAGCATTACAACAAGAAAATCCGGTAAGACTTTTAGCTTATTCATCAATTTCACAGGCTGGTTTTATATTAGCTCCGATTGCAATATCCGGTATTACTGGAGATTATCAGGATGGAATTTTTGCGAGTGTTACATATTTGATTATTTATGCTTTTATGAATTTAGGAGCATTTTTATCCGTACATCTCTTTAATAATTTTGCTAAATCATCAAACTTTTATGAATGGGGAGGAGTTGCTAAAAAATCACCTTTAGCTGGTGTCTTGACGACTATTTTCTTTTTCTCACTTGCAGGAATACCCCCTTTAGGTGGTTGGTTCGCAAAGTTTGTAGTATTTAGAAGTTTATTAGGATCTGAAAATCTAATTGGAATATCTCTTGGAGTTGTAGGCGCAGTCAATGCTGTTATAGCGCTTGTTTACTATGCAAGAATATCAAAAGTTATATGGATGGATGAACCTAAATCTATACATGAAGACAGAATATTTAATTTTGAAAACCCTCTCAAAGTAGTAGGTGTATTCACTGTTTTGATAACATTTATTTCAGGAATTTTTCCAGGTATTTTCAGTTATCTTGGAGAAGTATCTTCAATATTTTTTGGTAATTAAGATTTGCCAAAAAAAAATTTTTTTTCTTACATTCAAAAAAAATATGATACAGACTATATTTTTTTTGATACCTTCATGGAGGAAGCATTATATTCGCAATTCGGATTTTTCAACACTGACTTAGTAAGGTCTGCCAAAAAGGGTGATTTTTTAACATCTCCAGAAGTTTCTATATATTTTGGAAAAATTTTACGAAATTGGATTAACACTAGCTGCAATTTAAATAAAATTGTTGAAATAGGTTCGGGAACAGGTTCACTGATAGAACAAATAGGTATAAAAGAAATTACTGCAATTGAACTTTCTTCGACAGCAAGAGAAGAATTAATTAATAAAGGGATTATGACACACACAAATGTTAATGAATTGACTTTAGAAAAATCAGAACTTGTTTTTGGAAATGAGATATTAGATAATATCCCGTGTTCTATTGGAATATATAGAGATAAAGTTTGGTATGAAAAAGTTGTGGCAATACAAGAAAATTCATTCTCTTATGACATAAAACCAATCAGAAACGAGGAACTTGATTGGATTAATAAAAATGACATAGTTCCAAACGAAGATCATGAATTAGAGATTCAGGTCAATATTGATAAATTCTTAAATACTGTAATAAAGAAAATCAGCCCAAAAAACATATTACTTTTTGATTATGGATACGAACAGGCAAACAGGGAAAAGAGAAAGTACAGTTCTTTGTTAAGAACATACAAAAACCACCATTTATCTGTTGACCCTATTGAAGATCCAGGAAATATAGACATTACTTACGATGTAAACTTTTCTTCCTTATCGAGAGAACTCAAAACTCTTGGCTATGATGTAACTCTTAAATTGCAGAGAAATTTTTTATTAGAGAATGGTTTTGATATTATTTTTGATGAATTGCAAGAAAAGTATTTAGTCGCAGATGGAATGGAAAAATTAAAAATTAATTCTGAGTTGAATGGACTAAAAGCAATTGTTGATTCGAATGGTTTGGGTGGCTTTTACTGTCTGAATGCTCAAAAGTTATAAATTTAAAGTTTTTATAATAAAATTATGAATTTTGTAAAGACAACAGCTCTTCTAACTCTTATGACACTGGTCGTAATGTTCTCCGCAACAGCTTTTGGTTTTGACCTAATTTCAGCCCTTTTTTTTGCTTTAATCTTTAACGGATTTATTTATTTTTTCTCAGGAAATTTAGCAATAAGATCAACACGTGCTCAGCCAATAAAAGATGGTCAATTTACTGAAGTAACTCAGATTATTTCTCACCTAACACAAAAAGAAAAGATGCCAATGCCCGAGCTTTATGTTATCAATAGTGATCAACCCAATGCATTTGCAACAGGTAGAAATCCAAAAAATGCCAAAGTTGCCGTCACTACAGGTATATTAAACCTTCTCAACAGAGATGAGCTTGAGGGTGTTTTAGCTCATGAATTATCACATATAAAAAATAGAGATATTTTAGTGTCTAGTATTGCCGCAATGTTGGCAGCTGCTGTTTCCTTTATGTCAAGAATGGCTTTTTGGGGCGGTGGAAATAGAAATAGAAATACACATCCCGCAGTAATAATTATTGCATTTATTGCGGCACCTATAGCTTCTATAATCATAAGGATGGCAATATCAAGAACTAGAGAATTCGGAGCTGACAAAACAGGAGCAGAAATTTCTGGAAATCCTCTAGCTTTAGCATCTGCACTCGAAAAAATTGAACGATATTCTAAAGTTCCAATGAATGTAAATCCAGCAGTGAGTCAATTATTTATATCTGATCCACTTAAGGCTTTTTCTGGAAATAGTTTTAGTAAGCTATTCTCAACTCATCCGCCAACAATTGAAAGAGTAAGAAGATTAAGGCAAACTCAAAGTGGAATTAGGTACTAATAGCACTCCATCGGTTCAGCCAAATGAGGTTGAAAATTTAGTTCAAACAGGGTTTACTCTCATTGATGTTAGAGAAGATGATGAATGGATCTCCGGCCATTATGCATACGCTACTCATATACCAATGGGGAAAATAATGGAGAGTATGAATAGTTTCAAACAAAATGAAAAATATATATTTGTATGCCGATCTGGATCAAGATCAGCAAAAGTTACAAACTATATGATTTCTCAAGGCATAGAAGCTTACAATATGTCTGGTGGGATGAAAGAGTTAAGAAATTTTACTGAGGAAATCTATGATAAAGAGGGCAATCCAGGACAAATCATTTAGATGATTATTTGTATTGGAAATGCATTAGTTGACTCTTTAGTGCAAATTGATGAATTCTTAATCGATGAGTTAAATTTAAATAAAGCAAGAATGACCCTAGTTGATAAGGAACGCTCAAATTTTTTGTTACAAAAAATGAAAAATCCATTTTACGAAGCCGGAGGGTCTGCAGCCAATACAGCATATTGGATTTCTCAATTAGGTGGAGAAGCAGGTTTTATAGGAAAAATATCAAATGATGATTTAGGTAAACAATTCCAGACAAGTTTAAAAGATTCTGGTCTAAAAGACTATACAGTATTCGAGAGTGAAGATAATCAAACTGGGTTATGTGCAATCTTCATTACACCTGATGGAGAAAGGACAATGAACACTTATCTTGGTGCGGGAGAGTATCTTTCGGTTGAGGACTTACATATTGATGCAATTAAAGAGGCAAAAATCTTATATATGGAAGGTTACTTATGGGACAAGCCTGCGAGCAAATCAGCTTTCTTACACGCTGCAAAGGTGAATAAAGAATCTGGGGGCTTGAACTCAATTAGCCTATCAGATGTATTTTGTGTTGAGATGCATCGAGAAAGTTTCAAAAGCTTTATTGCAAATGATATTGATTACGTATTTTGTAATGAAGACGAATTAAATTCACTTTCCGAAAAAAATACTACAGAAGAATCTATAGAATTTTTTAGTGAAGAATTTCCAAATGTTAGACAGTTAATTTGTACTCTTGGACCAGATGGAGTTTTAATTTTAGAAGGAGGCAATAAGTATTCTTTTAATGCTTCGGAAGCAGTGGTTGTGGATAAAACAGGAGCAGGCGATTTTTTTGCTGGAGGGTATCTTTATGGTTTACAAAAAGGTTTATCTATAGAATCATCAGCTGAGATAGCTAATAAAAGTGCAGCTTATGCTATCAGCGAGATAGGCGTAAGGCCTAAAAAACCATTTTCTAATTAGTCCAACCCAATACATTTATCAACTCTATATTTTCATCATCTAAAACGTCTGTTTTTAAATGTATTTTAAGGGGCGTAAATGCTTTATTTTTTGAAAATATAATTAGATTATTTTCAGAATCACCAGCAACTATATAATTTCCATCTGGTGACCAATGTAAAGATTCAAAATAATAATTAGACGGAGCTCTTGAGTTAAAAACTTCCAAAGTTTCTGTTCTGGTAACATAATAAATCCCTATAGACCTTGAGTTATAATCTGAGGATTCCCATGGATCGATTAATTTTTCTCCGTATACGTTCATATTGTCATTTTCATTTGAGTTTATAATTCCATCAATTTGTTCTACAATTTTTCCACTAGTTATGTCAATTATCAGTGCTCTTCTTTCATCCACTGTCTCATAATCCCAGTAATAGAGTACGATATTTTGTTCTTCATAAATTTGTGCATCAATAAAATAAATATCATATGACAATTCGTAAAGGTCGCTACTACAAACGATAGGATTTTCCATTAATGACCTATCGGATAAATCAATATAAAAAATACAGGAATCCATAATATCAGGTGCTGGGGGAAGTATATTTTCAGTTTGTATTTCTATATGATAGATTAATTTGCCACTCAATTTATTGTCTGATGTTAAATCTTCATAGTCGGGAATTGGAACAACTCCAAATACAGCTACAACAACTGCTGTGGTTACAAATATACTTACAGATATTATCAGCAGGATCCTACTCGACATTATTTTTTTAAGTTTTCTCTAATAGAATTTAAATATAATCCTACAGCTACAAGAACACCACCTACTAAAAATAGTATTAATGGAGGCCATATATTATCTGGTAATAGCTCAGTTATTAATCTTGGAAGGTTGATTATCAAGCCTAATCCACCAATGTAAAATATAACTTGTTCTGATAATTGGATACTTGCCCAAACGAACATAATTGATCCAAAGATTAGTAAAATTATTTGAAGTAGATCGTTATTTCTCAATAAATCATCAATTAATATGATAAATCCAATTGACACTGTTGAAGTAGATAATAAATACCCTAACCAGCTTGGACCTAGTGTTTCATTGAAAGTATACAATCCCCAAATTAAACCAGTTGCAATTAAAAATAATCCTCCTCCCCAAGGTTCAATATTGGGAAAAGTTAAATTACCTAATGAACCAAGAAAGAAAATTGATGTGTAGAAAAGTGCAATGTGCTGGAAGATTAGACGTGTTCTTATATATAAAAATAATGAATATACAAAAACGGTAAAAGAAACTAAAAGTATAGAAATCTCCTCAGAAAAATTTACACTAGTAGTTCTGTTTAAGATATTTAAAGTGAATGTAATTACTGATCCAAATGAAATTGTTGATATAAAGTAAAGTACAGAAGATACTTTTTCAGATGATTTAAAAATAAATATATTTCTATCTTCAAATTTTTCACTGTAATTTGCTGCATAAATTAAAAATAAAGTCGTAATAATAAGAAGTAGTAATTGAGCCCAATATGCAAGATTGTCCCAAATTAAAGGAAGTGTTCCAAGCAATCCTGAGAGCAGAAATAGACTACCAATCAAAGTTATCGTTTTTGCAACTTTAGATCTTTGAGATGGATTTGAATTCTTTTCAAAGTTTACGATATTTTCAAAGGTTGATTTTGATATAAGATCGTTCTCAAGCCATTTATTCAATAGATTTAGAATTTTTTTATCCATAAAATAATCCTAATCAAATAAAAATTCATCTCACTAATTTTTATTTATAATCTAAACTCAATAGAGACTTTATTGTTATGCCGAGATGCCCGAGCGGCCAAAGGGAGCAGACTGTAAATCTGCCGGCTATGCCTTCGTAGGTTCGAATCCTACTCTCGGCACTTTGCCCTCTTAGCTCAGTCGGTAGAGCACTTCCATGGTAAGGAAGAGGTCTCCGGTTCAATCCCGGAAGAGGGCTCAGAGGCTAGAATAGGTCTTATGGCGGCGTAGCTCAGTTGGTAAGAGCGCACGACTCATAATCGTGAGGTCGGCAGTTCAAGTCTGCCCGCCGCTACGATAAATAAAAAAAGGAGAGTAAAAGATGGCTTCGGATAAAAGACCACCTTTAACAATGGTTTGTACTGATTGCAAAGCGCAAAATTATGTAACAACCAAAAACAAGACAAATGTTCCTGACAGAATGGAATTCAATAAATATTGTTCAAAATGCAGAAAACATCAACTTCATAGAGAAAAAAGATAGATTTATTAAGATTTCGTAATTATTCTTAAGAAAGATAATGAGTAATAAACCAGAGCCAATCAATCAAAGTAACGAAATTTCTAATTCAGAATTAGTTAGAAAATCTCAACTTGGCGAAAAAGATGCATTTGAACAGCTTGTTATTAGACATCAAGACTTAGTCTTTTCTCTTGCTTATAAACTTACAGGAAACAGAGAGATGGCAAATGATGTGGCGCAAGAAGCTTTTATTAGAGCTTGGAAAGCTATTGAGAAATTTAGAGGTGATTCAACATTTAGCACTTGGATTTACAGAATTACAGTAAATACTGCATGGACCTTAAGAAAGAAAGCTAGAAAACACAATACTTTAAATATTGAAGATACTTACGAACCTATTGTTATTGATGAAAAAAAAGACCCCGAGTTAGTAGCTATTAACTCAGACTTATCATCTGTATTGATAAACGCATTAGACAAAATTCCAATTGAGCAGAGAATTATCGTTGAACTAAAAAACATTGAAGGAAGATCTCATAAAGAAATTGCAGATTACTTAGACATAAGCGTAACTGCTGCAAAAGTAAGACTCCATAGAGCTCATCAAAGGTTGAGACAAATATTAGAGGAAGTTGAACGATGAGGGATATTTTAAATGATTTGAAAAACAATATTCTTTGTAAAAGAACAAGAAACAAGATGCTTTCAGCATATTTAAGTAATGAATATTTTGGTTTCGATAACAATTTACACGCATCTACATGTATTAAATGCCAAGTATCAGGCAAAAGATATAAAGCCTTTAAAGAAGAACTAGAAAATGAACTACAAAAAGATGTATCTGTTCCAACAGATTTTGCCTCAAAAGTAATGTCATCGCTTGATAAAAAAGTAAAAACAACTACAAGTAAGAGCACAAAAATAATATTATTGACATTGCTCGGAATATTATCAATTGTATTTTTAATATTTGGAAAAAAACGCTCGTCTAATAAATTAGAAAAGGAGCAGTAACTTAGGGGTGTAGCTCTAATTGGCAGAGCGACGGTCTCCAAAACCGTAGGTTGTGAGTTCGAGTCTCACCGCCCCTGCAGAGGTAATTATGAATGAAATGAACAGAGAAATGAGGAGAATGTCTGAACGTGAAGAGCGTTTGGCAAAAAAGGCTGATAGAAATATTGGTAAATATCAATCTGGAGAAAAAGTATCAAGATTTAAAAGAATTACAAATTATTTAGGAGAGGTTAGAACAGAATTAAAAAGAGTAAACTGGCCAACTTATTCAACGTTAACTTCATTCACACTAGTAACTACAATTACAATTGCGTTCTTTACATTATTTATTTTCGGAATGGACTTTAGTTTTAAAAATTCTTTGATTAACCTATTAACCTTTGGTGAATAATGGTTGAAGATACAGTTACAACAGAAGAGTCAGAAGAGTTAATCGACGAAACAGAGGATTCTTCCTCACATCCTTATGATTTGCCAGGAGAATGGTTTGTATTAAACGCTCAATCTGGTCATGAAAAAAAAGTTAGAACAAATATTTTAACTAGAATTAAAAATCTTCATTTAGAAGATAAAGTATACGATGTTGTAATACCAACGGATGAAGTTGTTGAAATTAGAAATGGTAAAAAAGTTAATTTAGAAAAAAAGACTTTTCCTGGATATGTACTTGTAAGAATGGATCTTGATGATACGACTTGGTATGAAATTAGAAACACTCCATCAATTATCGGATTTGTTGGTTCTGGAAAGAGACCTATTCCTTTATCTAGAAGAGAAATTGAACGAATTTTAGGATCTAATGAAGAAGTTGAAGTTAAAAAAGAGTCTCCAAAATTCAAACCAGATTTTGAAATTGGGGAGACAGTGAGAGTTACAACAGGTCCTTTTGCAGACTTTAATGGCATCATAGAAGAAATTAATTTAGATCAATCAAAAGTTACAGTTCTAGTTAACATATTTGGACGAGAAACTCCTGTAGAGCTTGGCTTTACAGATATAGTAAAAAATTAAGGACACAAATGGCAAAACCAATTAAAGCATTACTCAAATTACAAATACCTGGAGGAGGAGCAACACCAGCACCACCAGTTGGTTCAGCATTAGGTCAGTATGGTGTAAACATCATGGATTTTGTCCAAGCATTTAACAATGATACTGCTAGCAGGCAAGGAGAAACTGTCCCAGTAGAAATAACAATTTATGAAGATAATTCATTTACTTTTGTTACAAAAACTGCTCCAGCTTCGTATTTAATAAAAAAAGCAATAGGTTTAGAATCAGGATCTCCAGAACCTCATAAAGAAAAAGTTGCCTCGATAACTAGAGATCAATTAAAAAATATTGCTGAAGCAAAAATGGAAGATTTAAATGCAAATGATATTGATGCTGCCATAAATATTATCGCAGGAACTGCGAGATCAATGGGAGTTACGGTAGAGAATTAAAGATAAATTATATTTGGGAGATTAAAATCGCTAGAACCAAAGGAGTAAAAATGAAAAAACACGGAAAAAAATATATACAAGCTAAAGAAAAAATTTCTGATATTAAACAATCAAAATTAGAAGCTATAAAAATTTGTAAAGACGTAGCAACAGCAAAATTTGATGAATCTATTGACGCTTCTTTTTCTTTAGGGATCGATCCAAAAGATGCAGAACAAAATATTAGAAGTACTGTTTCTTTACCGAACGGAACTGGCAAAGAGGTGAAAATTGCTGTTTTTGCTGGTGGAGAGGAACTAACAGAAGCTGAAAAGGCTGGAGCAGACATAGTTGGGGGCAAAGAACTGGCTACAAAAGTCGCTTCAGAAGAAAAATTAGATGTTGATATTGTAATCTCTACTCCTGAAATGATGGCTGAAGTTGGTCAATTAGGAAAAATTCTTGGACCTAAAGGTCTTATGCCTAACCCAAAGACTGGTACAGTAACGCCTAACGTTGCAAAAGCTGTTGAAGATTTTAAAAAGGGCAAGATAGAAATTAAAAATGATAAATTTGGAAATTTACAAATGTCCATTGGTAAAGTTTCATTTGATATTGATAATCTTTTGCAAAATTTTGATGAAGTAATTGCAGAAGTTTTAAAATCAAAACCAGCTTCTTCAAAGGGTGAATTCATAAAAAGTGTTTTCATTTCATCAACTATGGGACCATCAATACCAGTTGATATAAATTTGTAATTTATTTGTATTTAAAATTAAAAGACGTTTATATTATTAAAAGACAATTAAAACCAAAGACCGTTAGTTATTGATTGTAAATCTAACGCAGGTAAAGTAATTATGGTCCTTGGCATGCAAGGATTTTTTATATGGTAAGAGAAGATAAAGTTCAGGCGGTTAAAGACCTAGAAGATTTATTTAAGTCTGCAAACGCTTTGGTATTAGCAGAATATAGAGGTCTTACCGTGTCTCAACAAACTAAGCTAAGAAGATCTTTAAAAAATGCAGGTGCATCTTTTAATGTAGTAAAAATGTCTCTTGCTAAAAGAGCTGCTGAAAATATTGGGCTAGATTCACTCTCAGATTATTTTGCAGGACCTACTGGTGTCACAATTATTGATTCTGATCCTGTGGAAGCTGCAAAAGTATTAAAAGATTTTTCAAAAGAAAATGATGCCTTTGTAGTTAAAGGTGGATTAATGAATTCAGAACCTTTAACAGTTGAACAAATTAATGTTCTTGCGAATATTGAACCTAGAGATGTACTTCTTGCCAAAATTGCTGGAGGATTCAATGCCCCTCTAGTAAAAGTAGCTGCGGGGACAAAAGCTATTATCAATAAAGCATCTTATGCTTTGAGCGCATTGGTCGATAAAAAAACATCTATGGGTGAAGTTTCTGAAGTTGCCTCTTCTGATGAAGATGTTGCAATTTCTGAAGAAGTTAAGAATGAGGAGGAATAACAAATGGCTAAAATGACAACTGATGAGTTGCTTGGCGTATTTGAGGAGATGACAGTATTAGAATTAAAAGAATTCTTAGACGCTTTTGAAGAAAAGTTTGATGTTACTGCTGCAGCCCCTGTCGCTGTTGCTGCTGCACCAGCAGGTGGAGGAGATGACGCAGGTGCAGGAGAAGAAAAAGATTCTTTTGATGTTGTTCTTGCAGGTGCAGGATCACAAAAGATACAAGTTATCAAAGAAGTTAGAGGTTTAACTAGTCTAGGACTAAAAGAAGCCAAAGAACTTGTTGATAATGCTCCTTCAGATATACTTACTGGTGCTTCTAAAGAGGATGCTGAAAAAGCTAAAGAAGCATTAGAAGGTGCTGGCGCAACCGTAGAATTAAAATAATTTTATTATTATTTGTTTGCTTAAATATTAAGTACTAATATACTTTACCTTTCGGGTAGTTGTTATTAATTTTTTTAGGAGGCTTGTTGTCCGCTGTTCAGAATTCTAGACTTTCATTTGCAAAAATTCCTAAAGTTCTAGACATTCCAGATTTATTAATTATACAAAAAGATTCCTTCAAGTGGTTTATTGAAGAAGGTCTAAAAGAAATACTTGAAGAAATATCACCGATTGAAGATTTCTCCGGGCGTTTTTCATTAGAATTTCTAAACCATTACTTTGAAGAACCATTAAAGACTCTTGAAGATTGCAGAGTAACTGACTCTACTTATTCACAACCATTATATGTAACTGCCCAATTCCTTGATAGAGAAACAGGTCAAATCAAACAACAGACAGTATTCTTGGGTGATTTCCCAATTATGACTGATACAGGTACATTCGTCATAAATGGCACGGAAAGAGTAATAGTAAGTCAGTTAGTTAGGTCTCCGGGTGTATATTTTTCTCAAGAAATTGATAAGACTTCAGACAAAGAAGTTTTTATTGGAAAAATGATTCCTGGAAGAGGTGCATGGCTTGAGTTTGATACAGATAAAAGAGACACTTTAGGCGTAAGAGTAGATAGAAAAAGAAGACAGCACATTACAGGTTTTTTAATGGCTTTGGATGTAATTGAAAATAAAGAAGATGCTATTGAGCTTCTTGGAGACTATCCATCAGTTCACAATACTATTGAAAGAGACCCTGATACTACCAGAGAAGCAGCTCTCATTGATTTATATAGAAAACTTCGTCCAGGAGAACCAGCTTCAGTTGAATCAGCAAGAAATTTGGTAAAGCAGATGTTTTACACTCCTAAGAGATATGACCTAACAAAAGTTGGAAGATATAAGGTTGAGCAAAAACTTGGTCGCCAATATGGCGAAAAGGATGCTGAAACTTACTCTACTGAGATTGATGGCATGTTAAGAATAGAAGACATGATTGACTCAATCAAATATGTAATTGCTTTGCATGCAGGCGAAGAGAGTTTTGTTAACAATTTAGGAAAAGAAATTCCAGTTAAATTGGATGACATCGATCATTTTGGAAATAGAAGAATCAGAACAGTTGGAGAATTAGTTCAAAATCAGGTACGAGTGGGTCTTAGTAGATTAGAGAGAGTTGTTAGAGAAAGAATGACTACCCAGGAACCCGAAGCAATTACTCCGCAGTCATTAATAAATATAAGGCCTATACAAGCCTCGTTAAAAGAATTTTTTGGAACAAGTCAATTAAGCCAATTTATGGATCAACCTAATCCGATTGCTGGACTTACTCATAGAAGAAGACTTTCAGCTCTTGGACCAGGAGGTCTTTCCAGAGAGAGAGCTGGTTTTGAAGTCCGAGATGTTCACCCATCCCATTATGGAAGAATGTGTCCAATTGAGACACCAGAAGGTCCAAATATTGGACTAATTGGTACTTTGGCAACTTATGGAAGAGTTAACAAATTTGGTTTTATTGAAACACCTTATTGGAAAGTTGAAAATGGTGTAGTAAAAACTAGCAGAGCTGTATACCTCACTGCTGCACAAGAAGACATATATACAATAGCTCAAGCGAATGCACCTTTAAATGAAAATGGAACCTTTCAAAACAAGAGAATACTTGCAAGACAAGATGGAGGATCAGTTGCTTTCGTTTCTGATAAAGAAATTGATTATATGGATGTTAGCCCAAAGCAAATCTGTTCTGTAACCACTGCTTTAATTCCTTTCCTTGAACACGATGATGCAAACAGAGCTTTAATGGGTTCAAATATGCAACGACAAGCAGTGCCTCTTGTAAAAACAGAAGCACCTTATGTTGGAACTGGCATGGAAGAAAATGTAGCTAGAGATTCTGGCGAAGCTCTAATCTCAAATATTACAGGAGTCGTCAATGAAGTTACAGGTGATGAAATTACAGTCAAAGAAGATGGAACAAATAAGAAATTTAGATATCAAGTTCTAAAATTTAAGCGTTCAAACCAAGCAACTAGTTGGAACCAAAAACCATTGGTTAAGGTTGGGACAAAAGTAAAGCCTGGTGATGTTTTGGCTGATGGGCCAAGCACTCAAGGCGGGGAATTAGCACTAGGTAAAAACTTACTTGTTGGATATATGCCATGGGATGGATACAACTTTGAAGATTCTATTGTTATTTCTGAAAGACTTGTCAAAGAAGATGTTCTTACGTCTGTCCATATAGCTGAACACGAAATTGAAGCTAGGGATACAAAATTAGGTGAAGAGGAAATAACCAGGGATATCCCAAATGTTGCAGAAGAAGTTTTGATGGATCTTGATGAAATGGGCATAGTAAGAATTGGTGCTGAAGTATCACCTGGAGATTATTTGGTTGGAAAAGTAACTCCAAAAGGTGAAACAGAACTAACTCCAGAAGAGAGACTTTTGAGAGCAATATTTGGAGAAAAAGCTAGAGAAGTTCGAGATACTTCATTAAGAGTCCCACATGGTGAAAGAGGAAAAGTCATTGACGTACAAATTTTAAAGAGAGACGACGGCGCAGATTTACCGCCAGGAGTAAATCAAAAGGTTAGAGTTTATGTTGCGATTCAAAGAAAAATACAAGTAGGAGATAAGCTATCTGGAAGACACGGCAACAAAGGAGTGATTTCAAAGATTTTACCTGTTGAAGACATGCCCTACATGGAAGATGGAAGACCACTTGATATTATGCTCTCACCTTTAGGTGTTCCTAGTCGTATGAATCTTGGTCAGATATTAGAAACTCATTTAGGTTGGGCTGCAGATCAAGGATGGAATGAGTATAAAGGTGGAACAAAAGCTGCTAAAGGTGCAAAACCTGGAACATTAATTTCAACACCCGTTTTTGATGGTGCTGATGAAGATGAAATACATGAAATATTAAGAAATGTGAACCCTAATAGAGACGGAAACTTACTTGTTGATGAAGACGGAAAAGCAACCCTTTTTGATGGCAGAACAGGAGAAGCTTTTGATTCAAAGATAACTGTTGGTTACACATATATATTAAAACTGATTCATTTAGTTGATGAGAAAATTCATGCAAGGTCAACTGGACCTTATTCAATGATTACTCAACAGCCACTTGGAGGTAAAGCACAGTTTGGCGGTCAAAGATTTGGTGAGATGGAAGTATGGGCCCTAGAAGCTTATGGTGCTAGCTATGCATTGCAGGAATTATTGACAATTAAATCTGACGATACCGTTGGACGAGTAAAAGTTTATGAATCAATTGTAAAAGGTGACAATATACCAGAACCAGGAATTCCTGAATCATTTAAAGTTCTCCTCAAAGAGATGCAAAGCCTTTGTTTGAATGTAGAAATCCTGTCTGCTGGAGAAGAAATTTCAATGAAAGATATTAGTGATGAATATGTAAAGACAGCTGAAACTTTAGGAATTGATATGACAAGACCGGAACAAGATGAGGCTGAGGTATAAACTGTGGAAAAAATATTTGATGAATTAAGCATTAGTCTCGCAACATCTGATCAGATGAGAAGTTGGTCTTTTGGAGAAGTTAAGAAGCCTGAAACAATAAACTACAGAACTTTAAAGCCTGAAAAAGATGGACTTTTTGATGAGAGAATATTTGGACCAACAAAAGATTGGGAATGTTCCTGTGGCAGATATAAAAGAATCAGATATAGGGGCATTGTTTGTGAGAGATGCGGAGTTGAGGTAACAAGAAGAGAAGTAAGACGTGAAAGAATGGGGCATATTGAACTAGCTGCTCCAGTTACCCATATTTGGTATTTCAAAGGTGTACCAAGCCGTTTAGGTTATTTTCTTGATATGTCTCCAAAAGAATTGGAAAAAGTAATTTATTTTGCAGCTTATTTGGTAGTTTCTATTGATGCGAAGAAACGTACAAAAGACTTAGCAGAACTTGAAGAAGCTGTAGTTGCAGAAGTAGAGATTGTAAATGAAGACTTTGAAGAATGGGAACAAAAAAGAATTAAACAAATGGATACAGAAATTAAAGCTATGGAAAATGCGAAAATTCCTGAACCTGAAATTCTAATTAGAAAAAAAGAAGTTGAAAAAGAAATAAAGCAAAAAAAAGCAAAGTCTGATGCTGAAATTAAAGTTATTGAAGAAGCATTTTCAACTTTAAAGACTCTCAAGCCAAAAACCTTAATTGAAAATGATACATTATGGCGAGAAATGATAGATAAGTATGACGAATACTTCACTGGCGGTATGGGAGCTGAAGCAGTAAGAGAACTTGTGCAATTAGTAGATTTGAAAGCAGAAATGGAAAAACTTGAAAGTGATCTGGAGTCAAAATCTGCGCAAAGAAGACAGCGTGCAATTCAAAGAATGAAAGTAATTAAGCCATTTGCTGATGGCAAAAATCCTCCAGAAGCAATGATTCTTGAAGTTATACCAGTTATCCCTCCAGAATTACGACCAATGGTTCAACTTGATGGTGGAAGATTTGCAACATCAGATTTGAATGACTTATACAGAAGATTGATTAATAGAAACAATAGACTTAAAAAATTAATTGAACTTGGTGCTCCAGAAATAATTATTAGTAATGAGAAAAGAATGTTACAAGAGTCAGTTGATGCTCTTTTCGACAATGGAAGAAGAGGAAGAGCAGTTGCAGGCGCTGGAGGTAGAGGTCTCAAGTCACTTTCTGACATGTTGAAAGGAAAGCAGGGTAGGTTTCGTCAGAATCTTTTAGGAAAAAGAGTTGATTACTCAGCTAGATCTGTAATTGTTGTTGGTCCCCATCTCGAACTTCAACAATGCGGATTACCTAAAATGATGGCTTTGGAGCTTTTTAAACCATTTGTAATGAAAAGATTGGTTGAACTTGGTTTGGCCCAAAATATCAAATCTGCAAAACGTATGGTGGAAAGATCACGAGCACAAGTTTGGGATGTTTTAGCTGAAGTAATTGAAGAACACCCGGTTTTACTTAATAGAGCTCCAACTTTGCATAGATTAGGCATCCAAGCATTTGAACCAATATTAGTTGAAGGAAAAGCAATTCAAGTTCATCCTTTGGTTTGTGAGGCATTTAATGCTGACTTTGATGGTGACCAAATGGCAGTTCATGTCCCACTTTCTGCTGAAGCCCAAGCTGAAGCAAGAGTTTTAATGCTGTCAACAAATAATGTCTTATCCCCAGCCTCTGGAAACCCAATTGTTTCTCCAAGTCAAGATATGGTTATAGGTCTTTATTACATAACCGAGTCCCATGATGATTTAGAATCAGCAAGTCTAAACTTTGTTGATTTTAATGAGGCTCAGATCGCTTATGAAAGTGGTCATATTGGACTTCAGACACCGATAAATGTTCGAATTGGTGACTTAGCTGGCAGTCCTGAAATGCATAGTGAGATAAAAGGAAGATTTTCGGAATTAATTACTGAAGAACCGATTGATGGTTCCAAATTAATAAAAACAACATTAGGTAGGATGCATTTTAATTCAATACTTCCAAAAGACTTTCCATATATTCAGGCCTCTGTAAGAAAACCAGAAATGAAAAAAATTATTTCTGAAGTAATTGAAAGATACAACAAAGCTGAATTGAGAATATTCCTTGATTCTATGAAGTCAGTTGGATTTAAATATGGTGCAAAGGCTGGTCTTACAGTTGCAATGAATGATGTAAAAACACCTCCAAGTAAAAATCAAATTCTAGAAAAATATGAAAATGAAGCTGAAAAAGTTGAAAAACTTTTTAAAGAAGACATTATTACTGAAACAGAGAGAAAACAAAAAATAATTGAAATTTGGAATGAAGCTACAGACCAAGTCCAATATGCGATGAGCGCTGAACTTGAATCAGAAAAATTTAACCCTGTGGATATGATGGTTAAGTCCGGAGCCCGTGGAAATATGATGCAGGTCAGGCAGTTAGCTGGCATGAGAGGTCTTGTTGCAAATCCAAAAGGTGACATTATTGAAAGACCTATAAAAAGTAACTTTAGAGAAGGCATGTCAGTTCTTGAGTATTTCATTTCTACTCATGGTGCTAGAAAAGGTCTGGCTGATACAGCTTTAAGAACTGCAGATTCAGGGTATCTTACAAGAAGACTTGTTGATGTTGCTGCTGGCATAGTTGTAAAAGATTTAGGAGACGAAAATATTGATTGGAGAGGAACTAACAAGAAAGTTATGCATGACGGTAAAGTCACTCGCTACTTGCATTCAACATTGTACGGTAGAGTTCTTTCTGAAGATGTAAAAGTAGATAAAAAAATTGTAGAGCTAGATGATGGTACAAAACTTTCTAAAGGTACTTTTGTAGATGCTGAAGTTTTAGATGCTATTGGAAAATCTGGTGTTGAGAGCGTTAATGTTTTGACACCGTTTAACTCATTACATCCTGAATCTATGGATCCACTATGTTATGGATTTAGTTTGGCTACTGGAAAACCAGTTGAAGTCGGTGAAGCAGTTGGTATCATATCAGCGCAGTCAATTGGTGAGCCAGGAACTCAATTAACAATGAGAACTTTCCACACTGGTGGAGTCGTTGGATTAGATATCACATCTGGACTTCCAAGAATAGTAGAGCTTTTTGAAGCTAGAACTCCAAAAGGAAAGGCTGTATTATCTCCAATAAATGGAAAAGTAAAATCTGTTGATACCACTACTGAAGGTAACAAAAATGTTCTTATTACAAATGAAAAAGAAGAAGTTGAGTTATTAGTTTTAAGAAGACAGACCCTATTAATAAATCAAGGAGATAGTGTTACTGCTGGACAATCACTAACTACTGGACCTAAGGATCCAAAAGAAGTTCTACAAATAAATGGTGTAAAAACTTGTCAAGAATATTTGGTTGATGAAGTTCAAAAAACTTATAGAGACCAAGGAGTTGAAGTTCATGACAAGCATGTTGAGATGATTGTTCGACAAATGTTAAGAAGGGTTAGGATTGTTAAATCAAATAATTCTGATTTCTTACCAAACGAACTTGTTGACGCAACATTATTTAGAAAGACTAACCAAGAGTTAGTAAAAGATGGAAAAGTACCTGCTGAAGGAAGACCAGAGCTTATGGGTATCACAAAAGCTAGCCTTGCAACAGACTCATGGTTATCAGCAGCCTCTTTCCAAGAAACCACAAGAGTACTGACAGAAGCAGCAATGAAGAGAAGTAACGATTCTTTAAGCGGCTTGAAAGAAAATGTTATTATTGGTACTTTGATCCCAGCTGGTACTGGATCAGATGCATATCAATCTTACACACCATCTTTACCAGATGCTCCGGAGGTTTCGGAATTAGGGTTTATGTCATCAACTACAGATGAATCTGAAGAAGATGCTTTACCAAACCCTGCGCAGTGGCTAGCTATGTTAGGTGATGAAAAAGAGGAAGAAAACGAGTAAAAACCTATAAATAAAGGTTGTTGTAAGTTTAAATTCGTCATATACTTCTTTTTCGGTAAGCCAATAATACAAAAATTGATTGGATGTTTTATGCCTACTATACAACAGTTGGTCAGAAAAGGAAGAAAGTCCAAAGTGTCAAAAGAAAAGACACCTGGACTTAAAGGTTCGCCTCAAAGAAGAGGTGTCTGTACTCGTGTATATACTGTGACGCCAAAAAAACCAAACTCTGCATTAAGAAAAGTTTGTAGGGTAAGACTTTCAACTGGTACTGAGGTCACTGCTTATATACCCGGTGAAGGACATAATTTACAAGAACATTCGATTGTACTAGTTAGAGGTGGAAGAGTTAAAGACCTTCCAGGTGTTAGATATAAAGTTATCAGAGGTGCATTAGACACATCCGGAGTTTCTGATAGAAAACAAGCTAGGTCAAGGTACGGGAGTAAAAAGGGTTAAGCTATGAGAAGAGGACCATCACTAAAACGAAAAGCTGAACCAGATCCCATTTACAATAGTGTTTTAGTATCTCAAATTATTAATCAAGTTCTTTTAGACGGTAAAAAAGATTTAGCTAGCGGTATAGTTTATGACGCTTTGGAATTAGTTCAAAAACAAGCAGGATCCGATGCGATGGATGTTTTAAAAGATGCATTTGAAAATGTTAAGCCTCAAATAGAGACTAAATCAAGAAGAGTGGGTGGAACAAACTATCAAGTACCGATGGAAGTTCCCTATAGAAGAAGTACAACTCTTGCAATTCGATGGATTGTTGATTCATCAAGAAAAAGAGGTGAGAAAACCATGTCTGAGCGTCTTGGTAGAGAGATACTTGATGCTAGTAACAAAACTGGTGCCTCAGTTAAAAAAAGAGAAGACGTTCACAAAATGGCTGAATCAAATAGAGCATTTGCTCACTACAGGTGGTAAAAAATGAGTAGAGAAGTTGAATTAAATAATTTAAGAAACATTGGAATCATGGCTCATATTGATGCAGGCAAGACAACGTTGACTGAAAGAATTTTATATTACACAGGTAAAACTTATAAAATTGGAGAAGTCCATGATGGAGCTGCAGTTATGGACTGGATGGAGCAAGAACAAGAAAGAGGAATAACAATTACCTCAGCTGCGACAACTTGTTCATGGAATAAGCACACTATTAATATTATAGATACTCCAGGACACGTCGATTTTACTGTTGAAGTTGAGAGATCATTAAGAGTACTTGATGGAGCAGTTGCAGTTTTTGATGGGGTTGCTGGCGTAGAGCCTCAGTCTGAAACAGTATGGAGACAAGCAGATAAATATAATGTACCAAGAATATGTTTTGTTAATAAACTAGATCGTACAGGTGCAGATTTTGATTTTGATGTTCAATCTATTGTTGAAAGGCTAGAAGCAAAGCCCGCGGTACTTCATATTCCAATAGGTTCTGAAGCAGATTTTATAGGTGTAATCGATCTAGTCGAAATGAAAGCTCATACATGGTCAAAAGATGATGGAACAGAATGGGACATCTCTGATATTCCAGATGATAAATTAGAAGAAGCTCAGTTAAAAAGACAAGAGTTGCTTGATATAGTTGCTGAAGCTGATGACGATGTTTTAGAAAAATATTTTGCTGATGAGGAACTTTCAGTTGAAGATATTAAAAAAGCTATTAGAAAAGGCACGCTCGATGGATTATTTGTACCAGTTTTAGCTGGTAGTGCATTTAAGAATAAAGGTGTACAACTTTTATTAGATGCTGTTGTTGATTATCTTCCGTCACCTTTAGATATTGATGCTGTTACAGGATTTAAGCCTGGCGATGAAGAAAATGAACTTGTAAGAGAGCATAGTGATGAAGACCCATTTTCAGCCTTGGCATTTAAAGTAGTTAGTGATCCACATGTTGGTAAGTTGACTTACTTTAGAGTTTATTCAGGCACTCTAAATAAAGGAGATAAAGTAACTAACACAACAACAGGTAAAGAAGAGAGACTAGGAAGAATATTAAGAATGCATTCTAATTCAAGAGAAGATATAGATTTTATTTGCGCTGGAGATATTGTCGCTGGTGTAGGACTCAAAAATGCTAAGACAGGAGATACTTTGTCAGCCTCATCAGACTTAATTCAATTAGAATCAATGACTTTTCCAGAACCTGTAATATCTGTAGCAATTGAGCCAAAATCTAAAGCAGACGAAGAAAAGCTCTCAGAAGGACTCCAAAAACTTGCTGAAGAAGATCCGACATTTAGAGTTCAGTCAGATGAAGAGACAGGACAGACAATTATCTCCGGTATGGGAGAGTTACATTTAGACATATTAGTTGACAGACTTAAAAGAGAATTTAAGGTTGAAGCAAATATTGGTAAGCCTCAGGTAGCATACCGAGAGGCTCTTAAAAAGAAAACAGATGTTGAGGCAAAATATATTCGTCAAAGCGGTGGTAGGGGTCAATACGGACATGTAGTAATGGAATTTGAGCCAATTGAAGATGGTTACGAGTTTGTAGATTTGATTAAAAGTGGAAGAATTCCAAAAGAATATATTCCTTCTGTCAACGCTGGTGTTGAAGCTGCAATGGAAACAGGTGTGTTAGCTGGATATCCTTTAGTAAATGTAAAAGCAACTCTAAAGGACGGCACCTATCATGATGTAGACTCCTCTGAAATGGCTTTTAAAATTGCTGGTTCTATGGCTTTAAAAGATGGAGCAAAAAAAGCAGGAGTTAAACTATTAGAACCTGTAATGAATGTAGAAGTAGTCACACCTGAAGATTTTATGGGAGATGTTGTCGGAGATCTTTCCTCAAGAAGAGGCAAGATAGCTGAAATGGAGCAAAGAGGATCTGCAAAGGTTGTCAATGCTAAAGTACCGTTATCAGAAATGTTTGGATACGCAACTGATTTGCGTTCTCGAACACAAGGCCGTGCAACATTTACGATGCAGTTTGATAGTTATGAAGACGTACCAGACAGCATAACTAAAGAAATAACTGCGAGTATTCGTGGAGTAGAGGTAGAAGTTTAAACCTGAACAGGTTTAAATTTATAAAAAAGGAGAAAATATGTCAAAGGAAAAATTTGACCGTAGCAAGCCTCATGTGAACGTTGGTACAATGGGACACATTGACCACGGTAAAACGACATTGACGGCCGCTATTACAAAAGTCTTATCCGATGCTAGCGGTGGTGAAGCTACTGCTTTTGAAGATATTGACAAAGCCCCTGAAGAGAGGGAAAGAGGAATCACTATCCAGATTGCTCACGTTGAGTATGAAACTGAAAACAGACACTATGCTCACGTAGACATGCCTGGTCACGCTGATTATGTTAAAAACATGATTACAGGTGCGGCACAAGTTGATGGAGCAATTTTGGTTGTATCTGCAGCAGATGGTCCTATGCCACAAACCAGAGAACACGTTCTACTAGCAAGACAAGTTGGTGTACCAGCTATTGCTGTATTCCTTAATAAAGTCGACCAAGTTGATGACGATGAGCTTTTAGATCTTGTAGAAATGGAAGTTAGAGAATTATTAAACGAGTATGACTTTCCTGGTGATGATGTTCCAGTAGTAAAAGGTTCAGCACTCGCTGCTCTTGAGGGTAAAGAAGAAGGCATAAACGCTGTTAAAGAATTAATGGATCAAGTTGACGCCTACATTGAAGAGCCAACAAGAATAGTTGATAAACCATTTTTGATGCCTGTTGAAGATGTGTTCTCTATCACTGGTAGAGGAACTGTTGTTACAGGAAGAATTGAACAAGGTATTGTTAACGTTAACGAAGAAGTAGAGATTGTTGGAATTAGGGAAACATCTAAATCAGTTTGTACTGGTGTTGAGATGTTTAGAAAACTTCTTGATGAAGGTAGAGCTGGTGACAACGTTGGACTTCTTTTAAGAGGTGTAGACAAAGATGATGTTGAGAGAGGCCAAGTTATTGCTAAACCTGGTTCAATCACACCACATACTAAATTTGAAGCTGAAGTTTATGTGCTTACTAAAGAAGAGGGTGGAAGACACAACCCATTCTTTAAAGGTTATAGACCTCAGTTTTATTTCAGAACAACTGATGTAACTGGAGAAGTCAGTCTATCAGAAGGTACTGAAATGGTCATGCCTGGTGACAATGTTGCTATCTCTGTTGAACTTATATCCCCAATCGCTATGGAAGAGGGTGTAAAGTTCGCAATTAGAGAAGGTGGTAGAACAGTTGGAGCTGGACAAGTGACAAAGGTTATTGAGTAATAAAAACTAACCGGGAGTAGAATTCATACTCCCGGTTTTTTTTGAGGAAAAAATGGCGAAAGAACAGCAAATTAGAATAAAGCTAAAAGCATATGACAATTATGTCGTAGACGAGTCTGCACGTAAAATTGCTGAAACTGTCATAAAAACTCAGGCCAAGGTAAAAGGCCCAATTCCGCTACCAACAAAAATTCATAGATATTGTGTAATCAGATCACCTCATGTTGATAAAAAATCAAGAGAACACTTTGAAATGCGAATTCATAAACGTTTGATTGATATTGTAGAACCAACACCAAAAACTGTAGATTCATTAATGAGACTTGATTTACCTGCTGGTGTAGAGGTAGAAATTAAATTATGAAAACTTTAATTGCAAAAAAAATTGGAATGACTCAAATTTATGATGAAAATTCTAAATCACTTGGGGTTACAGTCTTGGATGTGTCAGACTGTAGAATTGTCCAAGTTAAAAATAATGAAAAAGATGGTTATAGTGCAGTTCAGTTAACTATTGGTACAAAGAAAAATTTGTCAAAACCTCTTGAGAGTCACTTTAAAAAATATAATGTTGAACCAGGAGAAGTTTTACATGAAGTCAAAGTCGATGAAGATACTGAATTAAATCCAGGTGCAAAAATTAATGTTAAAGATTTTTTTGAGATAGGCCAGAAAGTAGATATTACTGGAATATCGAAAGGTAAAGGTTTTGCTGGTGTTATGAAAAGACATAATTTTTCTGGACAAAAAGCTAGCCATGGTGTGCACAAAGTTCATAGAGCTGGTGGTTCGATTGGTAATGCATCTTTTCCTGGTCATGTATTCAAAGGACAAAAAATGGCAGGTCGTATGGGAAATCAAAAAACTACTATTCAATCTGTGACAATCGTAGGCTTGAATGAAGAAAAAAATTATTTATTAGTAAATGGTTCTGTTCCTGGTAATAAAGGCAATATTGTTCAAGTGCAAAGTGCAGTGAAGGTTAACTAATGACTGTAAAGCTAGATACTATAAATATATCTGATAATAAAGTTTCAAAAAAACAATATGCGTTTGATAAATTAGAAGATATAAACCTTGGATTGCTTCATCAAGTTATAAAAGGCAGCAGAACTAATTTCAGGAATAATACTGCAAGTGTTAAAACACGTGCACAGGTATCTGGAACAGGTGCAAAACCTTGGGCACAAAAGGGAACAGGGAGGGCTAGACAAGGTTCTCTCAGATCTCCACAATTCGCTGGGGGTGGTGTTGCACATGGACCTGGAACAAGAGTTTATCAAGACAGAACTCCGAAAAAAATGAAAAAGAAAGCACTAGATATGGCAATATCACAAAGAATTGAAGAGGGTTCAGTTTTTGTAATTAATGGATCAGATTTTTCTACACCATCTACCAAACAAGCAGTTACTTCTTTAAATGAGTTAAATATAGAAAGAAATTTCACATTTATATACAGTGATAATGATGAAAATTTATATAAATCATTTAAAAATATTCCAAACTCAAGACTTGTATCCGTAAAAAAACTAGCTGCAATAGATATCATTTCGACAGATGATACAATTTTTTCGGTTGATGCAATCTCAGAATTCTTAGGAGAAGAACAATGAAATATCTAGAAGATGTTTTGATCGCTCCAGTTATTTCAGAAAAATCATATGATAGAATTTCTGACTCAAATTCTTACTCCTTTTTTGTTCATCCAAAAACAGACAAACCACAAATTAAAAAAGCAGTTGAAGAAATGTTTGATGTAAAAGTCTTAAGAGTCAACACAATGTATCGAAAAGGCAAGAAAAAAAGATTTGGATACATAATTGGCCAACAAAGTACTAGAAAAATAGCAATAGTAACTCTCGTAGAGGGGGATACTATTGAGGCTTTCGGGGTTTAAAAATGGGATCAAAGAAAATTAGACCAGTTACTCCTGGAATGAGAGGTCAGGTTGCTACAGATTTTAAAGATATTACAAAAAAGAAACCTGAAAAATCACTCTTAAAGTCAAAAAAATCATCTGGTGGCCGAAATAATAAAGGAAGAATTACTTCACGGCATAGAGGTGGAGGACACAAACAAAAATATAGAGTAATAGATTTCAAAAGAATTAAAGATGGCATACCCGCACGAGTTGCTGGAATTGAATATGATCCAAATAGAAATGCAAGAATCGCCCTCCTGCACTATGTTGATGGAGAAAAGGCATACATTATTGCACCGGATGGCATTTCCGTTGACTCCAGAGTTGAGTCAGGACCAAAAGCAGATATTAAAGATGGTAATTGTCTACCGCTAAGAAATATACCCTCAGGTACTTTTGTACATGCTGTTGAATTAAGACCTGGTGGAGGGGCAAAGATGGCAAGATCAGCAGGATCATCTGTTCAGCTTATGAGTAAAGAGGGTGATACAGCATTGCTTCGATTACCATCCGGAGAAATGAGAACAGTTCCAATGGATTGCAGAGCAACTGTTGGAATTGTTGGAAATGCTGAAGCAGAGCTTACAAAATTAGGCAAAGCAGGCAGAAGTAGATGGAAAGGGGTTAGGCCACAAACTAGAGGCGTTGCCATGAACCCTGTTGACCATCCTTTAGGTGGTGGAGAAGGTAAATCATCTGGTGGTAGAGTGCCTGTTAGCCCGTGGGGTAAACCAGAAAAAAAGACTAGGAAAAAGAAAAAGTACAGTAACAAATCAATTGTTAGAAGAAGATCACAAAAAGGCAGAAATTAACATGGCTAGAAGTTTAAGAAAAGGACCATTTGTAGATGAACATTTACTTAAAAAAGTAGAAGATGCTCAAAATACTGGCAACAAATCTGTTATCAAAACTTGGAGCAGAAGATCAACAGTTGTCCCTGAAATGGTTGGACTTACTATTGCAGTACACAATGGGAGGCAGCATCTACCTGTATTTATAACGGAAGCGATGGTTGGTCATAAACTGGGAGAGTTTTCACCAACAAGAACTTTTAAAGGACATCCGGGACAAAACTAATGGATAATACAACAGTCAAAGCACAAGGAAAATATATAAGACAATCACCTTACAAAATGAGGTTAGTTCTAAATTTAATTAGGGGTCTTGATGTTCAAGAAGCTCTAAATGTTTTAACATTTACTAAAAGAAGAGCAGCTGTCGAAATCAAACAAGTGTTAGAAAGCGCTATATCTAATGCTGAAGCAAACTATAATTTAAATGCTTCTGATTTATACATTTCAAAAGCTATTGCTGATGAAGGTCCTACATTGAAAAGATTTAGACCAAGAGCAAGAGGAAGAGCGGGAAGAATTAATAAAAGGACATCCCATTTATTGATTGAACTAGAAAGCGTGAGTGAATAATGGGTCAAAAAACTCATCCATATGCATTTAGAATTGGAATAGTAAACGATTGGAAGTCTCGTTGGTTTAACAGTAAAGACTACAAGGACTTAGTAAATCAAGATTATCAAATAAGAAAATTGCTTTCAAAAGAACTTCCTAAAGCTGCAGTCTCAAGAATCGAGATTGAAAGAAGAGACAAGGGGGGAACCCTTACAGTTGACATTCACACTGCAAGACCAGGTGTTGTAATAGGCAGAAAAGGTGTTGAAGCGGATCGTCTTAGAAAAGGTATTGAAAAGCTTTCAAAACAACCTGTTAAATTAAACATTATCGAAATTAGAGAAGCTGAGTTAGATGCACAATTATTAGCAAGAGGTATAGCAGATCAATTGGAAAACAGAGTTGCATTTCGTAGAGCAATGAAAAGAGCTGTTTCTGCAGCGCTTAAAGCAGGTGCTGAAGGAGTCAGAGTTGAGTGTTCAGGTAGACTTGGTGGTGCTGAAATGGGACGTAGAGAATGGTATCGTGAAGGAAGAGTACCATTACATACCCTGAGGGCTGATATAGATTTTGGAAGAGCAGCTGCACACACTACAGTAGGAGCAATTGGAGTAAAAGTTTGGGTTTATAAAGGTGATGTTGTTGGTTCAAACAAGTTAAGACAAGAAAAAATTTCAGCTGAAGCCAATTTAGCTAGTGGTGGCCCAGCAGCGGGAAGAGTAAAATCAGTTAAATCAAGAGCTGAAGCTGCAGTCGGAGAGAAAAAAGAATCTAAAATTCTAGAAGCTGGCGGTGGTAAAAAGTCTGGAGAGGATAAGACCTCAAACATTGTTGAAGCTGGCGGTGGTAAAAAAATTACAAAAGAAACTGCTCAAGCTGAATTTGAAGAAGAAAAATCAATCTTAGAAGAAGAGTAAATTATGTTGATGCCTAAAAAGACAAAATACAGAAAATCTCATAGAGGAAGAAGAAGAGGAAACTCTAAGGGTGGAAATATTGTAAATTTTGGTGACTATGGAATTCAAGCAGTTGAAACTGCCTATGTAACAGGAAGACAGATAGAAGCTGCAAGAATTACAATAACTAGAACCATGAAACGTGGTGGAAAAGTATGGATCAATATTTTTCCACATAAACCTGTAACTCAAAAACCTGCCGAGGTAAGAATGGGCTCTGGTAAAGGAAATGTCGAATATTATGTAGCAGTTGTCAAGCCTGGACGTATAATCTTTGAAATTTCTGGTGTTCCAGAAGATGTTGCAAGAGAAGCCATGAGAAAAGCTGGTCACAAATTACCAATGAAAACTAAATTTGTAAAAAGGGATAACTTATGAGTGTGAATGATCTTAGAGAGCTTTCAATTACTGAATTGAAAAATAAGATAGTTGATCTCAAAAAAGAGCTTATGGATTCAAGGTTTGCTTTAGCTACAAGCCAACTAGAAGACACCTCTGTTTTTAAGAAAATTAGAAAAGAGATTGCTCAAGCAAATACTGTTTTGACTGAAAAGCTTAGTGTCGAAAATGATAAGGAAGATGAATAATGATAGAAGAATCAAGATCTTTTAGAAAAACTAGAACTGGAATTGTCACATCTGATTCAAGGGAAAAAACAGTTACTGTTTCAATTGAAATTCAATTCCCACATCCAAAATATAAAAAAATCGTCAAGAAGACAAGAAAATTACATGCACATGATGAAAATTTTGACGCAAAAATTGGTGATACTGTAAAAATTATGGAAACTAAGCCATATTCAAAAACAAAGCGTTGGAGAATTACGGAAATTGTAGAAAGAGCAAGATGATACAGAAAGAGTCAAGACTAAAAGTTGCTGATAATTCAGGTGCAAAAGAAGTACTTTGCATAAAGGTAAAAGGTAGTTCCAGAATTAGATATGCAGGCTTAGGTGATGTTTTTGTTGCCACTGTAAAAGATGCTATTCCAGGTGGTCAAATCAAAAAAGGGGATATTGTCAACGCAGTAGTTGTCCGAACAAAAAAAGAAACTAGAAGAAAAGATGGTACGTATATAAGATTTGATGAAAATGCCTGTGTCATTATTAATGAGCAAGATCAACCTAGGGGTACAAGAATTTTTGGCCCAGTTGGTCGTGAACTTAGAGAAAAAAGATTTATGAGAATAGTTTCATTAGCTCCGGAGGTTTTATAATGAAAATTCAAAAAGGAGACTTGGTTAAAGTAATATCAGGTAAAGATTCAGGAAAACAAGGAAAAGTCTTACAAGCATTTCCAAAAAAAGGAACGGTTCTTGTCGAGGGTGTGAATATAACAAAAAAGCATCAAAAACCACAGGGTCAAACAATGCAGGGCGGTGTAATTGATAAGAGTATGCCAGTAGATGTTTCCAACGTGGCTTTAGTTGTTAAGAAAAAGTCAGGAAGAGTAACCTATAAATTCGACAAAAATGGAAAAAAGTATCGAGTGCTAGCACAAACAGGTGATGAAGTATGATACCAAGATTAAAAGAGCAATTTAATACCGAATTAAAAACTTCAGTTATGGAGCAGCTAAGCCTTAATAATGTAAACGAGATACCAACACTTGATAAAATTATAATCAACATTGGTGATGGTAAAGCCGCTACAGATGGAAGAGCACTTGAGTCTATGATTGATGAGTTAACAGCTATATCAGGACAAAAACCAGTAATTAGGCGAGCAAAAAAATCAATTGCAGGATTTAAAATACGAGAGGGTATGCCAATTGGCGTAGCAGTAACACTTCGTGGTGATCGCATGTGGGAATTTTATGACAGATTTGTTCAAGTAGTTGTTCCAAGAATTAGGGACTTTAGAGGTTTTAATAAAAAATCATTTGATGGAAATGGGAATTATACACTTGGACTTAATGAGCAATTAGTTTTTCCGGAAGTTGAATACGATAAAGTTCGTGATATAAGAGGTATGAACATTACTATTTGTACTTCTGCTAACGATAACAACCAAGGTTATGTATTATTACAATCGCTGGGATTTCCATTTAGGGAGAATTAATAATGGCTAAAACAAGCAAGATAGTTAAAAACAATCAAAGAAAGAAAACAATAGGTGTTTACTCTGATAGACGTCAAGAGCTTCTAAAAATTATTAAAGACCCCAATACTTCATATGATGAAAAGAGAGAAGCGCAAAAAAAGATTGCTAAGATGCCAAGAGATGCTTCTCCAACAAGACATAGAAATAGG
Organism: uncultured Candidatus Actinomarina sp.; assembly: GCA_902625455.1. Lineage (GTDB taxonomy): Bacteria > Actinomycetota > Acidimicrobiia > Actinomarinales > Actinomarinaceae > Actinomarina. The sequence goes on along the minus strand of CACOBL010000001.1, from coordinate 109,445 downwards.
TGCGAAGTTACAGGAAGGCCCCGAGGTAATCTAAGAAAGTTTGGTATGTCCAGAAATACGTTTAGAGATTTAGCCCTAAAAGGAGAGTTACCCGGAATAAAGAAAGCGTCTTGGTAAAATGAATTCAGATCCAATTTCAGATTTTTTGACTCGAATTAGAAATGCTTCAATGGTCAACAAGCCATCAGTTACAGTTCCACACTCGAAATTTAAATTGGAGCTATCTAAACTTCTAAAAAATGAGGGATATATAAGTGAAGTAAAAGTAATTGAAGAGTCCTCAAAAAAAGAAATACAAATAGATTTAAAATATTCAGAAGAAGGTGCACCTGTGCTTGCTGGTTTGAATAGATTAAGCAAGCCTGGAAGAAGACTTTATGTTGGATCAGAATCACTTCCAAGGAATAATGGTGGTCTAGGTACTGTTATTATCTCAACATCTAGAGGATTGCTTCCTGATTCTGAAGCTAGAAAACGAAAACTTGGTGGAGAGCTTATTTGTGAGGTTTGGTCATGAGTAGAATTGGAAATAAGCCAGTTTTAATTCCTGAAAAAATAGAAATAAATTTAAGTGATAATTCAGTTACTGTCAAAGGTCCTAAAGGAGAACTAACTACTGAAATAGTAGATGAGAGAATTAAATTCGAAATTAAAGAAAATGAACTATTATTTTCAAGAACTTCAGAATCTCCAGAAGTTAGAAGCTTACACGGTTTGTACAGATCTTTGGTCGCTAACAATATTGAAGGAGTATTAGAAGGATATAGTAAAACACTTTTACTTCAAGGCGTTGGACATAGAGCCACCCTAAAGGGCAATGACATTGAAATTTTATGTGGCTTCTCTCATCCTGTATTGTTTAACCAAGTCGAAGGAATAAAATATGAAGTACCTGATCAAAACACAATAATAGTTTCTGGAATTGATAAAGCATTAGTAGGTCAAGTTGCTGCAAATATACGAGCAATTAAACCACCAGAACCATACAAAGGCAAAGGTATAAGATATCAAGATGAATATGTTAGAAGGAAAGCAGGTAAAGCTGCTGTAACAGCTGGAGCTTAATGACTATGAAAGTTAAAGATAAAAGAATACATAGAAAAATTAGAATAAGAAAAAAAATATCTGGGACATCTAAAGTACCTAGGCTTGCTGTATTTAAAAGTAACAACAATATATATGTTCAAGCAATAGATGATCTTAATCAAGTAACTATTGCTTCCGCTAGTACTTTGTCAAAAGAGGTAAAAACTAAAACATTATCTGTAAATTCCGCAAAAGAAGTAGGTGAAGTGATGGGGGAAAAATTGGCAGGATTAAAAATTAAATCAGCTGTTTTTGACAGAGGTGGTTATATTTACCACGGAAGAATTAAATCTTTGGCTGACGGTATTAGAGAAAAAGGAATCAAATTTTAATGTCTGAATTAGAACTTCAAGAAAGTGTTATACATATCAATAGAGTTGCCAAGGTTGTTAAAGGAGGTAGAAATTTTGCATTTACAGCTCTAGTTGCTGTAGGTGATGGAAATGGAAATGCTGGGATTGGATACGGTAAAGGTTCTGAAGTTCCATTAGCTATCCAAAAAGCCATCGAAGATGCAAAAAAGAATATCTCAGAAATACCTATGGCAGGATCTACAATAGTTCACTCAATTATTGGAAAGCACGGTTCTTCAAGAGTTCTTTTAAAACCTGCTGCACCAGGTACAGGAGTTATTGCTGGAGGGGCCGCTCGTCAAGTGCTTGAAGTTGCAGGAGTAAAAGACATATTAGCAAAATCACTCGGATCTCCGACTCATTTGAATGTGGCCAAAGCAACAATTAATGGTCTCCTCAATCAAAGAACGCCCGACAGTGTTGCAAGTTTACGGGGTAAGAAATCTTCTGAGGTAGCGCCTCCAGGTTTAGTAGAAGCCTATGAAAAAACAAAAGCTGAAAAAAAAGTGAAGGTTTCTGATGAAAGTTAAAATAACTTTAAAGAGAAGTTTAATAGGAGAGAAACCCAAAGCGAGAGAAACTGCTAGAAGTCTAGGATTAAAAAAGATAAATTCTTTTACTGAAAGAGAAGTGAATCCTATGATTCAAGGTATGCTTAACAAAATTGAACACCTTGTTGAAATTGAGGAAATTTAATGAAAAAGTTACGTTTTCATCACTTAAAACCAACGCCTGGATCTACAAAACAGAAATTAAGAAAAGGTAGAGGTGAAGCTGGAAAGCGAGGAAAAACTGCAGGTAGAGGAACTAAAGGTACAGGTGCAAGGAAAACCGTTCCTGCATACTTTGAAGGTGGTCAAATTCCTTTATACAGAAGAATTCCCAAATTAAGAGGTTTAAACAATCCACCTAAAATGTCTTATGTTGTTGTAAATGTAAGTGATCTTGAAGAAAAAGCTGTTGAAGGTGAAGTTAATCCTGATGTTCTTAGGGAACTTGGTTTAACTAGAAAAAAAGGTCTTGTTAAAGTTTTAGGTGATGGTGAAGTTACAAAAAAAATTGACCTGAAGATTCATGCGATTAGTGAAGTAGCCAAAAGTAAAATTGAAAGTGCTGGCGGGTCTGTCGAGATAATTAATGAGTAATTATGCAACTCTCAATATTTAGATATATATTTAAAATTCCAGACCTTAGAAAACGAATATTTTTTACTCTTTTTATGTTCGCTGTTTACAGGCTTGGTGCTGCAGTTCCCGTTCCAGGAGTAGATTTAGAGGCTGTTCAACGTCTAACTGATTCAGGATCACAAGCTGGAATTTATGGTCTGTTAAATTTATTCTCCGGAGGTGCTCTAGAGACTTTTTCTGTTTTTGCTTTAGGAATCATGCCATATATCACAGCCAGTATCATTCTTCAGCTATTAACAGTTGTGATACCAAGATTACAAAAACTTCAAGAAGAAGGAGAGTCTGGTAGAAAAGTAATTACTCAATGGACAAGGTACATAACAGTCGTTTTAGCTCTCTTGCAATCAACTGCCTTAACTTATTTATTTTCTAGAGGTAGTCTCACAGGTGGTATTTCACTTATTCCAAATTACACACCATCTAGAGTTGGATTGATAGTTTTAACAATGACTGCAGGTACTGCTTTTATCATGTGGATTGGTGAATTAATTTCACAAAGAGGAGTTGGAAATGGAATGTCATTAATTATTTTTGCTAGCATTGTTAGCCAGCTTCCTGCACAATTTGGAGGTGCATATCAAGTAACTGCTGGCCAAGGCAGAATTGGACAATTTACATTTTTAATGCTGATGTTCTTTTTAATGATTGTTGGAATAATCTATGTTGAGCAAGGTCAAAGAAGAATTCCTATACAATTTGCTAAAAGAGTACGAGGTAGAAAAGTTATGGGTGGTCAAAGCACATATATTCCTCTTAAGGTCAATAGTGCTGGAGTCATCCCAGTTATTTTTGCGACCAGTATTTTGTTTTTCCCGGCTTTAGTAGCTACTTCGTTACCACAAGATAATTCTGTTACCGCAGCTATTAGAAATTGGATAGATGTTAACTTAGCTAACTCTCAAGGTACGACATGGTTTTATATTTTCTTTTTGGGAATGTTGATAATATTTTTTACTTATTTTTATACAACTATTCAGTTTGATCCAGTACGTCAATCAGATATGATCCGTAGGCAAGGTGGCTTCGTTCCAGGAGTAAGACCGGGTATATCAACAACAAATTATTTGTCACATATAATAAACAGAATTACATTACCAGGGTCGATATTTCTTGCATCTGTCGCAGTATTGCCATCGATAGCTTCTGCGATTTGGGATATACCTTTAGGTTTTAGCGGAATTTCAATCCTAATTACTGTCGGTGTTGCTCTTGAAACTATGAAGCAGATAGAAAGTCAGCTGAGTATGCGAAATTATGAAGGATTCATTGATTGAGTGAATTAAATATATTTCTTGGACCACCAGGTGCAGGAAAAGGAACTCAAGCTCTGAAAATTGCATCTGAATTTAAATTAGCCCATATCTCAACGGGTGATATGTTGAGAGAACATGTAAGCAGTGGAACTGAATTAGGTAAAATAGCTAAAAGTCTTCTAGATGAAGGAAATTTAGTCCCTGACGAATTAGTGATAGAAATGCTTTTAGAGAGACTGAATAATGAAGATTGTAAAAATGGCGCAATCCTTGATGGCTTTCCTAGAACTTTACCCCAGGCAAAAAGCCTTGAAAGTCTAGATAAAGAATTTCCTGTTGCGAAAGTTTTTGTATTTGAAGTAAATGAAGATGAATTAATAAAAAGAATTTTATTAAGAGGGGAAATGACTGGCAGATCTGATGATACGGAAGATTCAATTAAAGTCAGGTTTGAAGTTTACAAAAAAGATACACAGCCCTTAGTAGATTTTTATAATGAAAAAAACTTGGTGAATGTTATAGATGCTGTTGGGGAAGTAGACGATATATACAACTCGATTTCTAGACACTTTAAATAATGATTACATATAAAACACCAGAAGATTTTAACAAGATGGAGGCTGCAGGAAAAGTTGTATCAAATATACACTATGAAATTTATGATAAAACAAAAGCAGGTATGGCCCTTACTGATTTAGATGATATTGCAAAAAAAATAATTGAGAAGTCAAATGTAAAAGCTAGTTTTTTAGGATATCACGATTATCCAGCTCATATATGTGCTTCACCAAACGATGTAATTGTTCATGGAATACCCAATAATTATGTTGTAAATGAAGGAGATATAATTTCTATTGATGTTGGCGTTATTTTTGAAGGATATCATGCTGATGCAGCTTTTAGTTTTGGTGTTGGTGAAATTACAGAAGAAGAAAAAAATCTATTATCAAAAACTAAACATGCACTCAATGAAGGTATAAAACTTGTAAAGGATGGGCAAAAACTGGGCACTATTGGCCATAAAATTGACAAAATAGCTAAGAAAAACAATTTTGGTAATGTTAGGAACTATGTTGGTCACGGAATAGGTCAAGAAATGCACGAAGAACCCCAAGTTCCTCATTATGGTAAAAAGAATCAAGGTTTTGAATTAAAAACAGGCATGGCGATATGCATTGAGCCGATGTTCAATCTTGGTACAGAAGAAAATTTTATTGATGAAGATGGCTGGACAATTAGAACGTTAGATGGAAAAAAGTCAGCACATTGGGAACATACTATAGGAATTACCGAGGAAGGAACACGTGTTTTTACTGAAAACTTATTTTAATTTTGTGTTTGTAATAGTTTCAAATCGCACTAATCTAGTAAATCGGTCACATAATCAAGGCTAATTTTGGTAGAAAACGAAAAAAACATAATTAAAGTCCAAGGGACAGTTATGGAAACACTGCCAAATGCCTCTTTTAAGGTTCAGCTTGAAAGTGGAGCTGAAATATTAGCTCATGTGTCTGGAAAAATGAGAATGAGGTACATTAGAATCCTTCCGGGTGATGTTGTTGAAATGGAAGTTTCACCATATGATCCAACAAGAGGTAGGATTATTTGGAGACATAAATGAAAGTTAAAGCAAGTATTAAAAAACGTGGTCCAAATGACCAAATTGTAAGAAGAAAAGGAAAGCTTTACGTAATTAATAAAAGAAATCCTAGACATAAACAAAGGCAAGGTTAATTTTCGATGGCACGTATTTCAGGTATTGATATTCCAAGAGATAAAAGAGTTGTTGCATCTTTGAGATATATACACGGTGTCGGAGCAAAAAGAGCAGAAGATATTTGTATAGATTTAAAAATTGACCCTAGCACAAGAGTAAGTAATTTAACAAATGATGAAGTCGCTCAAATTAGAAAATATATCGAAGCTAATTTTAGAGTTGAAGGAGATCTTAGACGAGATGTGTCTCAAAATATTCGTAGAAAAACAGAAATTGGTACATATCAAGGATTAAGACACAGAATGGGATTACCAGTCAGAGGACAGAGAACTCACACAAATGCTAGAACTAGAAAAGGTCCTAGGTTCGCAATTGCTGGAAAAAAGAAAGCTACTAAATAATAATGGCAGACCAAAAAACAAAAAAGAAAAACAAAAAAAATGTCCCTTCAGGTGTAGCACACATTAAAGCTAGCTTTAACAACACGATAATTAACATTTCTGATCCAGCTGGACAAACAATAGTTTGGACGTCTGGTGGTTCAGTAGGATTTAAAGGCTCAAGAAAATCTACACCTTATGCAGCTCAAGTTGCTGCAGAAGAGGCTGTTCGAAGAGCTACAGAGCACGGTGTGCACAAGCTAGACATTATCATTAGTGGTACAGGTGCTGGTAGAGAAACTGCTGTTAGAACTCTTCAAAATATGGGAATGGATGTAGGAACTATCAAAGATATAACACCTACGCCTCACAATGGATGTAGACCTAAAAAAAGAAGAAGAGGATAATGGCTAGATATACAGGACCTCGAGTAAGAGTATCAAGAAGAATAGGATTTAATGTATTTGAAAATAGGAAGGGCGATAAAGCACTTCAAGATAGACCTTATCCTCCTGGAGAAAATGGAAGAAAGCGTGCTAGAGAAACTGATTACGGTACACAATTAAAAGAAAAGCAAAAAGTGAGATACATGTATGGTGTCTTAGAAAAGCAATTTAGAAATTACTACAAAGAGGCTACAAGAATGAACGGCATAACTGGTGAGAATCTTTTAATTCTACTTGAATCAAGACTTGATAATGTAATTTATAGAGCTGGTTTTGCATCTACTAGACCTCAAGCAAGACAGCTAGTATCGCACAGACACTTCAAATTAAATGGAAAATTTGTAGACGTTCCATCGCATCAAGTTAAAACTGGCGATGTAATTGAGATAAAAGACTCAAGCCAAGATTTAATTGTTATTCAACACACTATTGATACTGGTCAAGACTACGTTATACCTTCTTGGTTAGATGTTGATAATAAAAAGAAAATTGTAAAGATTGCTGCATCCCCAACACGGAATGATGCAAGTTCACAAATTGAAGAACAATTAATAGTAGAGCTTTATTCAAAATAAAATTTGAGAGGAGAAAAATAATATGTTGATGCTACAAAGACCTGAAATTACTCAAGAAGAGCTTGGTAATAACAGAACAAAATTTGTTATCGAACCGCTTGAGCCAGGTTTTGGATTAACACTTGGTAACACAATGAGGAGAGCACTTTTATCAAGAGTTCCTGGAGTTGCTGTAACTGGAATAAAAATTGACGGTGTGAATCATGAATTTACATCTATACCCGGTGTAGTAGAAGATGTTTTAGATCTTCTTTTAAATCTAAAACGATTAGTCTTGAAAGTCGAAGATCAAGAAAACCACACATTAACAGTCAAAGCTAAGGGGCCTGGTGATGTCCTAGCTGCACAAATTCAATGTCCAGCAGGAGTAGAAGTTGTCAATACTGACTTAAAAGTTTGTACACTTTCAGATGGAGCCACATTAGACATGGAAGTATCAATCGCTCATGGTGTCGGATATCGACTTGCAGATAAAAATAAGACTAGTGACTCTAGCTTTATTCCTATTGACTCGATTTTTTCTCCAATTGTAAGCGTAAGTTACGGAGTTTCCCCTACTCAAGTTGGACAAGTTACTGACTATGATAAATTAACTTTAGATGTTGAAACTGATGGTTCAATTGAGCCTAGCGAAGCAATATCTTCAGTTGGTAAAACTTTAGGTGAATTATGGAAGCTTTTTGCTGATATAGATGAAGGAGTTGGACTCGAGCTTGGTGAGCTTACGATTTCTGAAGGCAGTTCCCCAGATCTATCATTGTCTGTTGATGCTTTAGATTTATCTGAAAGACCAAGAAATTGTCTTGGAAGAGAAAACATCACTACTGTAGGACAAATTCTTGAATATACAGAAGATGATTTGTTGAACTTAACCAACTTTGGTCAAAAAAGCTTAGATGAACTTGTAGCAAAGCTAGATGAATTAGGTTTAAGCTTACCAACAAGTTCAGATCTTGACTCTGGAGATATGGCTGATGCCTAAACCAACTAAAGGTAAAAGACTTGGGGGCTCATCTTCCCATGAAGATCAAATTATAAGTAATTTGGTAAGTGCTTTGATTCAACATGAAAAAATTGAGACAACAGTCACTAAAGCAAAGACAGTTAAGCCTTACGCTGAAAAGGTAATTACCAAAGCCAAAAAAGGATCGTTGCATGACAGGAGACAGGTTTTGAAAATGATTCAAGACAAATCTGTAGTAGCAAAACTATTTGAAGAAATTGGTCCTAAGTATGAAGATCGTGATGGTGGTTATACAAGAATTACAAGAACAAGACATAGACAGGGTGATGGTACAGAATTAGCTATTTTAGAGCTAGTTTAAAGAGTGAACTCACTTAAAAATATTTGGTCACAATTTAAAAAATTTATAAGATTTGATCAGTCAACTTTTATTCAAATCAGTAATGACAGATATGAATCTGGCAACGCCCTAATAGTAGTATTGCTCAGCTTGCTGTCTATTTATGTACCTTTGGTCATTAATGCTTCAGTAGTCAATATTGCAGATATAATTTTTTATGGAGTTGTCGATGGAATTTTTGCATGGCTTTTTGCTAATCTTGCAATTTGGTTTTTATTGTCAAAAGCATTTAATCAACAAATCGAAATTCCTTCTCTTTTAGTTTTTACTGGCTACACACATGGTCTTGTTGGATTTATTGGTATAGTTGTATTGATAAATTCTTTTATCAATATTCCAGCTATTTTTTTGCAAATTACAACTATATCAATTTTTGCTTGGATGTATTTTGTATTATCAAAATCTTTACGTTCAGCTTTTTTATTTGAGGATAGGGTAGCAAGTATAACAACAGTGACTTTTTTACTTGTTTTAACACTATTTTCAGACCCAATCCGTATTTTTGTTTAAATGCAAAATTACAAAGTAAGTATTGCATATGATGGATCAAGCTTTTACGGATTTCAAAAACAAAAAAGTAGACCAACTGTACAAGGCAAAATTGAAGAAGTTCTTGATTTACTGATTAAAGATTACGAATTAAATTATTCTGGTAGAACTGATGCTGGAGTTCATGCGAAAGAACAAGTATTAAATATTCTTACGGATATTAAGGTCACTGAAAAATTAATCTCTTCAATTGATAAATTACTTGGAAACTCTATTTCAGTAAATTCATTTAATCAAATTAGTAATGATTTTCACGCAAGGTACAGTGCAAAAGAACGAACTTATGTTTACTCTATAATGGATAATCAAAAAAAGTTACCATATTTACTTAATAGTACTCACCAGCATAATTCATCACTTGATTTGAAAAAGTTGAATGAAATATCTCATTTATTTTTAGGTAAGAAGGACTTTTCATCATTTGCTAAAATTGAAAAAAATAAAAATCCTGAAAGAGAAATTTTTAAAAGTGTATGGAAAAGAAACTCTAATATTTTTACATATACAATTACTGGAAATTCATTCCTTAGAAATATGGTGAGAAACTTAGTCGGCGTACAACTGGCTTTTAATGATAATAAATTAACATTAAAAGAAATAAAATCACAATTAGATAAACCTGATGGAAATCGTTTGAATTATATAGCTCCTGCTAACGGTTTAACTCTTTGGAAAGTTAAATACTAGTTTTCATAAATATATATGCACTTTATACTAGTATTTCGTTACAATTCTAAAGATTGATAAATGAATACAAAAACAACATTTGAAGGAATAGAATCCTCAGAACGCAACTGGCACTTAGTTGATGCAAGTGGTTTACCTATTGGAAGACTAGCCAGTGAAATTGCACAGATTTTAAGAGGAAAACATAAACCTCAATACGCACCTCATTTAGATGTAGGAGATCATGTGGTTGTAATAAACGCTTCAAAAATATCTATTACTTCAAAAAAGTCTGAACAGAAAATGTACCATTCACATTCCGGGTTTCCTGGAGGTATAAAATCTGAAAGTTTTAATTCTCTAAGGCAGAGAAAGCCAGAAAAGATAATTGAACGTGCTGTATGGGGTATGTTGCCAAAAAATAGATTAGGAAGATCTATATTAAAGAAACTTCACATATACGCAGATTCAAACCATCCTCATCAAAGTCAAGACCCAAAAGAGCTGAGTTTTAATATAAAGAAAGTAGATGAAAATGGCTGATTCATTTTATGGAACTGGAAGAAGAAAAACCTCTGTAGCAAGAGTGACTTTAACTGAAGGTACAGGGAAATTTACATTCAATGGGAAAGATGTAGAACAATATTTTCCAAGTCCATCTATGAAAATGACAATTGAGAAACCTTTTAAAGTTGTAAACATGGATTCAAAATACGATGTTGTTGCCAATGTAAGTGGTAGTGGATTATCTGCTCAGGCAGACGCAGTTTCACTCGGAATATCACGTGCATTATTAAAAGTTGATCCTGACTTAAGACCTAAATTAAAAAAAGCTGGCTTGCTTACTAGAGATGCGAGAAAAGTTGAGCGTAAAAAATATGGTCTCAAGAAAGCAAGAAGAGCCGAGCAATTTACTAAGAGATAGTCAAAAAATTGAAGCAATATTTCGGTACTGATGGAATCCGAGGTATTCCAAACGAAACTCTAAATGAAGATTTAATTTCAAAAATATTTTCTTCTGTAGAGTTACTTTTATCACCAAAATCCGTAGCAGTAATTTTGGATACAAGAAGTTCATCATTAGAACTACTTGATTGGATATGTGCTGGCTTAAGTGAAAATGTCGAGGTTATTAATTATGGAGTGCTTCCTTCTGGTTCCATGCCTGTTCTTTTAAAAGAATTCAATCACGATCTTGGTGTAATTATTTCAGCATCTCATAATCCAAGTGAATATAACGGTATTAAATTAATTGATCATAAAGGTTCAAAACTATCTGACAATCTTGAGATAGATATAGAAAAAGCTCTGTCTGATGTTAAGTTACCTAAAGAGTTTACAACTTCCAAAGAATCTCAAAATGGATATCAAGCCTACCTTGAGTTTTTAAATAATTTAATTAATTTTGATCTAGCTAAATTTAATGTATTGTTTGATACAGCTAATGGGTCTTCATATAAAATAATTGAAGATCTTTTTAATTTAAAAAAAGCCAAATTTAGAATAATCTCAAATAATCCAGATGGAGAAAATATAAATTTAAATTGTGGAGCAACTCACCTTGATAACTTAAAGCAAAATAGCGGAAAAAACGAAATTGGTGCAGCATTTGATGGTGATGCAGATAGACTCATTTTGCTAGATGAGGAAGGAAATATTTGCAATGGTGATGTGATTATATTGTTAATTGCAAAGTATCTTGAGGCAATTAATCAGCTAAACAACAAAGTGGTTGTATCAACAGTTATGGCAAATTACGGCTTTAAAAATTCAATGGATAAAAACAATTTTAAGAATATTGAAACTAAAGTAGGCGATAAATATGTTGCAGAAGCGATGGATGAAAACAATGCCTCAATAGGTGGGGAGCAATCTGGTCATATAATTATTTCTGAAGCATTACCAGTAGGTGATGGCCTTGTAACTTTAATATACTGCTTAAAAGCACTTGCATTTTTTGACACTACATTATCAAAATTTAAATCTGAAAATATTGAGGAATATCCGCAAAAATTAGTCAATCTTGAATTGAGTACTATGCCTGAGGAAAAACAAATTAAAGAATTGAATAACATAGCAAAAAAATTGTCTAATAAATACGATTTAGATGGGAGGTACTTGATTAGAAATTCAGGAACTGAGCCATTACTTAGAGTACTAATTGAAGCTAAAGATAGTAATTCTGTAAACGAATTTAGTGATGAATTAATAAACAATATCAAAAACTATCTTTTTACTTAATTTTTTTACTTATAATATAAACAACGAGCAAATTAGCGCCAGGCCTTGAAAAAGGTGACGAGGTAGTATGTTATCGAAAAATTCGGCGGATGCATACTCGGCTCTACGGTCGTAATAAATTGTTTAAAAACAGCAAGAAATTGTTGAACAGAGTCAATTTAACGTAGTCTTAATTTCAACTTGCTCGTTGGAATGGAGAAAGTATGTGTGGAATAATCGGGTATTCAGGCCCAAAAGAACCCCTACCAATTCTAATTAGTGGATTATCAAGATTAGAGTACCGCGGATATGATTCTGCGGGAGTGGCTTTAATTGATGGAGATAACCTATCAATAGAAAAAAAAGAAGGAAAACTCAGTGTGCTTAAGGAGCATTTAGAAGGAACTTCAATAAAAGGAAACATTGGAATTGGTCATACAAGATGGGCAACACATGGAGTTCCGAGCGATGTTAATGCTCATCCTCATGCGGATAATGCTAATGAATTTGCCGTCATTCACAATGGAATTATTGAGAACTACGCTGAATTAAAAGATGATTTAATTCAAGACGATTATAGCTTTATTTCGGAAACCGACACAGAGGTTGTTGCTGTTGAGTTGAGTAAAAAATGGAATGGTGAGTTGTTAGATACTGTTTTAGATGTAGCTAAATCACTTGATGGTACATATGCTCTTGTTGTAACTTCAACAAAACAGCCAGGCACAATTGTAGCTGGAAGAATGATGAGTCCATTAGTTCTAGGTGTTGGTGAGGGGGAGGTCTTTTTAGCATCTGACTCTGCAGCAATTTTAGAATATACAAACAAAATGATATTCCTAGAGAATGGTGACTTTGTAGAAATTAATGATGGAAATTTTACTTTGTACGATATAGAAAAAAATGTAATAACAAGAGATATTCAAGTTATAGACTGGGAGGTCTCTGAAGCAGAAAAAGCTGGTCATGACCATTTCATGTATAAAGAAATACTTGAACAAGCAGAAGTAATTGAGAGAACAATTGCAAGAAGAATTGAAAAAAACTCAACCGAAATACCAATACATTTAGATAAAGCAAAAAAGTTTGAAAAGATATGGATTGTTGCTTGCGGTACTGCTTATCATGCTGGTTTATTTGGTAAAGATTTATTTGAAAAAGTTCTTGGAGTTCCTGTAAGTGTTGAACTTGCTTCTGAGTTTAGATATCGAGAGCCAATCATAGGCAAAAATGATCTTGCTATTGTTATATCTCAGTCTGGTGAAACTATGGATACAATCGCAGCAACAGAATTACTAAAAGAAAATGGATCTCACGTATTAGCTTTAGTAAATGTTGTTGGGAGCTCACTTGCAAGAATGGCAGATAGTGTATTTTATCTTCACGTTGGTCCAGAAATTGGTGTGGCATCAACAAAAGCATACTTGGGAATGTTAGTTGGACAACTTTTGCTAGCAAAACATTGGGATTCAAATAATAAATTAGATACTTCACTTGAAGAGATTAAGGCGCTTCCTTCTTTAATCGAAGAAGCATTAAAGTGTGAAGATCAAGTAAAACAGATATCAAAACTAATTTATAAGAAGAAAGATATTTATTTTATAGGTAGAGGCTTAGATTATGCTTTGGCTGCTGAAGGGGCATTAAAATTGAAAGAGATATCTTATCTTCATGCTGAAGCTCTTGCAGCAGGAGAACTTAAGCACGGAACACTTGCACTTATTGAAGAAGGAACTCCAGTGATAGTCACCGCTAGTCAAAGACATTTATTAGATAAAACAACTAGCAATGTACAAGAGGTAAATGCTAGAGGAGCGTATGTTATAGCAGTTGGAGATGTTTCATCTAAGAAATTAAAAGACATATCAAATAATTACATTGCACTTCCTGAAACAAGTGAAATGCTGTCGACTATTATATCGATTATCCCTCTACAGTTTATTGCTTATCATGTAGCTAATTTAAATGGCGAGTCAATTGACCAGCCAAGAAATTTAGCTAAATCTGTAACTGTTGAATAAATTAAGGCACGCTCACTTTATAGTCTGTTTCCTGTAAGGTAATAATTAGATATGGATAGAGGGTACATATACGTTAACAAAAAGAGCTTTGTTAAAAATCTTAAATATTTATCTCAAATTTCTAAAAAAAAGACATGTCTTGTTGTAAAAGCCAATGCTTATGGACATGGAATCAAATGGAGTGTACGCAATGCAAGAGAGGCTGGCGTGGAATGGTTTGCAGTTGCATCAATTGACGAAGGAGTTCAAGTAAAGGAAGAGTTTAAAGATTCAAGAGTACTCCTTCTTGCAGAGCCTTCGGTAGGTCAGCTTGATAATATTTTAAAGAACGATTTAGATTTGACCGTATATAGCGATAGTTTTATAGATGCACTTATAGATACGGGTAATGAATATAATGTTCATCTTAAAATTGATACTGGAATGCATCGAATAGGATGTTCTCCGGATAAATTTGATTATTTATTTGAAAAAATTAATGATTCGAATTTGAGCCTAGCAGGCATCTGCACACATTTTCCATTAGCAGATACTGACAAAGGACATACTCAAAATTCAATTGATTTATTCAAGAATACGATTTCAAATGTTGATATAGATAATTTACTTTGTCATGTAGATAACTCAGCTTCAACTTTTTATAATTTGGATGAATCCTTTAATATGGTAAGGATTGGTATTGCGGCATATGGTATTGAAATCTCGCCGGTTGAAAGTGAAAATAAACTATTACCAACTATGGAAATCAAAACAAGAGTATCTAATTTACAACATAGAAAAAAAGGCGAAGCGGTTTCATACGGAAAAGCAAAAATCCTAGACCGTGATTCAGTAATAGCAACTTCACCAATAGGTTATGGTGATGGATATCCTTGGAACTCTTTTCCTGATGGTCATGTTTTAGTAAATAACAAAATTTGTAAATTGATAGGCAGGGTAACTATGGACCAAATTTTAATTGATGTAACTGATATAAATGTCAAAGTTGATGATGAAGTAACTGTCCTAGGTAAATCTGAAAATGGACAGCATGAAATAACAGTTACTGACATTGCACAATGGAATAAAACTATTGAATGGGAAATATTAACTAATATGTCAAGAAGGCTTGAGAGAATAGAAATTGAGTAATTTAGTAAAAGAAGAAGACTTGGATCTTTTTTTGGATGACTATCTTAAAACTTTACACTTACCCAAAACAATTGGTTTATCAGGGCCTTTAGGTGCTGGAAAGACAACGATTGCAAAAAAAGTAATAGAATATTTTGGATGTGAGGAAGTTGTAACATCTCCAACATTTAATATTGTTAAAAATTATAAAGTCAAAGAAATTGACATTTATCATGTTGATTTATACAGACTTTCAAGTTGGGCTGAGTTCATTGATTTAGATCTTCCTTTAAACAGTGAGAACTGTTTAATTATTATTGAGTGGATTAATTTGATTCCAGAGAAAAATAATCTAAATATGGATATATTTGAAATTGAGATTATAGACGAACAAACAAGAAAGATAACAATTAATGTATAGCCTATCAATATCGACCTCCGGAAAATATATTTCTGTAGCTTTATTTAGTGATAAATTAATTTCAAGCAGTTCTGTTTTAGCTGAGAATGGAAATACGAATCTACTAATGAATTCAATTGATGAATTAACCTTAAAATCAAATATAAAGAAGTCAGATATAAATGTAATTTATCTTGATACAGGTCCAGGTTTTTATACAAGTTTAAGAATTGGACTAGCTGTTTCGCAAGGAATATGTGCAACTCTAGGGATACCCCTTGTATCAGTGAATGGTCTAGATGCTTTGGCTTTTGCTGCTCATACAGGTCATAGAAAAATTTGTTCAATTATTGACATTAAAAGAGATGAATTTGCATTTTGTACATACAAACCTGTACCAGGTGGAGTAGTCAGAGAAAGTGAACCCGAAGTCTTAAACGAAAATACATTAAAACAGAAACTGAACGAGGATAATGAAAAGAAGTTAATAGTTGGTGATTGGAATGAACTTAATGAAAAAATTATTGGAGACTCAAGCTATCTAAAGTTTGGTTCTCCAGAATACGTCTCGGCAGAACACATTTATAACGTCGGTAAAGAAATATATAAAAATAGTGATTTTCCAAATTTTAATGAAGTAAGAATTTCATACATGAGAGAACCTGATATTTCTTTCTCAAATAAGAGCTTAGAAAGTGAGATTAATTTTCATGATTAAGAAAATAAGCTATTGCAATACGGATATGGCTCAACAGTTGGCAGATCTAGAAAAAGAAATATTTGGTACTGCATGGAATAACGAGTTAATAAAGCAAAAAATAAACAATGATGAGTTCCTCTATTGGGTTTATGAAATTAATAGCGAAATAGTTGGTTATTTGGCTATCCAAAAAAATTTTAAAGAATTACATATTTTGGGTATAGGCGTAAAAGAGATATTTAGAAATCAGTCCATTGCTAAGAAATTAACAATCGAATTAATCGATTATTTTGAAGAATCTAAATATGAACAAATATTACTTGAAGTAAGAGTTTCGAACTCTGTTGCTATAAATATGTATGAATCTTTTGGATTCAAACATTATGGAGTTAGAGAAAAATATTATAAAAATGAGGATGCTAATTTATTTCGATTGGAGAAAACCTATGTCTAAAGACAAAGTTATTTTAGGTTTTGAAACGTCTTGTGATGAAACAGCAATTGCAATAATGAGAGGCGAAGAGTTATTGGTAAATACAATTTCTTCACAGGTTGATATACACGAAAAATTTGGTGGAGTGGTACCCGAGGTAGCATCAAGAGCGCATGCTGAAATGATTAGAAATATTTTTCATTCATCCTTAAATAGTGCAAATTTACAAATTTCTGATATTGATTCAGTTGCGACAACTGATGGACCTGGTTTGGTTGGAAGTTTGGTTGTCGGATATAATTTTGCAAAATCAATAGCTTGGTCTATTGATAAACCTCTATATACGGTTGATCACATGGTAGGACATTTAGCAGCTCCATTAATTGAAAACCCAAATATGGAACCTCCATTTTTAACTTTATTAGTATCTGGTGGCCATACACAAATCGTTCTTGTTGAAAAGTGGGGAGATTACAAATTAATGGGAACAACTATCGACGATGCTGCTGGTGAAGCTTTTGACAAGCTTTCTAGGTTCTGTGGTTTTGGTTTTCCAGGCGGCCCAGCAATTCAACGAATCGCAGAAAGTGGAAATCCGTCAAAAATTAATTTACCTAGACCAAAAACTAAGCATGAATATAATTATTCATTTTCAGGTTTAAAAACTGCTGCTACAAATTTTCTAAAAAACATAGACCCAGAGGACAAAATTACTAGAGCGGATTTCGCAGCTTCTTATCAAGAAGCAATTGTCGACTCTCTTATGATAAATTTTACAAAAGCTGTAAAAGAAACTGGAGTAAAAAATATATCAGGTGGAGGGGGAGTTATGGCAAATTCTAGACTGCGAGAAAAAATGAATATATTAGCAAATGATCACAATCTAGAGATATTTTTACCTTCACCAAAGCTTTCTACTGATAATGCAGCAATGATATGTGTTGCTGCTAAAAATGACTTAATTACCAATGATTTAAAAGAAAACGATGTTAGATTAAGTTCAATAATTAAATAATTTAGAGAATTTATTTACATATATAAACAAGACTATATTAAATTCACAATGTAGATATTTATTTAGGAGGTAAATATATATGAATCTTCAACCATTAGGAGACAGAGTTGTAGTTAAACCTCTGTCAGAAGAAGACAGTAAGACCCCGTCAGGGATCTATATACCTGATACTGCAAAAGAAAAACCACAAGAAGGTGAAGTTGTAGCAGTTGGTCCAGGCGAGCCAAATGATAATGGCGAAAAAATTAAACCAGATGTTGAAAAAGGCGACAAAGTCGTTTACTCAAAATATGGTGGAACAGAAATTAAAATTGAAGGCATAGAATATCTTATTCTTTCAAGTAGAGATATTCTTGCAAAAGTAAGTAAGTAAGAGGAGAAGTTCATGGCTAAAAAGACATTAGTTTTTAATGAAGTAGCAAGAAAAGGGCTTGAGGCTGGTGTTAACAAACTTGCAGATGTAGTAAAAGTTACATTAGGTCCAAAGGGAAGAAATGTTGTCCTTGAAAAAAAATGGGGAGCACCAACAATTACAAATGATGGTGTGACTATTGCAAAGGAAGTAGATTTAGAAGATCCATATGAAAATATGGGTGCACAACTTGCCAAAGAAGTTGCATCAAAAACAAATGATGTTGCTGGTGACGGAACTACTACTGCTACAGTTTTAGCACAAGCAATGGTCAACGAAGGCATGAAAGCTGTTGCTACAGGGGTTAATCCAATGGAAGTTAAAAGAGGGATGCTTGAAGCTTCTAAAGCTGTAACAGATTTTATTGCAGGATTTTCAAAGTCAATTGGTGGCAAAGACGAGATTGCCCAAGTTGCTTCAATATCTGCAGCTGATACAGAAATAGGTGAAACGATTGCAGGAGCAATGGACAAAGTTGGTCAAGACGGTGTTATCACTGTTGAAGAAGGACAGACTTTTGGTATGGAACTTGAGTTTACCGATGGTATGCAGTTCGATAAGGGATTTATTTCTCCTTATTTTGTGACTGATGCTGACAGACAGGAAGCAGTTCTGGAGAACCCTTATATTCTTATTGTGAATTCAAAAATTACTGCAGTCAATGATTTATTACCATTACTTGAAAAAGTAATGAATTCAGGGAAACCATTATTGATTTTGGCTGAAGATGTAGAAGGTGAAGCGTTAGCAACTTTAGTTGTAAATAACCTTAGAGGGACATTCAAATCAGTAGCTGTAAAAGCTCCAGGGTTTGGTGAAAGAAGAAAAGCAATGCTTCAAGATATCGCAATACTTACTGGTGGTGAAGTTATTTCTGAAGAACTTGGCTTGAAGACTGAAAACACAACTGTTGATATGCTTGGTGAAGCAGCAAGAGTAGTAGTAAAAAAAGATGCTACAACAATTGTTGACGGAAAAGGCAAAAAAGCTGATGTTGAAGGCAGAGTCAAGCAAATCCAAGCGGAAATTGATGAATCTGATTCAGACTGGGACAAAGAAAAACTTCAGGAAAGACTTGCAAAACTCTCTGGTGGAGTTGCTGTTGTAAAAGTAGGAGCAGCAACTGAAGTTGAACTTAAAGAAAAGAAAATGAGGATTGAAGATGCTTTGGCTGCTACTCGAGCTGCTGTAGAAGAAGGTATTGTAGCTGGTGGTGGTGTTGCCCTAATTAGAGCACAAGATTCTATTGATAAAATTTCTGGTGGTTCTGAGGGCGAAATAGTTGGTAGAAACATCGTTAAAAAATCTCTTGAATCTCCACTACGCCAGATAGCGATTAATGCTGGTTATGAAGGTGGAGTTATGGTTGAAAAAGTTAAGTCAGAAAAAGGAAATGTTGGACTTAACGCAGCTACTGGAGATACAACTGACCTTGTCAAAGAAGGTGTTATTGATCCTGCAAAAGTGACTAGGTCAACTGTTCAAAACGCAACATCTATTGCTTCTTTAGTGTTAACTACAGAGGCTCTAGTTGCTGAAGAGCCAGAAGACGAACCAGCAATGCCGGCCGGAGGAATGGGTGGCATGGAAGGCATGATGTAACAGAGTTACATCTTAGACTTTAAAAAAGAGTGGACATTGTTCCACTCTTTTTATATAGTATACAAATATTATGAAAAGCATACGTGGGGCAATAGCAGTTGTAGAAAATACAAATGAAAGTATTATTAATTCCTCAAAGTCTTTAATAACTTCAATAATGGACTTAAACAAATTAAATGAAGAAGACATTGTCTTTGCTCTTTTTACAGTTACTCATGATTTAACTGCCGTTTTTCCTGCAAAAGCTTTTCGAGAATTAGGGATGATGTCAATTAGTGCATTAGATGCAAAAGCTCCTGAAATTCAGAATGATTTAAAAGGTTGTATAAGGTTGTTAATCACCATAAATAATGATTTAGAGGATATACAGCATGTTTACTTACACGACGCAAAAAAACTAAGACCAGATAGATAAAAAATTATTTGTAAAATATAATACTGTGCTAAGCTATTTCTAATGAAGTTAAACAACACATACTTTTACTTTAGAGAGCACATATAGGTTGCCCTAAAGTATGTTATGTAAAATCGGGCAAAGGCCCGATTTTTTGTTATTAGGAGGAAAAATTGATAATAGTTATGGATCAATCTTCAACAGATGAAGATATAGAAAAAGTTAAAGAAAAGGCAATACAACAAGGACATGAGCCTTTGGTTATTTATGGAGTTGAAAGAAGCGTTGTCGCAGTTAGCGGAAAAGTAAATGAAGACAACAGAGCGGTAATGAAATTACTACCAAATGTTAGCCGTGTTATACCGGTTGGAAAACCGTACAAGCTTGCTAGTAGAAATTATCAAAAAGAGGACTCCGTTGTTAATATCAAAAATTTAAAAATTGGTGGAAAGAATCTTGCAATTATTGCTGGTCCAGATAGTGCTGAAACTCAAGAGCAAACAATTGAAACGGCTTTAGCTGCAAAACAGGCTGGTTCTAATGGATTAAGGGGTGGTGCATTTAAGCCCAGAACATCTCCATATAGCTTTCAGGGATTGGGAGAAGATGGACTTAAGATGTTAAAGGAAGCTTCTGAAATAACTTCATTACCATTATTTAGTGAAATAATGGATTCTAAACATCTCTCTATGATGGAAAAGTATGTAGACGTTCTTCAGGTAGGAGCAAGAAATATGCAAAATTTCAAATTACTTGAGGCTGTTGGAGAATCAAGTTTACCAGTTTTGTTAAAGAGAGGATTGTCTGCCACATTAGATGAATTACTGTTGGCAAGTGAATACATCCTATCAAAAGGTAATGAAAATGTGATGCTTTGTGAAAGAGGAATTAGAACTTACGAGACAGCAACGAGGAATACTTTTGATATAAACGCTATTCCTTTTTTGAAGCAAAATAGCCATCTTCCTGTAATTGCAGACCCTAGTCATGCAACTGGAAACAATAAACTTGTTGAGCCAGTGGCGTTAGCAGCTATTGCTGCTGGAGCTGATGGTCTTTTGGTTGAAATTCATCCAAGGCCTGAAGAAGCTCTATGTGATGGTCCTCAAGCACTTTTACCAAGTGAATTGGAGTCTCTAATAAAGAAAGCATCAATTGTAGGGAAGGCAGTAGGAAGGTCAATTTAAATGATTAAAGAAGTTCATATTATTGGTTTAGGGTTAATGGGTACCAACTTAGGAATTAAATTAGTCGAAAAAGGCATAAAAGTTAGCGGAAAAGATATTTCTAAAAATAATTATGAAAGAGCATTAAATTATAAAGCAATAAATTTAACTCACAATGAAGACTCAATTTATGACTTAACAGTTCTTGCAATGCCTATTAATGAAATAATTTCATTTTTAAAGAAAGATATGATTGAAATCAATTCAAAAGTTTTAATTGATCTGGGAGGTACAAAAGAGATTATTTGCAAAAATATGAATAAATTAGAAATACCTTCAATTGGTGGCCATCCACTATGTGGTATTGCTGATAATCAAACTTGGGATCCAATGCCTGAAATGTATAACCAAGCACCTTTTTTATTATGCGAAACTGAAAGTTCTACAAATGATGCAAAAAAAATTGCATTAGATTTTGTTGAATTAATTAATTCAAAGCCAATATGGATCAATCCAAAAAAACATGATGAATTAATTTCTTTGACAAGTCATTTACCTCATATATTAAGTTCTGCTTTGGTCTCTACTGCTATGCAGAAACACGACATTGATGAGCTGCTTGATTTAGCATCAGGAGGTTTTGATGGGGCAACAAGGCTTTCACGAACATCTCCAAATATGATATCTGATATGTATTTAACAAACGATTTAAATGTAAAAGATTTAGTTAGAGATTTAATTTCAGAATTAGAAAAAATTATTTTGATCGAAGATGAAAAGGTAATGATTAATTATTTATCGAAGACTGTCGAATGGCGAAGAGCATTGGCAAATAAATTTGGGGAGAGAAAATTAAGTTAATAAGAAGAATAAAAGGTGAGATAAGTCTAATAGGTGATAAATCTATTTCGCACAGATTAATTATCTTGTCATCGATAGCTAATGGTAAATCACGATTATCTAATGTTCTGATTTCTGGTGATACAAAAGCAACAATAAATATTTTTAAAAATTTAGGTGTGGAAATTAATGAGACTTTAGATAATAATCTTGAAATTACTGGAGTTGGTTTAAGTGGATTAAAGAAATCTAAGGAGCCTCTAAATGCTATTAATTCAGGTACTACCGCGAGACTTCTTATTGGACTACTTTCTAAACAAAACTTTGAGAGTGAACTTATTGGAAGCGTCCAATTAAATAAAAGGCCAATGAGTAGGGTAATTGATCCATTAGTAAGTAAAGGTGCTCAAATTTTGAGCAATGAAGGAAAGCTTCCGCTAAAAATAAAACCAAAAAATTATAGTTTTGAAAATATTCAATCAACTAAACCAAGCGCACAAGTAAAAAGTAGTTTAATTTTGGCAAGTTTGTATCACAAAGTCCCAACAACTATTTCAGAATTAATACCAACTAGAGATCATACAGAAAGAATGCTTAATCTCATGGGAGTCAACGTAGTGCGACTTGGTAATAACTCCACAATAGAACCTGTAAATGAATTAAATTCTTTAGATTATTTGGTTCCAGGCGACCCTTCATCTGCTGCATTTTTAATTTCAATAGGACTTTTATCAGGAAAAAAAGTCACTATTAAGAATGTCTTACTGAATGAAAGAAGAATCGGATTCTTAAAAATTTTAAAAAAAATGAATGCTGACATTGTTCTTGAAAATATAGAAAATATTCAAAATGAGCCTGTAGGTGATATAGTCGTAAAAAAATCAAAACTAACAGCAGTTGAAATTAAAAATTCTGAAATAACTGACATGATTGATGAAATACCTATATTTTTGCTTCTAGCATCTCAAGCTCAAGGCATAACAAAAGTAACTGGAGCTGAAGAACTGAGAATTAAAGAATCAGATAGATTATTAGCAATGGAAAAATTTATTATGGAATTAAGTGGTGAGATAACCACATATCAAGATGGATTCGAAATTAAAGGAAAACAGAATTTAAAAAGTGGGAATGTGGCTACCTTTAATGATCATAGAATTGCAATGACAGCAGTTGTTGCAAATATATGTTTGAATTCTGGAATTAAAGCAGACAATATCGAATGTATAAACGATTCGTATCCTAGTTTTTTTGATGATCTGATAAAAATTGGAGCAAACTATGAATCTTAATCTTGGAATTATAGGGTGGCCTCTTCAAAAGACTTATTCACCAATAATTCATGAATTCTTAGGTGAGTTTTTAGGAATAGACGTAAGATATGACAAGATTCCACTTGAAAATATTAACAAACATATTATTCAAAATATTAATGCCAAATTAGATGGTTATAACGTTACTGTGCCTTATAAAAGTAAATTGGTTAACTTAATAGGAAATCTTGATAATTTTATTTCCGAACAAAACGTTAAAGACTTGAGTATTTGCAACACAATTAAATTAAAAGATAATAACATTTATGCATACAACACTGATGTGTATGGGATAAGCAATACTTTAGATTCAATATATGAAAAAATTATAAATAAAAAGTTTTTAATTCTGGGTAGTGGTGGAAGTGCAAAAACTATTGAATATTTATTTCAAAAGCAAAACCAAGTTACATTAGTATCGAGACAAG
This sequence comes from uncultured Candidatus Actinomarina sp., assembly GCA_902625455.1. Taxonomy (GTDB): domain Bacteria; phylum Actinomycetota; class Acidimicrobiia; order Actinomarinales; family Actinomarinaceae; genus Actinomarina. The sequence goes on along the minus strand of CACOBL010000001.1, from coordinate 85,818 downwards.
CAAATTCAAATTCGATTTCTTACGACCAACTAAATGATATAGCCCCTGAAATAGATATTTTAATCAATGCAACACCCATCGGCATGCCACCATTTGAAAATGATGAATTATCAATCCCATATGATAGATTTAATAATTTAGAAGTATTCTTTAATCTTGGTTATAACGTCAATAAAAACTTTTTAAGCAAATTTTCAGATGAAGTTATAAAAGTTGATGGATTAAAGATGTTAATTACACAAGCAGTTGCTTCATTTAACATTTGGACAGATTCAGAAATCAACATTGAAGATGTGTACCATAACATTACAGAAAGGCTAAAAAATGAGAATTAGATATCTTACTGCTGGCGAAAGTCATGGACCAGAACTTACTGCAATTTTGGAGGGTGTTCCATCTAATTTTACAATCACAAAAGAATACATCGATAGTTTTTTATCTAGAAGGCAAAAAAGCCTTGGTTCTGGAGGAAGAATGAATATTGAAAAAGATCAGGTATTAATTTCCTCTGGAGTGGTGAATAACAAAAGTACTGGCGGACCAATTGCTTTAAAAATCATCAACAAAGATTGGAATAATTGGAAAAATAAGGATATAGAACCTTTTGTTGTGCCTCGTCCAGGCCATGCTGACCTTATTGGTACATTAAAATATAATCACGAAGACATAAGGATCGCTTTAGAGAGAGCCAGTGCTCGTGAAACTGCAATAAGATGTGCAGTTGGTGCTATAGCTCACCAAACCCTAGAACAATTAAATATTTCTATAGTTGGTTTTGTTTCTTCCATAGGAAAGCAAGAACTTGATGTATCAAGTTTAATAAATGAAAAAGATTTGAGAAATTCCGTTAATAATTCAGAAGTTTCATGTCCTGATGAAGAGACAAGTAAATTAATGATTGATGAAATAAAATCTGCAAGAAAGAAAAAAGATACACTAGGAGGCTCAATAACTTGCATAGCTTTAAATTTTCCTCCTGCTTGTGGTAGCTATGTACATTATGATCGAAAACTTGATGCAACTATATCTTCATCAATGATGTCAGTACAGAGTGTAAAGGCAGTTGAAATTGGAAATGGATTTGATTCTTCAAAAAAATTTGGAACAGAAGTGCAAGATCAAATTATTCTAAATGAAAAAAAAGTTGAGAGAATCACTAATAACCTTGGTGGTTTTGAAGGCGGAATGACAACCGGAGAGCCCATTGTTGTTACGAGTTATTTAAAACCAATAAGTACAACTTTGACACCAATTAAAAGTGTAAATCTTGCAGAACAGGAAGAAACAGAAACAAATTATGAAAGATCTGATACATGCGCTGTACCAAGAGCAGTTCCAATATTCGAAAGTGTGTTTTCAATTGATTTATTAAATGCATTATTAGAAAAGACTGGTGGAGACTCTAAGCAAGAAATTCATGACCGAGTTGTGAAACTTCAAGAATTTACGATTGATGATATTTCACTTTCAAATAAAAATTGGAATATGAAATATGAAAATGAATAAATGTTATTACCTAGCTGGTTTTATGGGCGTAGGTAAATCTACCATCTTAAAAAAAATAATAGAAAAGACTGAACTTGCTTGCTTAGATTTAGATACATCTATTGAAGAAAAGCATGGTCCTATCAAAGACATCTTTGAAAAAAATGGTGAAGGTTACTTCCGTGAGCTGGAAGAGAAAGAGTTTTTTCTTATTGAACCTGAATACAAACTCGTCGCATTAGGTGCTGGTGCATTAACAAATGACAATATTTATAAATTTATATTAAATAATCAAACAGGTATATATATAGAAGAAGAATTTGAGACATTGTGGCCAAGAATTCAAAATTCAGATAGGCCGTTGGCAAAGCAGGGGTACGATTTTGCTAAAAATTTATTTAATAATAGAAAATTAAGATATGAAAATTTGAATTCAAAAATTACTAAATCTAGCTTAAATGATGTTGTGCAATCAATACTCAATATTTTGGATGAAAAAAATGACAAATAATATATATTTGGAAACTAATTCTGGTCTAATCGAGTATTTAAATTCAAATTACAAAAGTGATACTCTTTTTATTATCGATTCAAATTTAACTGATATTAATATTGATGAAAAAGTTAATGCAAGGGTTTTTTATTTTGACATCAATGAAGATACGAAAAATTTAACTTCAGTAGAAAAAATTTGGGATTTACTTTTTGAACAAAATCTAAACAGATCAAGTGAAATTGTAATTATTGGTGGAGGAGTTTTATTAGATGTGTGTGCATTTGCATCAAGCACATTTAAAAGAGGAATATCATTTTCTTTTGTTCCTTCAACACTTTTATCAATGGTAGATGCATCGCATGGAGGAAAGAATGGTTTTAATAATTCATATGGTAAGAACCAAATTGGTACATTTACACTCCCAGAGAGAGTAATCATATGTTATGAATTATTAGATACCTTACATATAGATAATTATAAAGACGGACTTATTGAATTAATTAAACATGGAATGATAGCAAACGAAAAAATATTCAATTCAATGATTACGCAAGCTGGTTTCAATGTGGATTTTGAAACAATAAAACAGGGTATCAATGTAAAAATGAATATTGTTAATGAAGATTTTTTAGAGGGAAATAAAAGGAAATTATTAAATTTTGGACATACGGTAGGTCATATAATTGAGAAAGATTCAAATTATGAAGTAACTCATGGACAAGCAGTCGCAATGGGTATTTACTATGAATTATTAATTTCAAAAGAACAGTTAGGTTTACCAAAAGATATTATTAATTCTTATTTAAACTACCTAAACAAAATTGAATACAATTATAAGTATAATTTTTTATCTAATTCTAAAAAATTAATCGAAATATTAAAACATGACAAAAAAAGTAGTGAAGAAAATGTGGATATAGTTTTGCTGTATGAAATAGGTAATCCAAAAGTAATTAACTTGACATTTAATGAAGTAATTGAGGTGATTCAGAATTAAAAAAATATATATTATTAATGGTCCAAATCTAAATTTTCTTGGAATTAGAGAAGTAGAGAAATATGGTACAACTAATTTTCAAACTCTTTCAGGGCTACTTCTTGAAAAAGCAGAAGAATTAAATATGGAAATTGAAAATTTTCAATCAAATATTGAAGGTGAATTAGTTGATTATATTCAATCAATTCATGATTCACCTAACTCTTGGATGATAATCAATCCAGGTGCTTTTACCCACACAAGTATCGCTTTAAGAGATGCAATAAATTCATTAAGTAGACAAAGTAAAGTGATTGAAGTTCACATTTCAAATATTCAAGAACGCGAAAATTTTAGAAAATATAACTTAATTTCAGAATTTTGTGAGATTTCAATAATTGGTGAGGGAATAGAAGGTTATTTTCAAGCATTGGATTATATAAATGACAACTAATTTAACGATTGCGTACCAAGGCTCAGAAGGTTCCTATTCAGAGGAGTTATTGAAAAAAGAATTTTCAGAATATATATTTGTGGCGTGTAAAAGTTTTACAGAATTAATAAATATAGTTAGCCGTGAAAAGTGTCAAGGTCTTCTACCAGTTGAAAATTCAATTGCAGGTACTGTTAATGAAGCATATGAAGAATTAATTGAAAGTGGGTTAGAGATATTTGGAGAATTTATTAAAAAGATTAATCATACCCTAATTGGTCTTTCAGGTTCAAAGTTTGATGATATAACTCACGTAATTTCGCATCCACAGGCATTACAACAATGTAGTAAATTTTTACAAGATTCAAAATTACGAATAACCCCAGTTTTTGACACCGCAGGAAGCGTTTTTGAGATATTAGAAACAAAAGATACTAATACGGCCGCTATTGCGGGGGAACATTTTAAAAATGACAAACGATTTAAAATTCTTAAAGAAAACATTTCAAACCATGAAGAAAACTTCACTAGATTTTTATTAATTGGTAATGAAAAAATAGAATCAAAGAAAGAAAATAATAAGTTTTCATCTGTTCTTATTTCAGATGACAAACCAGGCTCATTACTTAAAGCGCTTAACATCTTTAGTGATCTAAATATTAACTTAACTAAACTCGAATCAAGACCAATATTAGGGAGACCTTGGGAGTATAAGTTTTATATTGATTATGAATTAAATAATTTAAACATTCAAACTCAACTTTTAGAGGGAATAAAAGAGGTTTCAAAGGAATTCATTATCTTAGGTCACTACCCAAAAGCTAATCTTTAATTTTCCACTCGATCTTGTCTGTTGAGTCTTCAATTTGAATATTAGATGATTCAAGAATATCTCTTATTATGTCAGACATTTCATAATTTTTTTCATTTCTAAGTTTCAATCTTAAATCAACTAATTGAGTAATTAGTTCATTGAATATTTTGCTATTTCTTTCGTTTTCCTCAATCTGTATTTCAAGATTTGCAATTTTTTTCAAAGTATCATTAAATATGTCTTTTGTATTTTCTTGTTTTTTTTCAGATGGTTTCTCTTCATAGTTTTTACTTAGATGATTCTGTAAAGTAATTAAATCATAAGTTTTTCCCGATTTAAATTCTATAGTTTCATTTTTATTAATAACTGTTACTTGACCAAGTCCGTAAACTTCAAAGGTATTTTCTTTTCCTGAAATTATTAATGCTGTATGTTCATCAATACCAAGAAGATTAGAGAACTTAATCTCCATTAATTTATTTACCCTATTTTTTCCTACATAACTAAAACTAGTATCGTGATTTCCTCCTTCTTTATTATTAAAGTGAGGAACTACAGTACATGACAGTCCGTACAAGCTAAGTAAATTAAGTCCTTCTTCCCAGTATGGATCTATGCCAACCTTATATATTTCATAAACAGGTAAAGTGTTTTCTCCCAATGTTGTTGCTGCAGCACTTGCAAAGAGCGCATTCCCACCTTTATTAATATGATTAGATAATGTTTCTTTAATTTCATTATTGACCCACAGCTTACTTGCGTAACTTGGACTACCAGGACCAGCAAATATAAAATCTGCTTTTTCTAATAAAGATATTGTTTTAAAGAATGATTTTGTATCCAACTCTTCTAAGTTTCTGTATGATGCTAATTCAATTTTTATGTTTAAACTTTTATCATAAAAATCTTGAATCTTTTCTACAAGTTGGTCAGCATTTTCTTGGAAACCGAATGGTGAATCTAGCATATATGCTTTTGTTGGCTTAGGTAGTTTTTCTAAAAGCTTTCTATGTACAGCAACTAAATTAGGACTAGTCTCACCAGATCCTAGTATTGCTATTGTTCCAAGTTGATTTGACATCAACCCATTATATATTTTTTTTGTTTTGAACCAAAGGTGTATAATTAAAGTGTGATATCAATTTTAGCTAAACTTTTAGAAAAATTTACTATTGAAATTATCCCAAATCTTCCAATATTTATGAGAACACCCTTGTATTTAAAAATTTTAAAGCTCAGGAAAATTAAAGACCGATTAAGGCTTGACGTCACAAAAAAAAATCCTACTTTTGAAGATCGTTTAGATTATGCACTTGACTCAAGAGCAAATTTAAATAATTCAGGTGAAAAGTTACATGATTATAATTCCAATGTTGTACTCGAAGAAATTAAAGATGGACCAGTTAAAATTTACAAATTTACACCACCAAATTCAAGTAAAGATAAATATGGAATTTATTTTCATGGAGGAGGATATTTTGCTGGAAGTATCACCTCTCATAAAAATCTTATTTCACAAATATCAAATGATTCAAATCTAATTGTTTATTTTTTTGAATATAGGCTGAGTCCTGAGTATAATTTTCCAGCTGCACATGAAGACGCAAAGCTTGCAGTAGATTTTATAAGAACCCTTCATCCGGATGATCAAAGTATTTGGATAGGCGAATCTGCAGGTGGAGGACTTGCAACAGGTTTAGTAGTTGATAAAGAGTATTTTGTAAAACCAGACAATCTCATACTTTTATCTCCTTGGCTTGATCTATCCGATAATTTTGAGGATAAAAAGTTTTTTAAAAACAGTGATGTAACAATAATTATTGAGGGGATGTTTGAAGTAGGAGAATATTATGCCGGTGAATATGGAACAAAAAATCCTATATTATCTCCTGTATATGCTGATGTCGATAATTTTCCGGATGTACTTATTCAGGTATGTAGGGATGAACTTCTTTACAATGACGCTATAGAATTCGTTAAAAAATTAAAAGATAAGAATACTAATGTTCAACTACAAACTTGGGATGGAGTATGGCATGCCTGGCAATTTTTTCCAATCAAAGAAGCTTATGAAGCACTTGAAAATATCGTAGACTATATTAAATCTTTGGAGTTTCATTCATCTAAGTGATGCAAGGCAAATCCATAAGGTAATTCAAGTCGATTTTCTTTCATTATCGTTTTATCTTTAAGAATCTCATAAGTTTTCATATCAGTAGTAATTTCTCCATTATTTAAGATGATACTTCTGTCACAAATCTCTAGTGCCATTGGTAAATCATGAGTAACTAAAATAAGAGTAATTTCTAAACTTTTAAGAATTTCGATTAATTCTCTGCGAGACGCTGGATCAAGATTAGAACTAGGCTCATCTAAAACAAGAAGTTCAGGTTCTGATGCTAAAACGCTTGCAATAGCAACCTTTCTTTTTTGACCAAAACTTAAATGATGTGGTGGTTTATCTATAAAGTCATCCATTTTTACTTTTTCTAAGGCATTCAATGCATTATTTTCTGCATCTTTATTTGAAAATCCAAAGTTCTTGGGTCCAAACATAACATCTTCTAAAACTGTAGGCATAAATAATTGATCATCTGGATCCTGGAAAACTAATCCTACAGTTTTGCGAATTGTATCAATATTTTCTTCAGTGTATAAAAATTCATTAATTTTTAGTTTTCCATTAAGATTTCCAAGAATTCCATTTAAATGCAGGATAAGAGTTGTTTTTCCAGCACCATTTGGACCAAGAACTGCAATTCTTTCATTTTTCTTAATTTGAAAATTAATATTATGCAGTGCTTTAAATCCATCTGGATACTCAAAATTCAAATCATTAACAGTTAGATAGCTATTGCTCATAAGATAAATCTTTCAAGGATAGTTGTTGTAATTGAAATAAATGCCAGATAATGTAAAAGATTTGATTTTTTAAATTCTCTTTCTTTGAGTTCAATGGAACCATTGAACCCTCTTGATATCATCGAGTTATAAACTCTCTCGCCCCTTTCATACCCTCTTATTAATAATGCACCAGAAGCGTAGGCGATAGGCTTTAATCCTCGAAGTCCTTTTTGATCATAACCTCTTGATTTCATAGCAACTTTGACTCTTTTAAATTCATCAATAAAAACATCGATGTATCTAATTGCAAAGGACAATATTGAAATCAACAATGGTGAAATTTTTAACTTTTGTAAACCATAAATAATCTCGATATTTGATGTAGTAGCAGTAAGAACAATAGCTGATGAAACACAGAGTGTAATTTTTATCAATATTGAAACCATTTCATTAAAACCAGTTTCGTAAATAGGTAATGAGAAAAATTCAAACATAACAGTGCTGTCTCCCTTACTTAAAAAAGGAAGAAACAAGGCAAACAATATAAAGGGTATATCAATTGAAAGTCTCTTAAAGTATGTAGATATTTTTATTTTCGATAAATATATCAACATTAATACAACTAATGTTTGTACAATTATTGCAATATTTTTCTCAAGGCTTAAAAAGGCAATAGATATAACAATTACAAATGTTGCTGCAATTTTGATCTCGGGTTTAATATTGCTGAGAACAGACTCACTGTGGAGTTCTAGATGGTGAGAATGAGTTGTTTCCATATAGAAATATGTTAATGCAAATAATTTGCAATAATATATTTATTTACACTTTTTACAGACACCTGAATATATGAAGTGATGATTTATAGAATCAAAGTGACTATCTTTAATTAATATTTCGTTAATTGTCTTCTTAGTTTCCTCCTTCAAATCATAAATTGATTTACATGATTCACAAATAATGTGACTATTATCATACTCACTTTTTAAGTAATATATTCCTGAACCATGAACCTGGTGAGAGTGTTCAACAATGTTTACTTCTTCAAGCAATTCAAGCGTCCTATATACGGTAGCCAAGTCTATATTTCGATCTTTTCTTGAAGCTAAATTATGAAGTTTTTCAACAGTAAAATGTTCGTGTCCTGAGGTTTCTAAAATGCTACAAATCACTTCTCTTGGTTTAGTGATTCTATGACCCCTTTTTTTTAATTCAATAACGAAATCCATATTCAAGTATATTATAAGGTTTGATAAGGGACTTATGAAAAGAAAATTTCTAAAGATACTTAATCGTTATAGCTTAATTTATTTACCATTAGGTTGGGTTATCGGATTAGCAATTTTCTTTTTTGCATTCGAGCCTTCAGCTGTCTTATATTTTCTAAGTTTTTTTGTCCTTGGAATTTTTTATTTTTTAGTTTCTTATACTTCAAATCGTAAAATGATTGACTCATCTTATTCATACACAGACTATGAAAATTCAATCATCGAATTTTATTCAGACTACTGACTGGGTTGCACTGCTTCAAAATTCATAGTTGATGAATTTAAAAAAGAAAATCCGGAAGTATTTTTTGTATCAATAAATGCAAGTAAACAAAAAGAACATCCATTTATTAATGAATACAGATTATTTAATACTCCAACATATGTTTTGATTAATAATAAAGGAGAAAAAATTGCCAGAAGAGTTGGTACTTTTAATCCAAGTTATTTTAGAAAATATTTAGTTTAAGATATTTTGTCGCCTAACTCAGCTTGATCTTCAGGTGACAACAGAAGCACATCCCCGTTATTTGATATTGAACCAAGCACTAAACATTGACTCATTATTGGACCAATCTGTTTTTCACCTAAATTAATAACAGCTATGCATTTTTTATTTTGAAGAGTTTCTAGCTCATAATTTGTAATTTGCGCACTTGTTTTTTTTAAGCCAATTTTTTCGCCAAAGTCAATAGTGAGAATATAGGCAGGTTTAATTGCTTCTTCAAATATTTCTGCTTTTGTAATTTCTCCGACTCGTATATCTAGTTTAGAAAATAAACTTATATTTTCACTATTCATATAACAAACATAATTACATACTTATTACATGTCAAAAATTTTCATTTTAAGTGCGGGAACAAGCCCTAATTCTTACAATAATCAATTAGCAAAACACCTTAGTAATTACCTTGAAACAAAAGGGTTAGAGAGTATTCTTTTTGACAATTTATATTCAGATATCCCATTTCTACTTGATGATCATGAGGTTGTTCCTGAAAAGATTCTTGAGATGAGAAAATCTTTGGAATTAGCAGACAAGATTATCATTTTTAGTCCTGTTTACAATGGTGGATTTCTAGCGCACCTCAAAAACACTCTTGATTGGCTATCGCTTGCTTATGATGATAACCGATATAGTTATTTATTTAGGGAAAAGAAAGTTGCAGTTGTGACAACTGTAAAAGGTGCAGGAGGTAATGCCCAAAAAGCTTTCGAAATTTTAAGTATGCAGTTATCAAATTACAATTTATTAGTTTTTGAAAAATTTCATTTAATAACAAATTCAGATCATCAAAATGAGAAAAGTATTTTAGACAACCAGGAAGTAATTAAATCATTAAATACATATGCAGAAGAGTTTTTACGCATATAATTTACTTCCTATTAAAGATTCCAATTTTGAAGTCAATTTATCAACATCGTAATCATTTACATTATAGATTGGATCCAATATTTCAATTTTTACCTCTCCGCTTTTTAGCCATACTTTTCCCTTAGTCATCAAGTTATGCGCATTATGAGAAACGACCGGGATTATTGGAAGATTAAAATCTTTGGCAATGTAAGCGGCTCCTTTTTTAAATGGTAAAAGTTCTTTTTGGTTGCTTCTTTTTCCTTCTGGAAAGATCATTATTGAATTACCTAATTTTATAACCTCATTTATTGATTCATTAATTTTTTCAAAATTTGCTTTTGCATTTTTCCTATCAATTCTAGGTAGGCCAAGTGTTTTTAATACTCTTCCAAAAATTGGTATTCTAAATAATTCTGTTTTTGTAAGAAATCTAATTGAAATAGGAAGTGCTGTAATATGTGTAAAGATATCCAGAGTTGATGGGTGATTTCCGATAACCACATAACTTTTTTCAGTGTTTATTTTTTCCAATCCTATAACTTCTAATTTTATGCCCACAAGCACAATCCCTATCCAACCAAAGAATTCATAAAGCTTTGTTGCCAGAACCCTACCTTTAGGAATGAATGCAGTTAACACAATAAAAACACACAATGGAAACATTATAAAAATCATAAATAAAGGAAATAAAATTAAAGTTTTTAAGATGATTTTTATATTTATTTCAGAATCCATATTCTCATTCTAAGAAAAAAAAGACAGTTAGTATTTAAATTTTACCTTAAATGGATTCTCTCATATCAACGTATGGAAGAACGAATTGCACTACTGGTCCTATTCCAATTACAAATAGAATAGTTACATATCCAACAAGTCCACCCAAAAGCCATCCAGTTAAAAATGCAATTAATTCAATCAAATTCCTTGCAGTACCGATTTTTATTCCTAAAGTTTCAAGCCCTACCATTATTCCATCTCTAGGACCGACTCCTAAATCTGCTCCTACATAAATTGCTGTACCAGTTCCAATAGATATAATTCCCAATAAAACGAGTATTAAACTCAAGAAGATATTTTCTGAAAATTCAAAGTACAAAATAATTGTGTCTGCAACTAATCCGACTAAGAAGATATCAATCAACGTTCCCAATCCTGGTTTTTGCTTCAAAGGTATCCACAACAACATAACAGCAACTCCAGTTATTATTATTGTTCTTCCATAGGTAATTCCTACTGTTTTGGATAATCCATCATGAAATACACCCCAAGGACCTAAGCCTAAATTTGCGAGATAATTTAGAGAAATACCAACACCTATAAGTGAAGTTCCAAAAATAACTTGAAAAAGTTGTCTGGGTTTTCTAAGCATTCGTTAAGAATACAAGTTAAGTAAAAATAAATTGATTGTTAGAATATTTGAATGAGAAAAATTTACATATCTTTATTTTTAGTCTTTATTTTTTGTGCACAAAACGAAGTGATTGAAGAACCAATAAATTCAGAATCAACAATTACAGAATCTACAACATCAAATGAGGAGACTTCAACAACATCTTCAACTTTAGAAATTGTACAATTAGAGTCTTTTGAGAATGTTGAATTTATAGTACAAAAAGAAAAAAGTGTAGTTGGATATCTTGCACCTAAACAATTTTTAAATTCTGGTTTGGATATTGTTGAAGGAACAACACGTGAAATAATAGGAAGTTTTACATTAACTCTTTCAGAATGTGATCAAGCAGATTCGTGTCTATATGTTAAAGACCTTAAAATAAAAGCTGATATCTCCACTTTGAAAAGCAACAATGTAATCAGGGACCAGGCAATGAATAATCAATGGTTGCAATCTGCACTTTTTCCAGAAGCAATATTTACTATTGATGAATTAGTATTACCAAATAAAGATTTTGATTCAAAAGTCGAAGATACGATTGTTGGTAAACTAACCATCAGAGAAATTGAATTAGATACTCCTTTTTCTATATCAGCATATCTTGATGGGAATCAAATATTTATTTCTGGGATTACTGAAATCGACACGACTTGGTTTGGTTTTGATGCACCAACGAAATTTAATGCTTGGGAAGTCTTAAATCCTATTGGTATAAAAGTTGAACTTGTAGCAAAAAGAAATAATTGATACATCAATTAAAATTTAAAAGATTTGAAGGCAGGATGGAACCGAAAGGTCCCGATGAGTATGCTGCAGTAGCTATATTAATTTATAAAAATAAAGAAATATTATTCATTAAGAGATCTGAAAATATGCCTACTCACAAAGGACATATAGCTTTTCCTGGCGGAAAAAAAGAAGATAGCGATAAGGGTATTCACAGTACAGCAAAGAGGGAGGCGCATGAAGAATTATTAATACCAAAGAAAACAGTTAACTCTATTTGTACTGTTAAAGGCAGTCTTGATCCTATTGATACAGTAGAGTACAAATTTAATGTTTATCCAGTGGTGTTTAGTTTAAATGAAAAACAATTAAATTTTAATAAAGATGAAGTTCAAAAAATATTTTATGAACCAATAGAAAAGCTACTTGATAAAAATAACTGGTCATTTAGGGGTGCGTATGATGATGATTGGATCTATATGTTAGATAACGAAATCTTATGGGGCGCTACGGCGAAAATGGTTAGAAATTTATGCGATTTAAGTCTTAAATAAATTTCTTGTCTCATCTTTTACAGCTAAATAAAGTGATATAAAAATCAAAATCAAAGTAACAAAAAAGACACCATCAACAATTTCATTTAAGAAAATATATCCTACTAATATTCCAACAATTGGTACTACATAATCAACAAGAGTTGTAAAGGTTGCTGAAAGTCTTTTAATAGTATATAAAAATAAAGAATAATTAAATATATCAATAAATACTAAACCTAAAAGTTTTGATGTTTCGAAAATTGTAATAGGTTCAAATTTTCCATCCAGCAAAAAAAATAAAATAAGTGATAAAACAGAACCAACTATCCATTGAGTTAAAAGGTATGCTTTCGAAGGAATGTACTGAAGATGTTTTTTGTTTGTAATATTGCTTAGTGCTAATCCTTGCACACCTAGAAGAGCAAAAAGACCACCAATAATTAAATTTCCTTCATTCAACAATCCTGTTGAACCTGAAAGAAATAAAATAACTAGGCCAAAGAAACCCAAAATTACTGAAATAATTTTTAATCGAGTAATTTTTTCATCTTTGTAAAAAAGAAGAACCCAGAAAACTGTAAATAATGGAATGGTTGAAATGAAGATGCTTTGCAAACCTGATGATATGTATTTCAATGCATAAATAAAAGCCCAACCAGGTATAAATATAGCTAGAATTCCTGACAGACTTCCTTTAAGAAAAAATTCTAACTTGATGTTAGACAAAAATTCTTTCATGCAATAGAGGCTTATGAAAAGAGTAACTATTGAAATTCGTAGTGTCACAATATACATTTCATTAACACCATCAATTAGAAGACTTCGATTTAATAGTCCATGAAACCCAAAAAGAGTACCAATTAAGATAATGTTTCTTAAGCCAGCATACGCAGACATTGAATATTCAGGTTTGATAAAAACTCTCCAATTTAATTTAGTTTATTAGAATAGCAGATATGAATACAGTTTTTTCCGGAATTCAACCAAGTGGATTAGTACATTTAGGCAATCTTTTGGGTGCAATAAACAATTGGGCAAAATTATCAAATGAAGATTCAAAAAATTATTTTTGTATTGTTGATTTACATTCATTGACAGCAATGCCGAATAAATCCGACTTAAAAAGTAGTATCAAAGATACTTTAAAAGTCTTATTAGCCTCTGGAATAAATCTTGAAAATTCAGTAATTTATGTTCAAAGTACTCTCAAAGAACATGCTTATCTTTCATGGATATTATCAAATTTTTGTCAAGTTGGAGAATTACAGCGAATGACACAGTTTAAAGAAAAAGCTTCATCATTTGGAACGCACTCTGGTCTTTTAACTTACCCAATACTCATGGCAGCCGATATTTTAATTCACAAAGCTAACGAGGTTCCGGTAGGTGATGACCAAACTCAACATTTAGAATTAACAAGAAACATAGCTGAAAGATTTAATAATAACTATGGTGAAATATTTCCAATACCTGAAAAAACAAGTGGAAAATACGGTACTCGATTAATGTCTTTGCGACATCCTGAAAATAAAATGTCAAAAAGTTCAGATGATATTAATGGAACTATTTATTTCAATGATTCAAAAGATGTAATTATTAAAAAATTCAAATCCTCAGTAACTGATTCAAGTAATTCAATATCTTATGATGTAAAATCTAAACCGGGTATCAGTAATTTGATAGAGATATATTCTTCTATAAAAAATCTTGAAATTAAAAAAACTGAAGAAAAGTTCAATGATTATCAATATGGTGAATTTAAAGTTGAAGTTGCTGAGACAGTAATTTCATATTTAGAACCAATAAATGACAAATTTAATAATCTCGGAGATAAAGAAGTAGATGAAATAATTAGAAATAATTTAGAATTGGCTAGAAAGTCTGCCCAATTAACAATATCAGAAGTAGAAAATGCTTTAGGTATAAATTGAGCAATGCGTATTAAAGTAGAAAAGCCAAAATCTTAATGTCATCAAATTCTAAATTACCGGAAGACTGGAAAAAACTTTTAAACCCAAGCCAGATTAAAGCTATAGAAACAATTGACGGACCTGTGTTGATAATGGCTGGAGCAGGTTCTGGTAAAACAAGAGTATTAACTCATAGATATGCTCATTTAGTTAAACACCACAATGTTGATGTTGAACAAATTTTGGCGATCACATTTACAAATAAAGCAGCAGAAGAAATGAAATCTAGAATAAGTGACCTTCTTAATTTAAAAATATCACCAAAATGGATATCAACTTTCCATAGTTTGTGTGTAAAAATTTTGAGAATTCATGGAGATAAAATAGGTTATAAAAGTAACTTTACTATTTATGATCAATCTGATTCAAATAAAGTTATTAGAAATTGTATGTCTGAAAATAATGTTGATTTAAAACAATATTCACCAAAGAGATTTCAGGCTCATATATCTAATCTAAAAAACAGCATGATAAGTCCTGGAGAGGCTCTAGAAAATGCAGAATCTTTTTTTGATGTAAAAGTTGCCGAAATTTTTTCAAGCTATGAAAAGAAATTAATAGTTGCTAACTCAATGGATTTTGATGATCTTCTAATTAAAACTGTGGAACTTTTACAGACAAATGAAAGCATTTTGAGGTTTTGGTCTAATAAATTTCAATTCATTATGGTTGACGAATATCAAGATACAAATTTCGTTCAATATAAATTAGTAGAGCTTCTTGGTTCAAATAACAAAAATGTTTGTGTAGTTGGGGATTCTGATCAAAGTATCTATGCATTTAGGGGGGCAGATATAAGAAATATTATCGAATTTGAGAAAGATTTTAGTAACGCAACAGTTATTCAACTCGATAAAAATTACAGATCTTCTAAAAAGATTTTAAATTTAGCTAACACTGTTATTTCTAATAATCCTAGAAAAATTGAAAAAAATTTGTGGACTGATAATGAGGATGGTCTAGATATTTCATCTTTAAGATTCAGATCTGAAAAAGATGAAGCAAGGTGGGTAGCCGAAGAAGTCAAAAGTTTAATAGATTCAACTAAAGATAACGAGATTGCAATTTTTTATAGAACCAATAGCCAATCCCGTCTATTTGAAGAAGAGCTAAGAATGTTAAATATTAATTATAAAGTCATAGGAAGTGTCAGATTTTATGACAGAAGAGAGATTAAAGATATAGTTTCTTACTTGCAATTTTTAGTTAATGAAAGCGACATAGTGGCTTTTGAGAGAATTGTAAATGTTCCAAGAAGAGGAATAGGGGAATCCACTGTAAAAAAAATTAGACTACATTTAAATGAAACAGGAAAATCTATTTTTGATGCTTTGGAATCCATAGACGAAATAAAAAATATTTCACCAAGGATTAAAGCAAGTTTGTCTGAATTTAAAGATTTAGTGTCAGAGTTGAAGTCATACTCACTTCAAGGTCCATCAAAAACAATTCAAAAAGTGCTTGAACTTACGGGATATAAAATGAGTTTAATTAAAGAAGGAACTCTCGAGTCACAAATGCGCATCGAAAATATAGAAGAACTTTTAAATTCTGCATTTAATTTTGAGAATTTATACGAAGAGGAAATTGATGAGCCTTACGGAATTCTTAGAGATTATTTGGAATCAATTGCCCTTTTTTCTGAAACGGATAATTTAGAGGATGCCGATAGGGTTTTGTTGATGACATTACACAATGCAAAAGGTTTGGAATTTCCTTATGTTTTTATGACGGGAATGGAAGAAAATCTATTTCCACATGAAAGAAGCACTCAAGGTGATAATTCTGAAATTGAGGAGGAGAGAAGACTTTGCTATGTTGGGATAACAAGAGCTGAAGAAAAACTTTATTTAACTCATGCTTGGTCAAGAACACTTTGGGGTGGCACAGTTTATAATTTGCCAAGCCGTTTTCTTGAAGAAGGCTCTAGTCACTTTGATACAGTTGATTTTTCGCTTGACTCCAAGCAAGAAGATTCTACTCATATTGATGTGGGTACTGGTCAAAAAATTATTCATGAAAAATATGGAGAAGGACTTGTTTTAGAAGTTCAGGGTAATGAAATAACAGTTCAATTTAATGACGATATTGGAGTAAAGTATTTAGATGTGGAATGGGCACCCATAAAATTTCAATAAAACATGAAGCATAATTTTATTTTATTTGTAATCTATATTCTTGTTGTAACATTATGAACTTATTTGAATATCAAGGCAAAGATTTATACAAGAAATATTCTATTAATACACCTAAATCAATTTATATAAATTCAATGTCTGATTTAACTGAAAATCATGATTTGAATTTTCCTTTGGTTGTAAAAGCACAGGTACAGGTTGGTGGTAGGGGTAAAGCAGGTGGAATTAAACTTGCAAAAAATAAGCAAGAACTAGAAGAACATATCAACTCTATTTTAGGGATGGATATAAAAGGTCATAAAGTTCAAAGCTTATTAATTGAGGAGGCATCTGAAATTTTAAGCGAGTATTATATTTCATTTACTCTTGATAGATCAGAAAAAAAATATTTAATGATGTTGAGTTCCAAAGGCGGAATGGATATAGAGGAAGTTGCTGAAAACAGCCCAGAAGATTTAATAAAAATACATATATCTCCTTCTTTGGGTTTGGATAGCAATATGATCAATCAAGCAATAAAAGATGCAAAGTTAAACCTAGATTATATCGATGAGTTGCATGAAATAATTTATAAACTTTACACACTATTTACTGAAGGAGATTGTGACCTTGTAGAAGTAAACCCTCTAGCAATTACAAAACAAGGTGTTACTGCACTAGATTCTAAAGTCTCACTTGATATGAACGCAATTTATAGGCACGAAGAATTTATAAAATATGAAGAGGAGATTCCTATTCCAGAATCAGAAAAATTTGCTAAGAGCAAAGGTTTAAATTTTATCAAACTAGATGGCAGTGTAGGAATTATTGGTAACGGTGCAGGACTTGTTATGTCAACTTTAGATGTTGTGGCAGAGCATGGAGGAAAAGCAGCTAATTTTTGTGATATAGGTGGAGGTGCTAAAGCAGAGACTGTTACAGCGGCCTTAGAAGTTTTAGAATCTGAAAAAGAAGTTACAAGTGTTTTAATTAATATTTTTGGTGGTATTACAAGATGCGATTTAGTAGCTGAGGGAATTGTTGAGGCAACAAATGGCAAAGAACTCAAATGGCCTTTAGTAGTTAGATTAGATGGTACAAATTCAAAAGAGGGATTAGAAATTTTATCTAAGAATTTAAATGAAAAAATAATTATTTCAGAGTCTATGGATGATGCAGCAAAAGCTGCTGTTAAAGGTAGTAAGTAATGGCAGTATTTATTGATGAACATACAAAAGTAGTTGTTCAAGGCTTAACGGGCAGAGAAGGTAAATTTCATGCATTGCGAAATAGGGATTATGGAACAAAGGTTGTTGCAGGAACAAGACCTGGAAAAGGTGGTGAGGAAGTTGAAGGCATTCCAATTTTTAATACTGTTATTGATGCTGTAAAAGAAACTGGAGCAAATACAGCTATGACTTTTGTGCCACCTGCATTTGCAATGGAGGCAGTCCTAGAAGCTGGTGAAGCTGGTTGTGATTTGATTGTTTGTATAACTGAAGGTATTCCTGCAAAAGACGAAGCACGAATGTATGACCTGCTTAAGAGAAATACCACTGTAAAACTTTTAGGACCTAATTGTCCAGGACTTATCTCCCCAGGAAAATCTAATGTTGGCATAATGCCACATGAAATTACCAAAGAAGGAAATGTAGGAGTTGTTTCAAGATCTGGTACTTTAACATATCAAGCAGTACATGAGTTAACAAGACTACAAATTGGACAGTCTACATGTATTGGTATTGGTGGTGACCCTGTTCCGGGTATGTCTTTTATTGACGTCCTAGAAGCATTTGAGAAAGATGAACAAACTCAAGCAATTGTTATGATTGGAGAAATAGGCGGAAGCGCTGAAGAAGAAGCAGCTCAGTATATAAGTAAGTTTGTTAGTAAACCAGTGGTTTCTTATATCGCTGGTGTTACCGCACCTCCTGGAAAAAAAATGGGACATGCCGGAGCTATTGTTTCTGGAAATATGGGTACTGCCTCTGCTAAAATTGAAGCACTTACTAATGCTGGAGTCAATGTTGTAAACAATCCTACCAAGATTGGACAAGCAATAAAGGAATTGATTTGAAAGAGAATTTAAATAGAGAAGAGTTATCTGCAGCAATATCTGATACTAGAAAATCTTTTGATACCGACAATCCCGTAATTCCATTTATCGAAGGCGATGGAATAGGAATTGACATATGGCCTGCATCACAGAAAGTATTTGATTCAGCTGTTGAAAACGCCTACAACAACCAGAGAAAAATCGAATGGATGGAAGTTTTGGCTGGTCAAAAAGCATATGACACTGAAAACGAATGGTTACCTGAAAAAACTATTGAAATGTTTGATAAATTTGGAATTGGAATTAAAGGCCCCCTTACTACTCCTGTTGGGGGAGGCATTAGATCTATAAATGTCTCAATCAGGCAAAAATTAGACTTATATGCTTGTGTAAGACCTCTTAGGTGGTTTAAAGGAGTTGAAACACCAACCAAGAACCCAGGCAATGTAGATATTGCCTTATTTAGAGAAAATACTGAGGATGTATATTCAGGCAAGGAATTAGAAATGAACTCAGAAGAAGTTAAAACGTTAAATAATTTTTTAAAGTCTGAATTCGGATGGCATATTAGAGAAGATAGCGGTATTGGCATTAAGCCAATTTCTAAAACAGCATCAGAAAGATTAATAAGAGCAGCATTGAATTACGCAGTTGAAAATGACAAAAAAAACTTAGCGATAGTGCATAAAGGAAATATTATGAAATTCACTGAAGGAGCTTTTAGAGGCTGGGGTTACGAACTTGTTAAAAATGAATTTTCAGATGTTGCTATATCTTGGGAAGATTGTAAAGGTGAACCAGGAGATAAGATTCTTGTTCAAGATGTAATAGCAGATGCTTTTTTGCAGCAAATACTTATTAAGCCACATGAATTCGATGTTATCGCTACAACAAATCTTAACGGAGATTACGCGTCTGATGCATTGGCAGCTCAGATTGGAGGAATTGGAATTAGTCCAGGTGGAAATATAAATTATGAAAATGGCAAATCTGTGTTCGAAGCAACTCATGGAACTGCACCAAAATATACAGGACAAGACAAAGCTAATCCTGGCTCTTTGATTCTTTCAGGCGAAATGATGTTTAGGTATATGGGCTGGAATGAAGCAGCAGATTTGGTTATTAAAGCAATGGAAAAATCAATAAGTGAAGGTAATGTTACATACGATCTTGCAAGAGGTAGGTCCGATGCAACAACACTATCTTCTTCACAATTTGCTAGCTCTTTAATTGAAAATATAGAAAGTTTTTAAGTTATGACAAAAGTTACAGTAGTTGGATCAGGAAAATACGGATCAATGACAGCTCTGAGAGTTGCAGAATTTGACATTGCTGATGCCGTTGTGATGACAGATATAGTTGAAGGCCTTCCTCAAGGCCTTGCACTAGATATGAATCAATCAAGATATGTAGAAAAATTTTCATCAAAAATTATTGGTACAAATAATTACGAAGATACTAATGATAGTGATGTAGTTGTTATTACAGCAGGTTTACCTAGAAAACCAGGAATGTCACGCATGGATTTACTTGAAGTGAATGCAAATATTGTTACTGATGTAACAAAAAATATTATGAATCATTCAAACAACCCAATAATTATTGTTGTTACAAATCCTTTAGACCAAATGACAACATTAGTCGCAGATGTATCTGGATTGCCTAAAGGTAGAGTGATTGGTCAAGCAGGCGTTCTTGATTCCTCTAGATTTGCTTACTTTATCTCAGAAAAACTAAATGTAAATATGAAAGATATAAATGCATGGACATTAGGCAGTCATGGTGAAACTATGGTTCCCGCTCCATCTCAATGTACAGTAAATGGCAAACCTTTGTCTGAATTTCTTTCATATGAAGAAATTAACGAGCTTGTTAAAAGAACATCTGATGGAGGTGCAGAGATTGTTGGTTTGTTAAAAACGGGCAGTGCTTATTTTGCTCCTTCCTCAGCAGCCGCAACAATGGTCAAGTCTATTATTTCAGATTCCAATGAAATTTTACCGGCTTGCTCTTGGGTAGAAGGGCAATATGGAATTAACGATGTTTATCTTGGGGTTCCAACAAAGCTCGGCAGAGATGGAGTTACTGAAATTGTTGAATTTAAATTAGATTCTGAGGAATTAAAAAATCTTAAATCAGCTGCTGAATCTGTAAAAAATAAAGTTTCTGAACTAAAAGATCTAAAAACCCAATAAAATAAGGGTTTTTTAGTTAAATTGTATTGATAGCATAAAAACTCAATAAAATCAGTGTTTTGTAAAAAAAAGTCAATAAATTTAGGGTTTTAAGACAAATTCGTATAAAAAACTATAATGTTTATAAGGAGTTTTAAAAAAAACTCAATAAAGAAAGCGGATTCTAATGAATAAAGATGATTTAGCAGGCGCTGTTGCAGCTGCAGTAGGGTTGTCACAAGCAGACGCTAAAAAAGCAGTAGAAGCCGTGTTTGATGGAGTTACAGGTGGTATGAAAGACGGCAAAAAAGTAAGTGTTGCTGGTTTTGGTACATTTGAATCCAGATACAGGGCTGCAAGACAAGGTAGAAATCCAGCAACAGGAGAAACAATCCAAATTGCTGCGAAGAATGCCCCAGCTTTTAAAGCTGCAAAAGGATTAAAAGACGCTTTAAATTAAAAGTTCTTTTAGTTGATTTGAAAAGACGGCATAAGCCGTCTTTTCTTTTTTAAGAAATGATACTTATATCACCAGAAATTTTTATTTTTTTATCAAACATTAGATCTTCAGGATGAATTTCAGCATTTACAATTTTGAATAAATCATCAGTTGACATTTTAAATTTTAAATATTTTTCCTTATCTATTTTTTCAATTTTGTTGCAATCGCTCAAAGAGTATATTTTATCTAAGTCAGTGAATTCAAAATATATTGATTCTATTTTGTAACCTAATTTTGAAACTTTTTTTTTAAAATCTTTTAGTGTATCTTCTATCAATTAATTGTTAGGGTCTCTCTTTTAACGTCTTCTATTGCTTTAGTAACTTGTATGCCTCTAGGACAAGCTGTTGTGCAGTTAAAAGCTGTTCTACATCTGAAGGCACCGTTTACATCTTTTAAAACTTCTAATCTTTGTTTTGAAGCATTGTCTCTTGAATCAAATACAAATCTATGAGCATTTACTATTGCTGCTGGACCAACATAAGTATCTGCAGTCCAGAATACTGGACAACTAGTAGTGCAAGCAGCGCAAAGAATACACTTTGTTGTATCTTCAAACTTGTCTCTATCTTCAGGAGATTGCAGCCTTTCTCTTTCTCCAACTTCATCATCATTTACAAGGAAAGGCATAACTTTTTTGTAAGATTCAAAAAATGTTTCCATATCAACAACAAGATCTTTTACAACTGGTAGGCCTCTGATTGGTTCAATTTTTATAGGATTGCTAACTTCTTTAACTAACACTTGGCAAGCTAACATATTTTCTCCATTTACGACCATTGCATCTGAACCGCACACACCGTGAGCACAAGATCTTCTAAAAGCTAAACTGCCGTCGTCAAACCATTTTACTTTGTGTAGTAGGTCCAAGATTCTCTCATCTGGATCAGCTTCCAGATTGTATTCTTCCCAATGACCTTTTCTATCTGTCTCCGGGTTAAATCTGAGAATTTTAAGATTTACATCCATTAGTATTTTCTCTCTTTGGGTTCATAATTACCAAGTTCAACATCTTTGTAGTCAAGTTTAACTGAATCACCATTTTTAAATGCAAATGAATGCTTTAACCAATTTGAATCATCTCTCTCAAGATGATCAACTCTTGAATGTGCTCCTCGGCTTTCTTTTCTCTCCAAAGCACTTGCAACAGTTGTATCAGACATATCAAGTAAATATTCAAGTTCAATCGCTTCAAGTAATTCAGTATTAAAAATTTTTCCTTTGTCAGAAATAGTTACATTTTGGTATCTATATCTTAAGTCAGATAGAATTTCTGTTTGTTTAGTTAAGCTTTCTTCAGTTCTGAATATTTTTGCATTCTCTTCCATTGAATCCTGAAGCTCTTCTCTAATTTTAGGTACTGAAAAATTCGGATCATGTTCTTTGTTAATGAAGTTGTCTACTTTGCCTTTTAGGTCTTCTGCTGCATTTTCAGATAAGGTAAATCGCTTTGTTGAGGAAACATAGTCAACCATACTTTTACCCGCTCTTTTACCAAAAACTACTATATCTAGTAGGGAATTAGTACCTAGTCTATTTGCCCCATGAACACTTACACATGCAGATTCTCCAGCTGAGTAAACTCCAGGTAATACTGTACCTTGTGCATCACTTAAAACCCTAGCATCTACATCAGTTGGAATACCCCCCATAGCATAATGTGCTGTAGGTTGGACTGGAATCGGTTCGTCAATAGGCTCAATTTTTACGTATGTTCTGACAAAATCTGTAATATCCGGCAATTTTTGCCTTATTGTTTCTGCACCGAGATGAGTTAAGTCCAAATATACAAAATCATTGTTGGGTCCAGCACCATTACCCTCACTTATCTCAGTAGCAATAGCTCTAGAAACCATGTCTCTTGGTGCGAGATCTTTAATTGACGGCGCATATCTTTCCATAAATCTTTCACCATCTTTATTTCTCAAAATTCCGCCCTCACCTCTTGCAGCCTCAGACAGCAATATACCAAGACGATATATTCCAGTAGGATGAAATTGATAGAACTCCATATCTTCTAAAGGAATACCCTTTTGATATAAAATACCAGGACCATCACCTGTTAATGAATGTGCATTTGAACTAACCTTGTATATTTTTCCAAATCCACCAGTAGCAAATGTGACTGCTCTAGCTTCAAAAATATGTATATCTCCAGTTGCTATTTCAAAAGCTACAACACCTTTGCAAACTCCGTCGTCAATTTTTATATCTAGAACTTGAAATTCATCAAAAAATGTAACTCCCATAGAAACACATTTTTGATATAAAGTTTGAAGGATCATATGACCAGTTCTATCTGCTGCATAGCAGGCTCTGAAAGCCGGTGCTTCTCCCTCTCGTACTGTATGTCCACCAAATCGCCTCTGAGCAATTTTTCCACTTTCTAATCTACTAAAAGGAAGTCCCCAATGTTCCAATTCAACCACAGAGTCAATTGCTTCTTTACATAAAATATCAACAGCAGGTTGATCTGCTAAATAGTCCGAACCTTTTACTGTATCAAATGCATGCCAGTTCCAATTGTCTTCTTCTACATTTGCTAGAGCAGCACTCATTCCACCTTGAGCTGCGCCAGTGTGTGATCTTGTAGGGTATAGTTTGGTTATAACCGCTAACTTCATATGAGGCGCTGCCTCAATTGCAGCTCTTAGACCAGCACCTCCAGCACCAACAATTACTCCATCAAAAGAATGCTTTATTATTTTCATGCTTGTCTCACAAATGCAACTAACACATAGGTACCTAATACAAAAAATGCTGTTGATATAAAATACAAACTGTAAAGAGCAAGGCTTCTGTGAAGTTTGTTGGCAATATTATCATGCATAACTATTCTTAATCCATTTGTACCGTGAAGAATACTTAGTGCTAATAAAAGCCAGTCAAAAGTTCTCCAATATGGAGTATCCCATCTCGCTGCGACAAATTCATAATCAAGATTAAGAGTATCGTTAAATACGTGCATGATAAACATATGCCCAGCAGCCAATAAAACAAGAAATAAACCACTAACTCTCATGAAAAACCAAGCATATAATTCAAAATTACTGCCACCTAAAGGTGGTTGTCTTCTTCCCCAATCGGTTCTTTTTACGTTTTGCATCAAGATTTCCAATCAGGCAAAGGTCTTATCATACAGTCAACAATTGTTGTTCCTGATGAACTTTTTTCAATACAAATATCAAAATAAGAAGTTATCATTTTGTAAGTAGTTGGAACAAAAATACCAATAAATATTAGTAATGCCACTACGTTTAAAGATTTTTGATAATCTGATCCTTTTTTCCAAAGGTCTACGGTAATTATTCTTAGTCCATTTATAGCGTGAGCTAATACTGCAGCCATCAAACCAACTTCACCGAGTCTGAAATAAAAATTTTTGTAGATAGCTTCTGCACCCTCATAGATTTCTGGACCAGCAAGAATGAGCGCTGTTGAAATAATATGTAAAAGTAAATATCCAAAAAGTGCTACTCCAGTAATTCTGTGAAAAAGATAAAGCCACATACTAGTTCTACCTTTATATATAGATCCAGTTGAAACAATTTCTTGATAAGCCATATTTAATTATCTTACAATAGTTTAGTAAACTTTAATCAATTAGATAATTCACCTCTTGACATTTTTATGTTCTAGTAATAAATTACACATATGTAATTTACTTTAAGGAGTACGGGTGGAGCAATCGATAGTAGAAGACTTAATAGGCGGAATGCCATCATGGACTGAAGAGGCAAATTGTAAAGGGGCTGATGCAGATTTATTTTTTCCAGAAAGAGGAGCTTCTACTAGAAAAGCTAAAGCAATTTGTAGAGCATGTACCGTTCAAGACCAGTGCTTAGAGTATGCAGTTGAAAACTCCGAAAAATTCGGAATTTGGGGTGGCTTATCGGAGCGTGAGCGTAGAAGAATAAAAAGACAACGAGCTGCAGAATTTGATATTAGAGACGTAGGTTAGAAACTAAATTTTTCAGAATATTCGCTGAAGTCTCTTTCAACTCCGATTTCGTCACTTTTAATTATTTCAGTGATTATGTTTTCTTCGTCTGTTATGAAAGTATATCTTAATGAAATACCGGCTCCATCGTGAAAGCAACCAAATTGTTTTGCTACTTCACCATGTGGCCAGAAGTCTGACAAAATTGGAAACTCAATATTATGATGTTCAGCCCATGATCTGTTAGTAGGACTTGCACCAACTGTGATAAGTACTGTATTTGTATCATCCTTTAAGAATGACTCTTGATAATCCCTTAATTCGCAAATTTCTTTGTCACATACACTGCTATATGGGAATGGCATGAAAACAAACATTGTCTTTTGACCTAAAAAATCTTCATTGCTGTACTTTGTTTTGTCATAGTTAAATAATTCAAATTCTGGTATTTTGTCTCCAATATTTACTGACATTTTTAATCCTTTCTCGATAAATTTATGATAGCTAAGTTTAGATTAAATAGGTGGTAATGATGTTCTAGCTGCCCAAGATATTGGATCATTTAATTCATCAACTGATGGAATAAGATTTATATCTGAAATAATGTCATGAAGACTCAATTCATTTTTTGACTCTATTAGGAATGTTATAAAAGAATCTGATTTTTCATCATATTTAGAAATTTTTAACTCAAAATCACTTCCAGGTCCTTGGTTTGAAACAAGGCCTAGGTCCATAATTAAATCGAAAACACTGGAATCAATAAAGTCAATTGAATTTTTTGCAAAATATTTTATGACTGATCTATAAAAACTTAGAGGTGCAAAAATTACATCGAGCATTGAGTCAATATCAAAGTTATTTAATTCGGGGATATTACTCATTAGGTCTTCAGGGTTAGAAAAATTTGATGGGTCAAAATTTGGTTCAACGTCTTTTATGTTTGCCAAAAGCTCTTCATTACTTTTTTTCAATTGTTTAATTAAGTAATTGAACGGAGCTGTGTACTCACCGAGAGTCAGTGCCATATACTCTAGAAGCATCAGTGCAATTGTTGCCTCTTTCTCGTCGATTGAAAATTGGCTAATTCTTAAATCAAAATTATTTTTATTTATTGCAAGTGAACTATTTCTTGGGAGAATAATTCCAAAATGGCTAAGTCCCCAAGTATTCTTACTTAAAAATCCAGCAATATTTCCAAGCTGCATGCCTATTAAAGATGATTGAGCTCCTAAAATTCCAGCAGGCAAACCCTCGAACATTTGAAGCTCAGAAAAATCAAAATGCTTAACAGAATTTAGAAACCAAGTTCCATATCTCTTTGAGTCCATGAGTGAAAGTTCTAGTGGTGTGAACTCATTATTAGCATTAGATTTGTGGCTTAATTCTATAACTCTAAATATTTCTTGGTAATTTAAATCAGAATTTGATAGTAATCTTTCTTCTTGAACGTCTTTATTAATATGGTTGTTTATTTGCTCAGCTAACTGCCAATTAACCTCTCCATCATCATTATTAAATAGATTAAATAATTGGGAAAATAAATCGTCAGACATTAAACATCAGATGGGCGCAAGTCTAATTCAAAAACAAGTGTAATTGCTTGAGAGTCTCTTAGAATTTCTATTTCTACCTCTTCACCTGCTCTTTTAGTTCTTAAAATAGTAATTAAACCATCAAGTGTTTTTACTGTTTTCCCATTAATTTTTTTTATAACATCACCTGGTAATGCCCCTGCTTTTCCTATGGCAAATAATTCGCCTCCTGGACCATAAAGTTCTTGTATAAACACACCAGAAAATACTCTTGCTCCGTCTTCTGCAGTATCAAAATGTTGAGCACCCAAAATTCCAAGAAAAGCATGAAGTATTTTTCCTTCTTTTATCAAACCATCTGCAATGTTTAAAGCAAGATTTATTGGTACAGCAAATCCTAACCCCTCTGCACCAACATCTGCTGTTGCGATTGCAGTAGTAATTCCAATTAACTCTCCATTATTATTGATTAGAGCACCTCCACTAGATCCTCTTGTGATAGGAGCATCAGTTTGTATAAGGCCAAATAAAGTTACTGAATTACCCATAACGTCACTACCAACATCCAATCTTCTCTCAAGTGCAGAAACAACACCAGTAGTCACTGTTGGTGCAGCACCCAATGTAAGAGGGTGACCAATTGCAACAGCTAAATCGCCGACTAGCATTTTGTCGCTATTGCCAATTGCTATAGGTATCAAGTTTGAAGCTGTTATTTTTACAAGTCCAATATCAGTTAATCTGTCAGAACCAATTATATTTGCTTCGTACATTCTTCCATCTTCGAATATAACTCGTACCTCCGTAGAATTATCTATTACATGATGATTTGTCATTATTAGACCATCATCAGTTATAACAACTCCTGAACCTCCACCTGCTGATAAAAATTCTCCCTCATCAGACATTGTTCCTACTTGTACCTGTACAATTGTTTTTGTTGCCAGTTCAGCAATTGAAACAACTTCACTTGAATCAACTCTTGGCATTACTAATTCTTTTTCCTTGACAGTTTCAGTGATTGTTATTGGTTCCGGTAAAATTATTTCTTCTTCTTCAAAAACACCAAACAAAAATAGAAATCCTAAAACTATACCACTCGAAAGAAGTGCAGAGCCAAATACAACATTTAGAGAACTTTTTTTCTTTTCAGTATTTTCCTCAATTAGATCTGAAATATATTTTCTTTGTTCAAACAATTCTTGTTGCGAATAATTATCTTCTTCCATATATACATATTAAATCTGGAAAGATTCTAACTAATATTACAAACCAAATTTTTTAAAAGGTTTCAATGTTTGTTGCTTTAAATTTTCTATAAGTTGAAAAATGTTTATCGTTTCCTTAAAGTTAAAAGGTAAATGTTATCTGTTCAAAACTTAGAAGTTGTATATCAAGATGTTATTTTAGTTTTAAGAGGTGTTTCATTCGAAATACCTAAAGGTAAAATAGTCTCTTTGTTGGGTAGCAATGGTTCTGGAAAAACTACTGTTATTAGATCGATTACAGGTCTTCTTGATATTCAAAACGGTGACATAACCAAAGGAAGTATATCTGTTGATGGCGAAGACATTACAAATTTTAACCCATCGAAAATTGTTGAAAAAGGAATTGCACAAGTACTTGAAGGTAGAAGAATCTTTTCTGAATTAACGGTTATTGAGAATTTAAGGCTTGGTGGACATACTAATAGTAAAGATGTCCCTGAAAATATTGATAGAGTATTAGATTTATTTCCTATATTAAAAGAAAGATCAAAAGGAGAAGCAGGGTATCTCTCTGGAGGAGAGCAACAAATGTTAGCGATTGGTCGAGCTCTAATGTCAGAGCCTAACTATCTTTTACTTGACGAACCTAGCTTAGGTTTAGCACCAAAATTGGTTGATCAGATCGCAGAGCTTATTACGGAAATTAATTCCCAAGGAGTAACCGTATTACTTGTAGAACAAAATGCAAACATGGCACTGAATGTTTCAAGCCATGGTTATATTATGGAGACAGGAAATATAGTTATGGACAATCCGAGTGATGTATTGTTAAAAGACGAAGATGTAAGAGAGTTTTATTTAGGTTTAAATCCAGAAGGCACAAAGAGAAAATCATTCAAGGATGTAAAACATTACAAAAGAAAAAAAAGGTGGCTTTCATGAATTCTTTAAATTTTAATGACGTTACATTAAAGTTCGGTGGTATAACAGCTTTAAACAATGTTAGTTTTGAAGTAAAACCAAAATCTCTTTATGCAATCATTGGTCCAAACGGCGCTGGTAAAACCTCAATTTTTAATTGTGTAAGTGGTATTTATAGACCTACACAAGGCTCAGTAACTTATGGTGATAATGACATTAAAGAATTGAGACCTGATCAGGTTGCTGAATTAGGAATCGCCAGAACTTTTCAAAATATTGAATTATTTGAAAATATGACAGTTCTTGACAATATTCTTATCGGCGCTCATAGACATTTAGAGTATGGTGCTATTTCAAGTTTATTTTTTAGCAAAAAAGCTAGGAAAAGTGAATTGGAAGCAAGAGAGATAGCTGAGGAAATTATAGATTTCTTAGAAATAGAACAATTCAGATACTCTTACATCCTGTCTTTACCATACGGTGTTCAAAAAAGGGTTGAAATTGGTAGAGCACTGGCCTTAAATCCAGACGTACTTTTATTAGATGAGCCAGCAGCTGGTATGAATAATGAGGAAACAGAAGATATAGCAAGATTTATTATCGATATTCATGAAGAAATGGGCAAGACTGTAATTTTAGTAGACCACGATATGAATATGGTTATGGACATTGCAGAAGAAGTTATGGTTTTAAATTTTGGTGAAAAATTAGCTGAAGGTACACCAGCTGAAATTGTCAAAGATTCAAAAGTAATAGAAGCATATTTAGGAGTGAGTTAATTATGTCAATGACAATGAATGAAATTTATGAAGAAATTCTTAAAGATGGTGGCATGACGCCATCAAAAAAAATTAAAGACACATCAATAAGGTTTCCAAATAAAATTGCTATGAGATATAAAGAATTTGGTGTTTGGAAAGAGACTACATATAAAGATTTTTGGAAAAAATCAAACTATCTATCTATGGGACTAAAATTTTTTGGAATCCAAAAAGGAGACTCTGTAGCAATTCATTCTGAAAATAGACCAGAGTGGTTTATTGCTGATATAGGCATACAGTCAATTGGCGCTGTAAGTGTTGGTCTTTATCCAACAAACCCATCTTCAGAAGTAGAATACCTACTTTCTCACTCTGAATCTAAAATTCTATTTGCAGAAGATCAAGAACAGGTTGATAAAGCATTAGAGGTAATTGACCAGCTTCCAAAACTTGAAAAAATTGTATATTTCGAAGATAAAGGGCTTTACAGTTATGACCATCCTAAGTTAATGAGATTTGATGAATTTCTTGATTTAGGAAAGTCTGAATATGAATCATTTCCTGAGTATGTCGATCAACAATTAGAAAATTTAGAAGATGATGATGTTGCGTTTTTAGTTTACACTTCTGGAACGACTGGAAAGCCTAAAGGTTCTATGATAACTCATGGAAATATTGCTTGGGTAGCAACTCAAATTCCAAATTTTTCACTTGTTGAAAATGTAAAATCAAAAGAGCCACAATTTTTATCTTACTTACCACTATGCCACATATTTGGACGTCTTATAGACTTATTAGTTGCTTCACATACAATGGCAACTATAAATTTTGCTGAATCGATTGATACTGTTCAATCTGATTTAGTTGAAATCCAACCTACTATTTTTCCAGCAGTGCCAAGAATTTTGGAAAGAATGCATTCAGGGGCAATGGTAAGAATGAAAGATGCAACTTTTCTAAAACGTCAACTGTTTAAAATTTCTTTGTTTTTAGGGAATATTGCTGCTGAGAGAAAACTAAACAAAAGTTTCAACGATCCATTAGCAAAAATTTTATTAAGTATAGGGTGGATACTCTCCTTCAGAACACTAAAGAAAAAATTAGGTTTAAGCAAAGCAGAAACTGCTATTTCTGGTGCTGCTCCAATCGCACCAGAAATACTTAAATTCTTCCTAGCTTTAGGAGTACCCATATTTGAAGGGTATGGGATGACTGAAAACTGCGGTTTTGCAACTGGAAATAATGAGAAAAAAATAAAATTGGGAACTGTTGGAGTTCCAAACCATGGAATGGAAGTAAAGCTTGCAGAAGATGGTGAGGTCTTAACAAGAGGTGGTGCTGTTTTTAAAGGTTACTTTAAGAACGCAGAGGCTACTAAAGAAGTTATTGACCAAGATGGATGGCTTCACACAGGTGATGTCGGAGTATTTGAGGGAGAATTTTTAAAAATAGTCGATAGAAAAAAAGACATAATTATTACAAGTGGTGGAAAAAATGTTTCACCCCAAGAAATTGAAAACAAAATAAAAATTTCGCCTTTTATCAAAGATGCAATTGTAATTGGTGATAAAAGGAAATTTCTTTCGGCTTTAATTGCTATAGAGTTTGATACAGTTTCTAATTGGGCATTAAGAAAGAATATTCCGCATACCACCTATAGGGATCTCTCAGAAAAAAAAGAGGTCCGAGACTTAGTTTGGAGTGAAATTAATAAAGCAAATGAACAGACCTCATCACTTGAAATTAGAAAATTTAGGATGATTCCTAAAGAATTAGATCATGAAGATGGTGAATTAACAGCTACTCAAAAAATAAAAAGGAATGTATTAATGGAGCAGTTTAGTGACTTAATCGAGGGGATGTATTCTTGACCATCTTTTTACAAGCTACAGTTGAAGGGCTTTCTCTTGCAGCTATATATTCCCTTGTTGCTATAGGGTTTGTATTAATTTATAAGTCAATGGATGTGTTGAGTTTTGCTCAACCAGCACTTGCAGTAGTTGGTGCGGGGATAATTAGTTCACTGGCTGTAGACAGAGGTTTACCATTTATACCTGCATTATTATTAGCAATAGTTCTTACTGGAGTTTTAAGTTTAATAATTGAGAGAACATTCTTAAGACCAATGGTTGGCGAGCCTGTATTTTCAGTTGCAGTTCTCACTATTGGAATTGATATACTTTTAAGAACTTTTCTTGATAGCTGGATTGGTATTAATCCAAGATATTTAGGAGATCCATTTCCAAATTATGGCACACTAGGTTCCGTGAATGTAGGTGGTATAAACCTAAAATATCTAGAGATCGCTGCTTTGGTTACAGCTATAGTCCTTATAACTATATTGTCTATTTTCTTTAAGAAATCTAAATACGGAGTAGCTATGAGAGCAACATCTTTTGATCAAGAAGCTGCTTTAGCTCAAGGAATTAATGTAGGTAGAATTTTTGGTTTAGTATGGTTTATTGCAGGTATATTAGCTGCTTTTTCAGGTTTCTTCATGACAGGTGGGTTCAATACTTTATCACAGTTTAGTTTTGTAAAGGCACTTAGAGCACTTCCGGCAGTAGTTATAGGTGGATTAGATTCAATTCCAGGTGCGGTAGTTGGCTCAATCATAATAGGATTAACACAAGGATATGTTGCTTACTATCAGTTTCAAATAGAAGGCATTGTGGGTGTTTCATTAGGTAATGGATTTTCTTTATTGGCACCTTACTTAATTATGTTTGTAATTTTAATTTTCAAACCAGATGGATTGTTTGGCACAGAAGAAGTTGAGAGAGTATGAGAGGTAGACCAAATCTTTATACAGACTATTCAAGAGAATCTGCTATATTTTCGAACAACACTCAAAAAGTTTGGTTTATCGTTGTTATAATTTCAGCCATTATTTTTTGCTTTTTGGCAACGGATTATTGGCTATTATTGCTTACTACAGCTTTTTTAATTGCAGTTGCCTCATGGGGATTAAATATAGTATCCGGTTTTGCAGGACAAATAAATTTAGCTCACGGTTTTTTTGTTGGAATTGGCACATATACATCTGCAATTATTGGCGGTATTGCTACATCAAGTGTAATTGGATATGAGTTAGATATGATTATCTGGCTGCCTTTATCAGGAATTGCCGCTTCGATTGTTGGTTTAATGATTGCACCTATAACTGTAAGATTAAAAGGATTAAACTTAGGACTGGTTACATTAGCTTTAGTATTTATTGGATCTCATCTATTTTCAAATTTTAAATCTGTAACTGGTGGTGCTGGCTTAGGTAGAAAAGTAGCAAAATTAAAACTTTTTGGTGTTGATTTAGAAAGTGGAATTCAGATCGGAACATATTTTTTAGATAAAAATGAAATTCTTTATCTAATTTGCCTTACTTTATGTATTTTTACAGGTTTGGGAGTAAAAAATCTTGTGAGAACAAGAGCTGGAAGAGCTTACTCAGCAATTAGAGATGGAGACATAGCTGCTGAGGCAATTGGGATAAATATATTTAGATATAAATCCTCCGCTTTCGCTTTATCAAGTTTTTTTGGAGGAATAAGTGGTGCAATGTTTTTCACAGTTTCAGGTGGAGTAGAGCCTGGTACTTTTAATTTATTGTATTCGATAATTTTTGTTGCAATTGTTGTAATTGGAGGAGCAGGTACAGTTCTTGGACCATTATTTGGAGCATTTTTCTACACATTATTTCCTGCTTTTATTCTCATTGCTATAAAAGCACTTGAAATTAGCGAACAATCTCTCCCATTAAACTTAGGTCAAATTGAAAGAATTTTATTTGGCTTATTCATAATTTTATTTTTAATTTTTGAACCACGTGGGTTGTGGGGTATTTGGTTTAGGTTACGCAATTATTTTAAAGCTTGGCCATTTTCCTACTAGGGAGCAAAAAACATAGTATTCTATAACTAGTTAGTACTAATTAAATATAAGGGGGAGAAAATGAAACCATTGCGTAAGCAGGGAATCATTCTTTTTACAATTCTAGCCCTGATCATGGTAGCTTGTGGTGGTGATACCGCAGAAGAAACAGTTGAAGAAGCAGCTCCAGAAGTTGTTGAAACTCTCGATTCTCCTGCTGTTACTACAGCAAGTACTGTTGAAACAGGTGTTGGAATTACATCAGACCCTTGTCCAGAAGCAATAGGAGGAATTCCTACTGGTGCTGATCCATCAAAAGGTTGTATTTACCTAGGATTATTAAATGACTACACAGGTCCTTTTGGACCTCTAGGTCCTGCACTAGAAACTGGTCAAAGAGCATTTTGGCTATGGGCAAATCAATCTGGTGGAATTGGAGATTATAGCGTAGCTATTGTAGAGGGATACGATACACAATATAATCCACAAAAACATTTAGAAGGTTATAAGGCACAACGTGGTGAGGTTGCAGCGTTAGCAATGTCACTTGGAACACCTCAAACTCAATTTATTTTAGATGATATGGATGCAGACAATATGGTTGCTGCTCCTATGTCATGGTATTCAGGTTGGTCTTACAAAAGTAGTGATAGAGGACTAGTTGTCGAGTTCGGCGCTGCATACTGTGCAGATGGTATGAATGCTGTTGACTGGGCTTTGGCTAATGTTCCTGTCGATATTAAAACAATAGGTATCATGGGATTCGCTGGTGATTATGGTGGAGACTATGCTGCTGGAGTTAAAGCAGCTGCTGCTGCAAATGGACTTAATGTTGCTTGGGAATACGTTGTTCCAAGTCCAGAGTTTGACGTAGCGCAAGCTGTAGGATTGATGGTAACTCAGCCAGTCGATGCTTATTTCCCAGCTATTGGGCCTACACAGATGGCTCAGGTTGCTGGTGGAGCTTTCCAACAAGGATTAACTCCAATAGCAATGATGGCTGCACCTTCATATAACGATGCATTTATTGCAGAAGGTTTTGCACTAGCACCATTGTTTCAGTCTGGATCTATGTATCTCATGGCTTTCGTTGCACCATATGAAGCTGACACACCGGGTCATGCTGTTATGAGAGCAACATTAACTGCGATGGGAATTGATTCTGGAAACTTATTCTTAACTGCTGGTTGGGCTTCTCAACACCACATTAAAGGTGTATTAGAAGCAGCAGCCAAAGGTGGAGATCTTACAAGAGCTGGAATTAGACGTGCTGCTGCCAACGTTTATGTTGACTCAGACGGCATGATGCCAACAAGAGAATTAGGACAAAATAGAGCCGATGCAGAAAGCTTTGTTGGAATTCCTGATGGAACTGCCACAAGTGGTATTAAGTTACTTGCTGGAAATTATGTTGGTCCATCAGCTGCAGGATATGACTGGGAAGCTGGTCCATGTAGCTAATTAAGTTTTAATTAACTTATTTTAAAGAGCCGGCATATGCCGGCTCTTTATTTATATCTGATACCTAAAATTAAACTAGTGAAAAATTTAAATGTAAAACAAAAAAAACTTTTAGTAATTGTTTTAACTTTTTTTATTGTTATCGGATCATTAACTTTTGTTAAAACAGATTATTACTTTATGTCCCCAGGTCCGCCCTATCAGTGGGATATTGAATATGGAAATGTTGAAAATTACCAATTTGACGGGAATCTGTTCCAACTCACTGTAAGAAGAGATGAAGCAAACGCACTTATTTATGCTTGGTCGTATATTGATAATTCTTTAGATTTATACCCTAGAGAAGTTATTTTACCAAAAGGAGTTACACCTGAAGAATTAAGTCAAATAAGTATTCAAAATATGAAAACCTCTGAAAATGTTGCTATTGCAGTTGCACTTACTTATATAGGATATGATATTGGTTCAAAAGGTGATGGTGTATCAGTGGTAGGAATCCTTGATGATTCTCCAGTTAAAGATAAGTTACAAAGGGGAGATTTATTAAATTCAATTAATGGGGAAGAAATATCATCAGTTACGGAATTTATTGCAACATTACGAAGATATCAAATAGGAGATGTTGTAAGCATAGGTGTAGAAAGAGATTTTGACGGTGAAAGAAAAAAGATAGAAGTACAAACAAAATTGATTGAACACGTTGAGTATGAAGGCGAACCTATGGTGGGATTTCTTGCTACAACTGTCAATGAAAGATTTGATTTTCCGTTTGAAGTAGATATTAAAACTGGAAATGTAGGTGGACCATCGGCAGGTCTGATGATGGCTTTAAATGTTTACAATAATTTAATTCCTGACGATATTACAAATTCTTCAGTGGTAGCAGGAACAGGCACCATAGAGATTGATGGATCAGTCGGGCCTGTTGGTGGTATAAAACAAAAAGTTATTGCAGCAAAAAGAGCTGGAGCAGAACTTATTTTAGTGCCAACTGCTAATTTTGAAGAAGCAATACCTTTGGCAACAGAATCAACAGCTATCATAGCGATTGATTCATTCGAAGAAGCATTGAAAGTAATTTCAGAGTTTAGTTCACGTTAAAGTCAAGAGAGAAATAAAATAATAGCATGGTAAATATTGGTGGTACTAACAATAACGAAAGAAGAGGCTTCTCTTTTATTGTTTTTGTTGCAATCATAGGTTTTTCGGTTGCAAGAGCTGTTGCGACATTTTTCACTAATTACTTATGGTTTGATTCAGTAAATTTAAACTCTGTTTGGATAAAAATCCTTCTAACTAAAGGAGCCTTAGTTGGTGCATTATCATTGCTAGCTTTTATATTTATTTTTACAAACCTACGTTTAGCAGTAAGAGCTACTCCTGTAATGGATATTTTTGAATCTTTTGAATCACAAGATCCTTTATCCAGATTTCGAGCTTGGACTAATGAGAGATTTTTGCGGTACAGATTATGGGGAACTATTGGTCTCTCGTTATTTCTTGGTGCTGGAGCTTCTCAACTATGGGAACAAGTTTTACTATTTTTAAACCAGCAGTCTTTTGGAGTTACAGATCCAGTATTCCAGGCTGATGTTTCAAGATATGTTTTTGGTCTTCCTCTATATAGATTATTCGTTTCTTGGGGATTCCAATTAGTAATTTTTACGTCATTAATCATTATCTTGTTTTTTGTTGCCACAGGAGCATTGCAACTTAGACAAGGAAGATTACCTGAAGTGAGTAGTGGTGCAAAGGCACATTTGTCTGTACTGTTAGCATTCATAGCAATCTTAAAAGCATTTGCGTATCGTCTTGATTCAATGGAACTTCTTTACTCTCCAAGAGGAAAAGTTTTTGGTGCAAGTTATACAGATGTAATTGCACATCTACCAGCTTTGAATCTACTCATATTAATTTCTTTATTTGGTGCAGTTTTATTGCTTGTAAATATAAAAAGGAGGGGATGGTTACTTCCAGCAACAGCAATAAGTTTGTGGTTAGCAGTATCTATAATTGTTGGTGGTCTGGTACCTGCTGCAATACAAAGGTTTAGAGTAGTTCCTGACGAACTGAATAAAGAATTGCCTTATGTTGAAAATCACATTGACTACACCAGACTTGCGTATGGTTTAGATAGCATTGAAGAAAAGTCATTTGCCGCTTCTGCGGATTTGTCCCAAAATGATATTTCTAATAATAAACAAACTGTAGACAATATCAGACTTTGGGATCCTACAGTTTTAGCTGAGACTTATAGCCAGCTTCAAGAAATCAGAGCATATTACGCACTTCAAGAGGTTGATGTTGATAGATACAGAATCAATGGTGAATTGACCCAGGTTATGGTTGCAGCAAGAGAGCTAGATCAAACAAATTTACCAGCTGTCGGATGGGTTAACGAAAGACTGCAGTACACCCACGGTTTTGGAGTTGTTTTTAGTCCAGCTAATAATGTTGCAAGCCAAGGCCAGCCTGATTTTTATGTAAAAGGCGTCCCTGCAACAACGACAGTCTCTGAGCTAGAAGTAGATCAACCAAGAATTTACTTCGGTGAATCTGCTGATTCTGTAGAGTATGTAGTAGTAAATTCACTTCAAGATGAAGTCGACTATCCTTTATCTACTGAAGGACAATCTGTTGCTTATACAAATTATTCTGGAGACGGTGGAGTAGGCATAGGGTCTTTCTTTAGAAGGCTTGGTTTTGCACTGAGATATAGTGAATTAAACCTTCTTATTTCTAATCAGCTATCAGATGATTCAAAATTGATTATGGAGAGAAATATTGTGAGTAGAGTTAAAAAAGCAGCTCCGTTTCTTTATACAGACAATGATCCTTATTTAGCTCTAATTGATGGAAATTTATTTTGGATTATTGATATGTATACAGTCAGTGATAAATATCCTTACGCTCAACCTGCTGACACCAGAAGGATTAATGAAAACTCTGGACTGCCAATGAATTTCAACTATCTTAGGAATTCTGTAAAAGCAGTTGTCAATGCTTATGACGGCACTATGAATTTTTATGTTGTAGACGAGAACGACCCAATTATGACTGCTTACAATGATATTTTTCCAGATCTATTTTCTCCAAAAAGTGAAATGAGTTCTGAATTATTAGATCATATCAGATACCCGGAAGATCTTTTTACTATTCAGTCTGACATGTACAGAGATTACCATATGACTGATCCTAGAGTGTTTTACGCAGATGAAGACCCTTGGGTTATTCCATCTGATTCTTCCACAACTCCAAGAGTTGCTACTTTACGAGGAGAATTTACAGAAATAGGTTTTAAGCCAATGTTGCCTTATTACTTATTGATGAGCTTGCCTGGTGAAACTGATTTAAGTTATTTAATCTTTCAACCTTTTAACCCCGAAAATAGACCTAATATGCAATCTTTCTTGGTTGCAGATGCTGATCCTGAGAATTACGGACAATTAATAGACTTTAGGTTACCAAAGGGAGAGTTTGTAGATGGACCAAGTCAGGTAGCAACTAGAATAAACCAAGATCCAGATATATCCCAAATATTTACACTATTAGACCAACAAGGTTCAAGTGTCATAAAAGGTAATTTGTTTGTTGTTCCAATTAATCAGTCAATTCTTTATTATCAACCAATTTATCTTCAAGGCGAACAGAATCCTTTGCCAGAGTTTAAATTCGTTGTTGTTGTCTTTCAAGATAGAATCATAATGAGCGAGACTTTATCTGAGGCCCTAGCAAGTATTTTTGGAGATGTGGAGATAGATTATGATACTGAAGAGTCTGAAGGTGAAAGTCCACTAGATTTATTAGCAAAAGCAACAATAGCTTTTGAACAAGCTCAAGAACAACTTCAAAAAGGTAATCTTGGAAAGTATCAAGAATTAATTGACCAAGCACAACAGTATGTTGATCTTGCAATTGATCAATTAAACAAATAACAAAAATTTTTTTCTTGAGTTTAATTTAAAGTAAGTTAGTATTAATTATTCAGCGCGGGGTGGAGCAGTCTGGTAGCTCGCTGGGCTCATAACCCAGAGGTCGTAGGTTCAAATCCTACCCCCGCTACTAGCTATCTAATGAACAAATCTATTATTCTTTTTCTTCCAGTAGAGGCAGCAATTAATTTGAGAGTAAATAATCCAGAAGCTCCAAGATAAAGTAAGCTACCTAGCACTAAAAAAATTCTCCAAAATAATATTGCGTCCATAATTAAATTATAAACTGCCTATTGTTAATCGCTACCTCGTTAATTCAAAAATTTCATTGGCTGTTATTTCACCATTGATTGTTGAGATAATTTCAAAATTG
The DNA here is from genome assembly GCA_902625455.1 of uncultured Candidatus Actinomarina sp. Lineage (GTDB taxonomy): Bacteria > Actinomycetota > Acidimicrobiia > Actinomarinales > Actinomarinaceae > Actinomarina. Next base: position 46,673 of record CACOBL010000001.1, on the reverse strand, counting down.
TTATTTAACACTAAAGTTGTAGGAATCCCACTCCAAATAAATTGTATAAGAATACTCTCTGCGAGGGTATTATCTAAAATATTTTGATATGATATATCATTATTTTTGATAAATTCTTTGCCATTTTCTTCTGAGTCTTCAACTAAAATTCCGATAACAGAATATCCTTGAGTCTCTGATAATATTTTTAACTCACTCACTTCGTTTTGACACGGAATACACCAACTTGCCCAAATATTTACAATAACAAATTGTTCATTTGAATTTAAGTTAGAGATTTGTTTTAAATTTTCTAGTAGAATTCCATCATTTATATTTGAGACGCTAACAATTTCTAATTCATCGTTATTTGTTGAATTAATTAAGACAACTACAACAGTCATAGTTAGAAGTAACAGAATAAAATTTCTTTTGAACATAATTTAATTTAATAACCTAATACAAATACAATACTAACCATGGAATTAGAAAACATTATTTATCCAGGATTTAATAAAACTTTGTCCGAATTAAATGCTTTATCAAAAGTTAAGAAGAAATCTTGTGAAATTATTGACTTGACTGAAATCGAATGGGTGCGTGATGTTTTGCGCCATAGAATTGAAGAAATTGGTTCTTATGATATTAAATTTAAAAAACCAACCGATGAAGAAATTCATTCTGTATCAAAGATTGTTGGTGCAGATATTGATATGGATGAGTTAAAAAATAATTTCCATAAAAATAAAAGAATTATTGGGATTACTTCTGGTAAAGGCGGAGTTGGAAAATCTACTATAACTTCACTATTGGGTATTGCATTTGATGAGTTAGGTAAAAAAGTTGGAATTATGGATTCAGATATCTGGGGTTATTCTGTTCCAAAAATTTTAGGGGCAAAGTTTCCACCTATACCGTTTAATGAAAGAATATTCCCCTCAAGAATTAATAATCTAAATGTCATTTCTATGGATTATTTTGTTAAACAAGATGAAGCAGTAATTTGGAGAGGCCCAATGTTACACAAAGCAATCGAGCAATTCTTATTTGAAGTTCTGTGGCATGACATTGATATCTTACTTATAGATATGCCACCAGGTACTGGTGATGTATCTATATCTCTATCACAATTTTTAAAATATTATGAAAATATTGTTGTAACTACACCTCAAACAAATGCAACAATTGTTGCTGAACGATCTGGAATTATGTCAAAGAAAGTGAATGCAAGTATTATTGGCGTCATTGAAAATATGTCGTATATGGAAGTAGATGGAAATAAAATATATCCTTTTGGCAAAGATGGTGGAAAAGACTTATCCAAAAAATTAGATGTCCCATTCATAGGAGAAATTCCTCTTTTAGAAGATATAACTATTACGTCAGAGGGAAGTAATTTATTTGCATTTAAAGAAACACCAGAATTTAAAAATATATTATCAATTGCAAACGAGATTTTAAAATTTCAACCAAAGAAAAAACCAATTGATCTAAAAATTAATTAAGTACAAAACTTACAACTGACAGTAGTAAACAGTAAAAACCAAAGTATTGCAATTTCGAATTTGTAGTTAATTTAATAAGAAGTTTAATTGCTAACATTCCTGTAAAAAAAGCAGCAATAGTTGGAATAACAATATTCGTATTTAATTCATAAGATTGATTCATGAATGTTAGGCTCCATGCTCCAAAAATTGTTGGAATTCCAAGAAGTAGAGAATAATATATTGCATCAACTTTTTTAATACCTAGGTAGATGGCAGTTAAAAGAGTTATTCCAGATCTTGAGATTCCTGGAAAAAGAGCAAAAGCTTGAGCTACACCAATTATGAATGCGTGCTTAATAGTTATTTCATTAATATTAAAAATATTTTTATTATTAATTTTTTCAGAAAATATTAAAAATACAGAAAAGAAAAAATAAGCTATTCCTGTATAGATTAATATTTGTGAACTATTGTCAATTGTTTCTTGTACTGGAGTAAATAATCCAACTACAACAGCTGGAATAATTCCAACAGCAATTATTTTGAAATAATAACTAAATACTTCAAAATTTTTAAAAATTTCAACAATTTTATATCTGTAAAATACCAAAATCGATAATAGTGTTCCAAGATGAAGAAATGCAATATCATTTGTATTTAGGTTTATTTCAGAAAATAATTCATCAAAAATTACTATGTGTCCACTTGAAGAAATTGGTAAAAACTCTGTAATACCTTGAATGATTCCTAAAAAAATTTCAGTCATATCAGTTTACTGTTGAAAAATGCCAGCCATTACAATCACTGCAATTATATATACGAAATTTCCTATTGTGCTCTTTTTCTATGTACAGCCTTTCTTTTCTTGCCTCAATTTCGCTACTAAATTTTCGTTTATTTTGACAAGTATTTTTATTATTCATTACATTAATTACATTAAATTTGAAAAATGTATATATGAGCTATAACTAATTTATTTTTATTAAAGTAAAGTTAGGATTGTGAGTTATTTATTTATTGTTTTAAGTTATCTAATTGGGTCTATTAATTTCGCATATTTAGTGGCAAAATATAAAAAATTGGACATATCCTCGTCTGGAAGCGGAAATCCAGGAACTTCAAATGTAATGAGAACCATTGGAAAAAAGTATGCGGCAATTGTATTGATTGGTGATGTATTAAAAGGTTTTTTACCCATTTTATTATTTAGTGAAAATATGCTTCTATGTGGTTTTGCGGCAGTTATTGGTCATATTTATCCCATATTTTACAAATTTAAGGGCGGTAAAGGAGTTGCTACATATATAGGTGTATATATTGCTTTTTCTACTTTGAACCCGATTTCTTATGATTTATTTGAAAATTCTTATTTTTTATTCTTAAATATTCCTGTACTTGCAGCTTTTTATTTTGTGATTTTTAAAATTTCAAGAATTTCTGCCATAGCCAGTTTGTTGACAGTTTTTATTTCTAATCTAATTTTATTTTTTTCATTCAATGTATTTCAAGATAGATTAATTGTTTTTTTGTTATTTTGTTTAATAGTCTTCAAACACTCTGAAAACATAAAGAGACTATTTGAAGGAAAAGAAAATAAATTTTAAAAAAAAAGAAAAATAAAAATTAATTAGTTAATATTAAATCAAGTAAACGTTCAGTTGGGACAGGGCAATGGGATCAACACTTGTATTAATTTGTTTAATGTTATCGTTATCAATCGCGGTAATTTTTCCGGAAATGAAATACTCTCAGACAAGTAATAACTCGGTATCTATGGAATTTGAATATATGGTTAGTAAACAACGAAAAGGCTTTTTGATTTTAGGTTTAGCAGCACTTATTACTTTTTTTACTTCTATTCAGAATCTTTCAGTAGGTTTATTTGTATTCCACCTTTTATTAGATGTAGTTTTCGGTATTTATGCTTATGCATCATTTCAAGTAAGAGCTTCACTCATTCAGAAGCAAAAAATTAGTTCTATTGATGAAGAAATTCTTGAACTCGATGAATATGAGTATTTAAAGCAAGCTGTTTAATTTGGCCAATTTAGAGTCTAATTTAAATAATCTTTCTGAAACATTCGATAAATTAAATGAAATTCGAGAGAGTTCTCTGACAATATCTAGAGCCGTAGTTAGAGATTGTTCAAAAAGTATAAGATTTCTTCATAGGAACGATATAAAAGGCGCCAAAGAATTTATTGATAGTGCAAAAAAGAAAATGACAGAGTTAAAAAAGCTTACTGAAAAGGTATCTGAGATTAGTTTTGCTGGATATGTTTTAGATGCAGAGAGGGAGTACGTAGAAGCAGTATTATTTTATGTTTATGAATCAAAAGGGTACATTGAACCTTTTGAGAAATTTAATGTTCATCCATCAAGTTATATTCAAGGTATCGGGGACACTATTGGAGAGTGGAGAAGAAAAGCGTTAGATAATTTAAGAAACTTAGAACTTCTAAGGTCAGAATCTTATCTTAATATCATGGAAGAAAGCCTAGGAATCCTTAATGAGCTTGATTATCCGGATGCTTTAACAGGTGGGTTGAGAAGATATGCTGACAACGCAAGAGCCATTATTGAAAGGACAAGATCCGATATAACAACCGCGTTTGTCAATGAGGCATTAAGAAATGACATCTCTAAAATGAATGAAAATGAATTATAAATTTATAACTGGAAAAGCTTTAGAAATAGATCCTAAATCTGGATGGACAGATGGCATGTTGTTAGAAGAAATTTATCCAGAATCCTCTTTTGTTAGTGGTAATAATCCAGAAAGTATGATGATGAAACCTTTTATAAAAGATAAAAAAGTATATGCGAAATATATATTTGAAAAAAGATTCGAAGGTGGCCCTGGATTAGTTCATGGTGGAATTTTGTCAGCTGCTTTAGATGACATGATGGGCTACTCAACAATAATTCATAATAAGTTTGCTGTGACAGCTAATCTAGAAGTCAACTTTTTAATACCTACACCGGTATTAAAAGAATTTGAAATATTTGCATGGGTTAAACATATAGATGGAAAAAAAATTTACACGGAGTCATTAATCAAATCTGATGAACATATTCATGTAGAGTCTTCTGCAATGTTTATTGATTTAGGATTAGATGCAGCAGAGTTTTTTGCACCTGATAAAAATTATCCATAATTTAAATTTTCGACGTCAAAAAATGGCTCATAGATTGAATACTAATCATTGGATTTACCCCAGAACAACGAGGAAAGTTAGAAGCATCAACAACATAAACATTGTCTAAGCCATGAACTCTTCCATCTAAATCGACTACACCAAGTTTTGGATCTGGATTAATTCTCGCAGTACCCATTTGATGTGCTGAACCAAGAAGAATTCTAAAAGGTTCATTTTTAATTATTTTTATTTTATCGACAAATTCATCAATACTTTCATTTGATGATTTTTTCCAATGCATAGTAGGTGAAGCAGCTACCATTATTTCATCCGCTCCAGCTAAATAGTTTGCCCTTACAAGATTTTCAATTCCATGAAGTAAATTATTATGATCAAAGTTATTTAAATTGTAATCCCATAAATGTTGTGGATTTTTATTAATGATTGAACCTGAACTTGTGTCGGATGTTAAAACAATTCCTCCCGACCATTGGTTGTAGCTTTTAACAAAATCTTCAAAATTGTCTTGATTATTTGGAAAAAAAGGAAAGAAAAGACTGGGGTGCATCGGTAAACCCTCAAGAAGGTATCCGTAGTTATCTTTCATGAATAAATTATCATCTGAGTATATTCCTTGCATTGTTCCTGCCCAAGGTTTTTGTTCTTCTGCGAATTTTCCTGCAACACCAGACACAGGATGAAGTTTAAGATGTTGGCCAAGATGTTTATTTTTATAACCACTATTCAAAAGAATTTTTGGAGTATTAAGTGCACCTGCTGCCAAAATAACTTTTTTGACTGCTATTTTCATATCATTTCCATCTTTTTCTATATTTATATGAGTTGCTTTGCCGTTTGAAATAGTCAGACTTTTGATTGACGTATTACTAAATATATTTTTACTATCAAATTTATCCTCTGCAAACCAAGTTTTATATGAAGAATTTATGATATTATCTGAATGTCCAAATGTACTAAAACCATCTTCAAGACATTGATTACTCTCAGTATTTCTTGGAATAATTTTATAATTTAAATTATTTAGTTTTAAGCCTTCGGCAAGTTTTAATTCTTTTTTCGGAATTGTATTGTTTGCCTCAGCCACATTTAATTTGTTGCAAACATAGTCCATACTGTTGTTAAATTCATCCGAATGAAAATAACTACTTTGACTGGTGAGTGAATCCCATTCACTTAATATTTTGTCAGGAGTTCTTAGTGATGTTGTCCAGTTTATACTAGTTCCTCCTCCAATTCCTGCGCCAGCTAAAAGAAGAACTTTATATCCCCGTGTTTGCTGGATAGCATAAGTATCATAAAAATTATGGTATCCATAAGTTTCGTTATTAGTTTCTCCGTTTGGATAGCTTCCTTTTTCAAAAATTCCTACTTCATATTTTTCATTTAACACATTAGCCGCGATGCCACCCCCTGAACCACTACCAATCACAGCAACTTCTATACTTTTTGGAATCTCATTAAGTTTTTCTTCTATTTGCCCATTTTTATATATCGGATAATCAAAATATTTATATACAGAACCTTCTCCATTGACAGATCTTACTGTGCTTAATCCAAACAACGCAGTAATACTAGAACCTAGCTTTCTAAATAATGAAATATTTGAGCTTTGCAACTTATTTATAAATTGCGGAATATTTTTATCTTTAATAAAGAGTTTTCTAATGTTAAAAGAGAATATAAAAAAGAAACCTTTCAACTGGCTAATTTCAGATTTGTCGGGATAATTTTTTATAATAAAATTGAAATATTCTTCTGAGTTTTCAGTTTCATCTAAATTAAAATTTGGATATAGATTTGAAAATATAGCATTAAACGATTTAGAAACTCTTTTACCCATAAAATAATTTTACACTCTCAATTTTGGATATGACTCACAAATTGTACAGTTATATTTCATGAGTTTTTCAAAATTAAATATCAAAAGAATAATGTACTTGGTTTTTGGAATTATAAGTTTTTGTTTAGGTGCAGTTGGTGTCATAATTCCTGGGCTCCCTACGACACCTTTTATGATTCTTTCTTCAATACTTTTTTTACGTTCCTCAGACAGGATGTATAAATGGTTAATAAATCATCCAAAATTTGGTAAGTACGTACTTGATTTTAAAAAAGGTAAAGGCATAAATCTTAAGACAAAGATTTATGCACAATCAATGATGTTACTTACTGTCACGCTATCTCTTATTCCCATATCTCCAATGTTTATTGAAAACCAATTAGTGAGAATTGTTTTGTTTACTTCTGGAATCTTTAGTTTTTGGTTAGTTGGTTTTAAAATTCCTACAAATAAATCCTATACAAATGAACCTAATAAAAAATAAAAAAATTTTAATCTTTTTAATAACAATGATTTTTCTCTATTTCTTTTTATCATATTTTGTTGCTTTTTCTGCTTTCAGAATTGGAAATGATACCTATGAATCTACGCCAGAAAATTTTAATTTGTCATATGAAGAAATTGATATCTTAACTTCTCAAAGTTCAATCTCAACCTGGTGGATACCAAATGATTCTGATAAAACAATTATTATGTTGCATGGATTAAGAAGTCAAAAAGCTGATATTAAAATACTGTCTAAAATTGATGAGTTTAGTAATTTAGGCTATTCGATTATTGCAATTGATTTCCGAAATCATGGAAAATCTGGAGAAGGAGATTTTACTTTTGGAGTAGATGAAGTAAATGATGTTTTCAGTACCATTAAATATTACAGAGATAATAAAAATTTAAAAATATTTGGTATTTGGGGTTTTAGTTACGGCGCAACAACAGCATTATTAACAGGACTCGAATTTGACAAAAAAGAATTTGATGTAGAGATTGTTGGAATCTTTGCTGAAAGCCCCTACCTAGATTTGTTAGCAGTGTTTACTGATCAGGTAGCTTACAGAACTCCTCTAAATATAACAATGGCAAATCTACTTAAACCAGGAACTATTTTGTTAAGTAATTTGATTTATAATTTTGATTTCAATTCGGTCCAGGAAATGTTTGACTCAAGTAGCGAGATAACAATTCCTACAATATTAATTTCTTGTGTAAATGATGAAATTATTCCTTTAGATCAAATACAAAATTTAAATCAATTGTTGGGTAAAAATTCTTCTATGAAAGTTTTTAATGACTGTAATAATCACGGAGGAGCTTTTGAAAGCGATACTGATAAATACATCAAATTATTTTTGAGTATCTTTCAATAATTCCATTTTGATTTTTGACAGTCATGTAGACACTTATAGTTACTTGATATGCATTGATTATTGATCATTTTTAAGATTTAAGTGATAATTATCCAATTTATAATTGATGTTTAATGTAGATATTTTAAATTAGACGTTTAGTAAATATATAAGTGTGTCTTTACATGCAAACAAATATATAATTATCATGATGGATCTTTCAAAAACACATGTAGAGCTTGTTAAAAAAGTGTATGAAACACTTGAAATTAATTCATCCAAATTAAGAGATAGAAAGTCTAATCCTTTAACTTTGGCAGAAAAAATTCTTTATGGGCATGCTAGAGATGTCAACGAAATTTCTATGAATAGAGGTGAAGATTTTGGTGATTTCTTACCTGATAGAGTTGCAATGCAAGATGCTACGGCACAAATGGCTCTGTTACAATTTATGCAAGCACAATTGCCAGAGACAGCAGTACCTACAACAGTCCATTGTGATCATTTAATACAAGCTTATGAGGGAGCAAATAGTGATTTAAAGGTAGCAAATAAAAATCACAAAGAAGTATTTGATTTTCTCAGGACTGCATCACAAAAATACAATATTGGTTTTTGGGGACCAGGCGCTGGAATCATTCACCAAGTTGTTCTTGAGCAATACGCTTTTCCAGGAGGAATGATGATTGGAACAGATAGTCACACTCCAAATGCTGGTGGTATAGGGATGATAGCAATTGGTGTTGGGGGAGCAGATGCTGTAGATGTAATGGCTGGTATGCCTTTCAATACGAAAATTCCAAAGTTGATTGGAATAAATTTAACTGGATCTTTAAGTGGTTGGACTTCACCAAAAGATATTATTTTAAAAGTTGCTGAAATACTTACTGTTAAAGGTGGTACAAATGCAATTGTTGAGTATTTTGGAGATGGTACAAAATCAATATCGACAACTGGAAAAGCCACGATTACTAATATGGGTGCTGAGATAGGTGCGACCTGTTCAATATTTCCATTTGATGCGAAAGGAGAAGAATACTTAAATGCTACTGGAAGATCTGACATTGCTAAATTAGCTAAAGATCACATGCATTTATTGACAGCTGATCAAGAAGTTTGTGAAAATCCTGAACTATATTTTGATGAGGTAATAGAAATCAACTTAGATTTACTTGTGCCACACATAGTGGGTCCTCACACACCAGACTTAGCTCGCCCAATTACAGAATTGAAAGACGACGCTGAATCAAACAATTATCCTGTTGAAATTTCAAATGCACTTATTGGATCCTGTACAAATTCATCTTATGAAGACATAGGTCGTGCAGCATATATAGCGAGGGAAGCTGCGAAAAAAGGCTTGAAATCAAAAGTGCCTTTAATGGTAACTCCTGGATCAGAAGTAACTAGAGCTACTATAGAGAGAGATGGATACTTAAAAGATTTAGAGGCAATTGGGGCTACAGTATTAGCAAATGCATGTGGTCCTTGTATCGGACAGTGGAAGAGAGACGATATTGGAGATGGTGAGACAAATACAATTGTATCTTCTTATAATAGAAATTTTCCGGCTAGAAATGATGGAAATAAGGAAACTCTGTCATTCATTGGATCACCAGAATCAGTTATTGGATTAGCACTTAGTGGAACATTAGAATTTGATTTTTTAAACGATACCTTGATTAATGACCAAGGTGAAGAAGTAAAACTTACACCACCTGCGGCTGAAGAGTTGCCTTTAAAAGGATTTGTAAATACACTAGAAGGATTTATCCAGCCAATAGATGGTGATGATTTAGATGTAAAAATTGACCCCAACTCTGACAGGCTTCAAGTTTTAACACCATTCGATTCTTTTGATCCAATTAATTATTTGGGCATGACTGTAATAATGAAAGCTGTTGGAAAATGTACCACAGATCATATTTCACCTGCTGGAAAATGGTTAAGATTCAGGGGACACTTAGAAAACATATCCCAAAATTTGTTTATCGGTGTAAATAACTCTTTTACTGAAGAATCTGGAACAGGTATAAATACTTTAAATAATGAAGTCATGACACTCCCAGATCTTGCAAAAACTTATCATGAGAACCAAGTGAATTGGATTGCTATTGGGGATGAAAACTATGGAGAGGGTTCCTCAAGAGAACACGCAGCAATGGAACCAAGGTTTAGAGGATGTAGAGTCGTTTTAGTTAAAAGTTTTGCAAGAATTCATGAGGCAAATTTGAAAAAACAAGGCATCTTACCTCTTACTTTTTTTGATAAAAGTGACTATGAAAAAATTGAGCAAAATGACAAGATAACAATAATTAATCTTGAAGAAATAAGTCCAGGAAGTACTGTTACCGTGACTCTTCAAAAAGAAGATGGTTCCTCTGTAAACATTATTGCAAATCATTCTTTATCAGATGAGCAGATAAAATGGTTTGAAAATGGTTCAGCTTTAAATTACATAAAAGCAAATTGATGGATAAATTTTCAAAAAAAATAAAAGAATTAAGAAACGAATATAGTGACTCAGATTTGTTGATTGAACATTTAGATAATAACCCAACACAACAATTTACAAACTGGCTAGATGATGCAATTGAAACAAAAATTTATGAGCCAAACGCTATGGTTTTGACTACATCCGTTGATAATTTTCCAAGATCACGTTATGTATTATTTAAAAATATTGTTGAGGATAAGTTAATTTTTCATACTCATTACGAGAGTCCCAAAGCACTTGAAATGCTTGCTAATCCAAATATTTCAGGAATATTCTATTGGGCAGAAATCCACAGACAAGTGAGATTTCAAGGGATTGCAAAAAAAGCTGATAAAACAATTTCTGATGAATATTTTTCAACTAGACCTAGGGGAGGTCAGCTAAGTGCATGGGCTTCAGAGCAAAGCTCTATTATCCAAAATAGAGAAGAAGTAACAAATAAAATAGCTGAGTTAGACAAAAAATTCGAAAACCAAGAAGTACCAAGACCAGATTTTTGGGGAGGTTTTGAAATTGAAGTAAATTATTGGGAGTTCTGGCAAGGTAGAAGAAACAGAACTCATGATAGATTTTGCTATACTCAAAACACCGAAGGTTGGAATATCGAAAGGATGTCTCCATAATGAGACAAATCAAAGTTACCAAAAATTTTATTAATTCAGCAGAAAATTCTGTGTTGTACGAGTCTGGAAACACGAAAGTGTTGGTTACAGTCTCAGTTACAGACCGAGTTCCTGATTGGTTATCAAATTCAGAAAAAGGCTGGGTTACAGCTGAATACAGTATGCTTCCAGGTTCTTCTGGTAATAGAATATCTAGAAAATCATTCGAAAGTGGAAGATCAAAAGAAATTTCAAGATTAATTGGCCGTTCCCTTAGAGCTGTTTGTAATTTAGGAATAATTAATGGCTATTCCTTTACTGTAGATTGTGATGTTCTTGAAGCAGATGGTGGAACTAGAACGGCATCAATTAACGGAGCTTGGATAGCTTTAAATGATACTTTTACAAAGATGGTAAATGAAAATAAATTAGTACAAAACCCATTAACAAGCAAAGTTGGAGCAATTTCTGTTGGTATTGTAAAGGGGGAGCTAGTAGCTGACCTAGATTATGCAAAGGATTCAAATGCTGAGGTTGACCTAAACCTCGTATTAGATGAAAATTTTGAAATTTTGGAGATTCAAGGCACAGCTGAAGAAAAACCATTTTCAAAAGATAATCTTGATAGCTTATTTAATATTGCAAAAGAATGTGTTGAAGAGATTTTTAAGATACAAAATTAATAAGAATGCAAATTATCCTAGCTAGTCAAAATAAAAATAAGTTAAAGGAATTATCTACAATATTTCAAATAAATTCAAGTAAACATTCTTTGGTGTCTCCAAGTAGAGATTTGAATGTAATAGAGGATAAAGAAACTATAAAAGAAAATGCTAAAAAGAAGGCTTTAGAGTACTTTGAGTTTTATGATTTACCAGTAATTGCAGATGACTCGGGTCTTTTTGTAGATGCACTTAATGGTGCTCCCGGTGTTCATTCAGCCCGTTTTTCAGGAGAAGATGCAAATGATAAAAAAAATAATGATAAATTATTAGATTTGCTCCAAAATAATTCAAATAGATTAGCAACTTTCAAAACAGTTTTATGTTTTTATGATGGTAAAGAATTTATGTATACCTTAGGAGAACTAAATGGTAGCATTTTATCCTCCCCGAGAGGCGAAAATGGTTTTGGTTATGATCCTATATTTGAAGTAAATGGTAAAACTCTTGCTGAAATAACGTTAGAAGAAAAATCTAAGATTAGTCATAGAAAAAATGCAACAATTAAGATGGTTGAGTTGTTAAATGAAATATAAAACATTATTAAAATTTCTATTTGTTTTTCTTGTATTTTCTGCATGTGAAGTTAAGTGGGACATGGAAATATCTTTCAAAGAAGACTTATCGGGAAGTTACTCAATAGCAGTATTGATAGATCAAGAAGCACAAATGTATGCTGTTGAGACCGGGCAATCTTCAATTGGAGGTCTAGATGCAATACTGTCAAATCTTCCAGAAGGTTTTGGTTCAAGTGTTTATCAAGAAGGAAACTATTTGGGAATTCTTATTCGAAATGATTTTGAAGACACAGACGAGTTGTTATTACAGTTTGAACAATTAAAGTCTGAGGAAAATACGGCTTTACTATTGTTACCAATTCAGGAAATTCGATTTGATAAAAGTGAACGTGATTTTGGAATTACAGGTAAGTTTGCAGAAATTTTTGTAACAGATGAAGAAAACTTAGAGGGGTTTAAAAGAATATTCGATGGCCAATTATCAATTGTTGTTCCGGGTAATATTACAGATCCTCAAATTAGCGAAATAGTAGATAATACAATTATTTTTGAAAACGATGGTCTTTCAGTAAAAACTTTTAAGTTGGTCACAAGAACTAAACCAATCTTTACGCCGGAGCTAATTGCTGCACTATTAGCAATTTTTGGTCTAATAATTTATTTTGTTAGACAATCTGTCAAAAAGAAGTAATATTGTCTCAATGAAAAAAATTATAATTATTATTTAGGAGCAGCGTTTACAACGTTGTTACCCTTGCATGGCAAGGGTTTTTTTTTAGACTATGAAAATTGATATATTTGATACAACTTTAAGAGACGGCTTTCAACAAGAAGGAATTTCACCTTCTGTAAAAGATAAACTCGAAATTGCAAAATTATTAGATAATCTTGGAGTATCTTTTATTGAAGGTGGTTGGCCTGGTGCTTCTCCTAAAGAAGAGGAGTTTTTCAAAAAAGCAAAATCAGAACTTAATCTTGCTAATGCAAAACTTGTTAGCTTTGGGTCAACAAGAAAACTTAGTTTGAGCGCTGACAAAGACCCTCAAGTACAAGCATTACTTGATGCAGATACAGAATATGTATGCATAGTGGGAAAGTCTTCAAAACTACATATTACAAAAGCTATACAAGCCACTGTGGATGAAGCAATAGAGATGGCAGTTGATACCATTAATTATTTAGTACAAAATAAAAAGAAAGTATTTTTTGATGCAGAACATTTTTTTGACGGTTACAAAGAAGATCCAGAAACAAGTTTAAGAATATTAGATGCTGTAATTTCTACAAAAGTAGAATGTTTTGTATTTTGTGACACAAACGGTGGAACTCTTCCAAGTGAAGTCCATGAGATAATTTCAGAAATAATTTCAAAATATCCAAAAGCAAACTTTGGCGTACACTTCCAAAACGACAATGGTTGTGCAGTAGCTAATTCAATGGTTGCAGTTGATTTAGGTGTAAATCATGTACAAGGAACTATTAATGGGTATGGTGAAAGAACAGGAAATGCTGATTTATGTACTTTAATCCCCAATTTAACATTAAAGAAAGGCTATAAAACAATTCCTGAACACTCACTGGGCCAATTAACTCAAACAGCAAATCATATTGCTGAGTTAGTAAATGTAGCGATTGATTCACGTCATCCTTATGTAGGTTCCTCAGCTTTTACACATAAAGCTGGATTACATGCATCTGGAATGGCAAAAGATAGCTCACTTTATGAACACATTGATTCAGCCGCAGTAGGGAATTTTACAAGAACAACAGTATCTGAATTAGCTGGTAGAGCTAGTGTTCTAACAAAAGCAGAGGAATTTGGTTTGGAATTTAACAATGATGATGCCAAAAAATTAATTGAAGAAGTGCAAAATCTTGAACATATGGGATATCAATTTGAAGCAGCTGATGGATCGCTATATATATTGATGAACAAACTCAAGAATATTGAACCCAAATTTTTCAAATTTGAAAGCTTTAGGGTATTTTCTGAAAGACGAAATTCTGAAAATGTTGTTTCAGAAGCAGTTTGTAAAATTATTGTGGATGAAAATAGATACGTTAAAACTGGAGAAGGAGTCGGTCCAGTTGATGCTTTGAGTAAAGCTTTGAAATCTGCTTTAGAAAATGATTATTCAAGAGTAAATGAAATCAAGCTAGTTGATTACAAAGTTAGAATTATAGATTCTTCAGATGGAACTGAAGCTAAAACACGGGTCTTGATTGAATTTACAGATTCCAATAAGAAATGGAGTACTATCGGAGTTCATGAAAACATAATCAATGCTTCATGGAATGCTTTGTGTGATGGTTTTAATTATTATTTTATGACTTCTTAAGTAGATTTTTCACTTCTTTGTTATATATACTATTTTAAGGGGATATAAATATGAATGAAAAAATCGAAAATTTACTTAAAGAAGAACGAAAATTCCCTCCTTCGAAAGAACTCAAAGAAAACGCAAACGCAACATCTTCATGGTATGAAGATGCAGATAAAAATCGCTTAGAATTTTGGCAGAAGCAAGCTTTAACAAGAATCTCTTGGTATAAAGAACCAACAGAAGTTTTAGATGATTCAAACCCACCTTTTTTTAAATGGTTTAAAGATGGAGAGCTTAATTTATCTTATAACTGTTTAGACCGCCATCTAGAAACTGATTCAGATAGAGTAGCTTTTTATTGGGAAGGTGAACCTGGAGATACCCAAGAAATAACTTATCAAGATCTTTATGAAAGAGTCTGTAAGTTATCTAATGCATTAAAACAACTTGGAGTTCAAAAAGGTGATAGGGTAGCAATTTATTTAGGCATGACCCCAGAGATTGTTGTTTCAATGTTGGCATGTGCAAGAATTGGTGCAGTTCATTCAGTTGTGTTTGGAGGTTTTTCTTCGGAAGCACTTGCTGACAGGATTAATGACGCAAAGGCAAAGACTGTTATTACAGCTGACGGAGCATGGAGAAGAGGGGATATAGTTCCACTTAAAAACAATGTTGATGGTTCACTTGATTTAACAGACTATGTTGAAAATGTAATAGTTGTAAGACGAACAGAACAAGAAATAAATATGGCTGATGGTAGGGATCACTGGTATCACGAAATAACAGAAAAACAATCTTCTGAATGTGAGCCTGAAGTCATGAATGCTGAAGATTTGTTATACATTTTATATACATCAGGAACAACAGCTAAACCTAAAGGTATTGTACATACACAGGCCGGTTATCTCACTGGAGTTACAACTACTCACCATGAGGTATTTGATGTTAAAGAGGATGATATTTATTGGTGTGCTGCAGATTGTGGCTGGGTAACGGGTCATAGTTATATTGTTTATGGACCTTTAGCAAATAAAGCAACAAGTGTAATGTACGAAGGCGCACCGAATGCTCCTGATGAAAAAAGGTTGTGGAGCATAATTGAAAAATATAAAGTTAATATTTTTTATACTGCACCAACGGCAATTAGAGCATTTATGAAATGGGGAGTTGAGCATCCGCAAGCCCACGATTTAAGTTCATTGAGAATACTTGGCACTGTTGGGGAGCCAATTAATCCTGAAGCCTGGATGTGGTACCACGAAAATATTGGTAAAGAAAATTGTGCAATTGTTGATACTTGGTGGCAGACAGAAACAGGTTCAATTATGATTTCACCTTTGCCAGGCGTAACAAGCACTAAACCAGGATCTGCCTGTGGTCCTTTACCTGGTATCGAATCTGTAATTATTGACAATGATGGAAATGAAGTGGGCAAAGGAGAAGGTGGATTTTTAGCAATCAAATCTCCGTGGCCATCAATGCTTCGAACAGTATATGGAGATGACGAAAGGTATATTGATACATATTGGTCTCAACATAAAGGTTTATATTTTGCTGGTGATGGAGCAAAATATGATGAAGAGGGTTATATATGGCTTTTAGGTCGTGTTGATGACGTAATGAATATATCTGGACACAGAATATCTACTGCGGAAGTTGAAAGTGCGTTAGTTTCACATAGTGCTGTTGCTGAGGCAGCAGTTATTGGTCGAAGTGATGAAATTACAGGTGAAGCAATTGCTGCCTTTGTATCTTTAATTGGGACTGAGGAAGGTAACGAAAATTTAATTGCGGAACTTAGACAGCATGTAAGTGACAAAATTGGTCCGATTGCAAAACCTAAAAGTATAGTTATTACTGCTGACCTGCCAAAAACTAGAAGTGGAAAAATTATGAGAAGATTACTTAAAGACATTTCAGAAGAAAGAAAATTAGGTGATGTAACAACATTAGCAAATGCTGATATTGTTTCAGAGCTTCAAACTAGAGCATCAGATTCTGACGATGAATGAGAGAACCTTTTCATGGCATCTTCCAGAAGATGCTGTCCAAAAATTAATTAGTTTAGACAAAAAAGATAGAAGAGATTTTTTTTCAAATCTTCCAATTGATAATGTACCCATAGGTTCTCTTATGGATTTTTCAAGAATATCTGTAGACGATAAAGGGCAAGTATCATTTTATATTATTCCTCAAGAATTTCATTACAACCCACTTGGGACCGTACACGGCGGATTAGCAGCCACAATTTTAGATTCTTGCAACAGCATTTCAGCAAATTGCCAACTTGATAAAGGTTTTTTGACTATGACAACAGATATTAGGATAAGTTATTTGAGGCCAATCACGGTTTCAACTGGAGAACTCACAGCTACAGCAACAATTGAAAAAGTTGGAAGAAAAGTTATATTCGTGAATGGTTCATTATATGACAAAAGTGGAAAAGTTTATGCTTCCGCAAATTCAACAGAACTCGTTGTTGAAGCTTCATTAAAGTAAATATTAAAAATAAAGTGCGGATGAGAGGAGTCGAACCTCCACGAGCAAAGCTCACTGGATCCTAAATCCAGCGCGTCTACCAGTTCCGCCACATCCGCTAAAATGTTGCGTGGGTCGCCGGGGACTTGAACCCCGAACCTGCGGATTAAGAGTCCGATGCTCTGCCAAATTGAGCTAGCGACCCCTTTTAAAGAATAACTTAGATTATGATAGTTAAGTATAAATTTTTTCTATTTATTGTTTAATAAAATCAGTTAACATAGAAAAATAATTAAGTTGCGGGCTGTGGCTCAGTTTGGCTAGAGCGCTTGGTTTGGGACCAAGAGGTCGTGAGTTCGAATCTCACCAGCCCGACATCCCTGCGGGTGTAGCTTAATGGCAAAGCTCCAGCCTTCCAAGCTGGCTATGAGGGTTCGATTCCCTTCACCCGCTCTGGCAGAGCTCTCGTAGCTCAAATGGATAGAGCAACAGACTTCTAATCTGTAGGTTGTAGGTTCGAGTCCTACCGAGAGCGCCGTGGTGATCGTAGCTCAGTTGGTTAGAGCGCCTGGTTGTGGTCCAGGAGGTCGCGGGTTCGAATCCCGTCGGTCACCCTTAATTTATAGGAGATAAATGAAATATAAAGTTAAAAAAATTGGTGACTTTGAGTCGTCAATTGAAATTACTATTGATTTTGATGATCTAGAAGAAAAAAAAGATGATGCAATTTCAAAAATTGGTAAGTCTTTAAAAGTAAAAGGCTTTAGACCCGGTAAAATCCCAAAA
The DNA here is from genome assembly GCA_902625455.1 of uncultured Candidatus Actinomarina sp. Taxonomy (GTDB): domain Bacteria; phylum Actinomycetota; class Acidimicrobiia; order Actinomarinales; family Actinomarinaceae; genus Actinomarina. The sequence goes on along the minus strand of CACOBL010000001.1, from coordinate 28,936 downwards.
AATATTGTAGTTAGAGAAGTAGGTGAAGATTACGTTTTAGAAGAAGCCATAGATTTGTATTTACCTGAACAAATATTCGATATTTTAAATAAAGAAGAAATTAGTCCTGCTGTAAGGCCAGTTATTAAAGACTTAAAGAAAGAAAAAAAATCTTTCAAAATTGAAGTCCTGATAACATTATGGCCAAAACTTTCCAAGCTTCCAAAACTAGAGCAAACAATTGAGGTTGAATCAATTGAGCCTACTGAGGAAGAAATCAATGAGCAAATTGAACGAATAAAGCTTCAGTTTGGAGAAGTTGAAAAAGTTGACAGACCTGCGAAAGAAAAAGATTATTTATTAATTAATATTTCTGGTTCAGAAAATGGTAATGAGTTAAAAGATTTTAATTATCAAGATTACCTTTACGAATTAGGCAGTGCATTACTTACTCCATCCCTAGATTCAAAATTAGAAGGTGTATCTAGCGGCGCTATTATTAAATTCAATGATGACATACCCGCTTTGGGAAAAAGCAACATAGAAATTTCTGTACTAGTAAAAGAAATTAAAGAAAAAATTATGCCTGAACTCACAGATGATTGGGTTTCTTCAGTGACTGAATTTGAAACTGTCAAAGAGATGAATGAAGAATTACATAAGAATATTCAAAATGTTAAAAAAAGACAAGTAGCTAATCAATATCAAGGTCTATTAACTTCTAAGCTTATTGAAGAATCAAAATTAGAACTACCAGAGCAGTTAGTTATTGCTGAAATGGATAGTATATTACAAAATTTTATGAATGAACTTCAGCAAAATAATATAAAAATAGATGACTATTTGCAAATTACAGGCCTAACAGAGGAGACACTTCAAGATGATTTAAAAAATCAAGCTACACGTAATTTATCTATGGTTGTTATTTTGGACAAGGTTGTCGAGGATCAGGAACTGAAACTTGATGAGAAAGAAATCGGTCTTATAGATGAACATATGTCTACTCATGATGGAAGTGAGGCAGATTCTGAAAGTCATAAATTAAATTTAGAGTCAGAATCTCTCAGAAATAAAGCAATGTTACATATTTTACAGCAAGGTGTATCAGTTGATAAGAATGGTGAAAAAGTATACCTACAAGATGTGTACAATCAAGAAGAGGATTTAGGAGAGGAAGAATAATATGAAAGAGATACCTTCAAATTATGTTATCCCCACAGTTATTGAAAATACTAACAGGGGTGAAAGAGCTTTTGATATATATTCAAGACTTTTAAAGGATAGAATTATATTTTTAGGAACACCAATCGATGATGGTGTTGCAAACTCTATAATGGCTCAATTATTACATTTAGAATCTGAAGATCCGGACAAAGATATATTTATGTATATCAATTCTCCGGGTGGTTCTATAACATCATTGTTTACAATTTATGACACAATGAATTATATAAAACCTGATATTTCGACAGTTTGCATGGGCTTAGCTGCCTCAGCAGCCTCAGTCATTTTAGCTGGAGGCACAAAAGGAAAAAGATACAGCCTTCCGAATGCAAGAATTATGTTACACCAACCTTCAGGCGGAATGGAAGGTACTGTAGCTGATATGGAGAGAAATTTTGATTTGATAGTATCTATGAGAACTCAATTAAACGGTCTATTAGCTGATTTTACTGGTAAAGACGTTGAAAAAGTAGCAGAAGATACAGACAGAGATTTTTGGATGACCGCGCAAGATGCTAAAGAATACGGTATAGTAGATGAGGTGCTAATTCAAAGGGAGTTAGCCGAAAAAAAATAACTAGAACAACAGGGTAGTTAAAAATGGCAAATAAAGACTCATCTCAAGCACTTAAGTGCAGTTTTTGTGGTAAATCTCAAAAACAAGTAATAAAACTCATTGCAGGTCCAGGGGTTTACATTTGTGACGAGTGTATTGAGCTTTGTCTTGAAATTATTGAAGAAGAAAAAGTAGAAAAACTTGATACTTCTCCTGAAGAATATTTACCTTTACCTAAAGAAATAAATCAATCTTTAAATGAATTTATAATTGGCCAAGAGGAAGCAAAGAAGACACTTTCTGTAGCTGTTTACAATCATTATAAAAGAATATATAAAGGTGATTCAGTTGATAGTGACTTAGAAATTCAAAAATCTAATGTTTTATTACTTGGCCCAACAGGTAGTGGAAAAACTCTTCTCGCACAAACATTGGCTAAAACTTTAAATGTGCCCTTTGCGATTGCAGATGCTACAACTCTTACTGAGGCTGGATATGTTGGTGAAGATGTTGAAAATATTCTTCTCACTTTGATTCAAGCTGCTGACTATGACATCCAACGTGCAGAAAAAGGAATAATTTATATTGATGAAATTGATAAAATAACTAGGAAATCTGACAATCCATCTATAACTAGAGATGTATCTGGAGAAGGTGTTCAACAAGCTTTATTAAAAATTCTTGAAGGGACAACCGCACAAGTTCCTCCACAAGGGGGCAGAAAACATCCACAACAAGAATATTTGCAGATTGATACAACAAATGTTCTTTTTATTGTTGGTGGGGCGTTTGATGGTCTTGATCAAATTATTAGTAAAAGACTAGGAGAAAATACAATTGGATTTAACACAACAATTAATGATGTTAAAGATTATAAGAAGGAAGAGTTATTCAAATTCGTTGAACCAAAAGATCTAATCAAATACGGACTAATTCCAGAATTTATAGGTAGATTACCAATAGCAACAAGTGTAAATGAATTAGATAAAGATGCATTAATTGAAATTTTGACTAAACCAAAAAATGCAATTACAAAACAATTTGTAAAAATGTTTCTATTAGATGATATTGATTTAGTTTTCACCGACGATTCATTAGAAGCTATGGCTGATTTAGCATTAGCAAGAAAAACTGGTGCAAGAGGTTTAAGATCAATTCTAGAAAAAATTCTTCTAGAGCAGATGTATGAGTCACCTTCAAGGAAAGATATTACCAAAATAATCATCGACAAAGAAAATGTACTCGATGATATTGCTCCAAAAATGGTTCTAAAGGAGTCAAAAGACGACAAAACAGCATAAAATATACTTATGCAAAATGAAACCTATGATCCATTATCTATAGAGTCAAAATGGCAAGAAAAGTGGGAACAAGGTAAAAAATTTCAACCTACTAAATCTGATAAAAAGTTTTCAATTGTAATACCTCCTCCAAATGTCACTGGTTCACTTCATATGGGTCACGCATTAGAACATTCAATAATCGACGTGATAACAAGGGTTAAGAGAATGAACGGCTTTCAAACTCTGTGGCTTCCTGGTACAGACCATGCAGGAATTATTACTCAGCTTTTAGTAGAAAAAGATCTTGAGGAATCTGGAGTTACAAAACATGATCTAGGAAGAGATAATTTTTTATCAAAAGTATGGGAATGGAAAGAAAAATCAGGTGACAATATCACAAATCAAATGAAATCATTAGGAATGAGTTGTGATTGGTCGAGAGAAAGATTCACTATGGATGAAGGCTTATCTAAAGCTGTTTTAGAAGTTTTTGTTTCTTTATATGAGAATGATTTAATTTATAAGGGAACCAGGATGGTTAATTGGGACACAAAGTTGAAGTCTGCTGTATCAGATCTTGAAGTATCCTCTGAGACGCAATTAGGAAAATTGTGGACAATTAAGTACAAAGTCGGTGAAGAGTTTTTGTCGATAGCAACAACACGGCCTGAAACTTTACTAGGTGATACAGCAGTAGCAGTTAATCCAACTGATGATAGGTATAAACATTTAATTGGAAAAACTATTCAAATTCCTGTTGTTGACAGAGATGTAAAAATAATTGCTGATGAATATGTTGATAAAGATTTTGGTTCAGGATGTGTAAAAATAACTCCAGCACATGATTTTAACGATTATGAAATTGGCCAAAGGCACGATCTTGAATTGATACAATGCATTGATTTCGATGGAAAAATTGTAAATGATAGTTTTGTTCCTGAACATCTTAGAGGCCTGGAAAGGTTTAAAGCAAGAGAAAAAATAATCCAAATTTTGGAAAAAGAAGGTCTTCTTGAGAAAGATGAAGATCATGAAATACAAATTCCAAAAGGAGATAGATCAAAAACTATTTTAGAACCAATGATTTCTGATCAATGGTTTGTAAAAACTGAAAAACTTGCAAAAGATGCTATTAGAGTTGTTGAAGAAGATGAAGTTAAATTCATTCCCAAAAATTGGGAGAAAACCTATTTTGAATGGATGTACAATATCCAAGACTGGTGTGTTTCAAGGCAACAATGGTGGGGCCACAGAATTCCTGCATGGTACGATTCTGAAAAAAATGTATATGTGGGCTTAAGTGAAGAAGACGTTCGTAGTAAATACAAAATAGACAATAATATTCAACTTATCCAAGATGAAGACGTTCTTGATACTTGGTTTTCGTCAGCCCTATGGCCGTTTAGTACTCTTGGTTGGCCTGAAGAAACAGAGGATCTGTCTACTTACTATCCCACCACACTTCTTGTAACTGGTTTTGATATTATTTTCTTTTGGGTTGCTCGAATGATAATGATGGGTCTTTACTCAATGAATGCCATCCCATTTGGTGATATTTTAATTCATGGACTTGTCAGAGATTCAAAAGGCAGAAAAATGTCTAAAAGCCTTGGTAACACACTTGATCCTTTGGAATTATCTAAGAAACATGGAGCAGACGCATTAAGGTTTTCCTTAATTGAAAAAGCTAACCCCGGCCAAGATGTGCCATTTGATGAAGAGTGGACACAAGCTGCTAAAAAATTTGGAAATAAGATTTGGAATGCAGCAAAATTTATTCATATTTACACAGAAGGTCTTGAAGATAGAAAATTAACTGAAGTTAAGTTAATTGAAAATCGTTGGATATTAAATGAATTTAACATTTGCTTGAAAGAATTTAATAAGCTTTTTAATGAATATAAAATCTCAGATGCTTACAAGTTGCTTTACAATTTTCTTTGGTCTGATTTATTTGATTGGTATTTCGAATTTTCAAAAAATCTGATTGATAATGAAAATTATAAAGACGAAACACAAAAGGTCCTATTAAACGTTTTTCTTAACTCAATGAAAATATTAAATCCCGCAATGCCACATTTAACTGAAGAGATATGGTCTACGTTTAATAAGGAATTAATTATTGAAAGTACATGGCCTTCTAATTTTGAAATTAAATTTTCTGATAATGGTGAGTTTGATGATTTAAAGTCAATTATCAATCAAATCAGAAACTTTAAATCAAATTATAATTTAAAAAACAATCTTGTATTAGATGTAGTTAAGCAAAGTAATTATCCGGAATGGTATAACAATCAACTTGAAAGTATTGCAAAAATTAATGTGTTAGACGTTGATGCCGGTCGCAAATCAGAAGATAAAATTTTGACGTTTCAATCAGGTAAAGTAGTTTTTGAAATATCAGCTAATAAGTATATAGATATCCAAGGTGAGATAAAAAGACTAAGTCAAAAAATTGAAAAGTTGAGTAAATCATTAGATGTATCTAAAAATCGTTTAGAGAACGATAAGTTTGTAAAAAATGCAAAAGAAGAGTTAATTCAAGAAGAGAAAGCAAATATTGAAAAACTTTCATCTGAAATAGAAACTATTCAAAAAACACTATCTTCACTTGATAATTGACTAATTTAAAAAACTATCTAGAAGTAAAAGTAAATAATCGTGGTAATAAAAATTTAAATTATCTCAGTAGTTTTTTTTCAGAAACTGAATTATCAATTCTTTCTGATAAGACAATTTCTATTGTTGGTACAAACGGCAAATCTTCAACTGCAAATAACATATCTATGTTATTAAAAGGGTTAGATAAATCATATATTTCATTTACTTCTCCTCATTTATTTGACTACAAGGAAAGAATAACTGCTCACAAGGATTTAAATTTAAATCAATACATTCAATATTTAGAAAAATTTGAGTTAGAAAATAATATTATTTTAGGTTATTTTGAATCAACATTTTTAATTGCTGCTAAAGCATTTTTACATAATGATTTGGATTATTTTATCTGTGAAGCAGGTATTGGAGGTAAATACGATACAACTTCTATAATTCAAAGCAAAAATGTTGTTTTAACTTCAATTGGACTTGATCATACTGATATATTGGGACATAAAATAACAGATATATTAGATCAAAAAATCTACGTATCTAATGATATTAAAACTTTGTTTGTTGGCATTTTGAATGAAGAATTAATCGAGATTATTAAATCAGATTATATAAATTATTCACAATCCATTTATTTAAATGAATATTTAAAAAGTAAAAATATTTTATTTTCTAACTTAATATTTAAAGATTTAAATTATTACCTATCTTTAATGGTTGTAGATTCGCTACTTCAAGATATAAAATATTCTGATTTAACAAATATAAAAATTCAAGAGGCAATAGGCAGATTTGAAATTGTAAGTGATTTTCCTGTAAAAATAATTGATGGTGCACACAATTATGAAGGAGTAGAAATACTTTTGCGTGATTTTGAAAATAAATATGGAACTTTAATTACTGATATATTTCTTGGATTTAAAAAAGGAAAAGATATTAATAAAATTCTCAATCTGTTCATCAAAAAAACAAATTACAATCTTCATTTAATAGAAGATAACACTTTTTTTGGTCAAGAGATTACAAAAGAAATTGAATATTTGTTAGATAAAAATGGTAAAAGTTATAAAATTGCATCTTTAGAGCAATTTAAAAAAAATAAAAATCCTTCTATATTGTTAGGTAGTTTATATTTAATTGGAGAGTATAAAAAAAGGGAATTGTGATGAAAACGTTTTTTATGATTAAGCCAGACGGTGTAAAACGAAACCTCATTGGTGAAATAATATCGCGAGTTGAAGAAAAAGGTTTTAAAATAACAAAAATTAAAATGATGACAATTAATCAAAATTTAGCTGAAGAACACTATGGAGAACACAAAGATAAACCATTTTTTAGCGATCTTGTGAGTTTTATAACAAGTGGTCCCGTTGTAGCTATGCAAGTTGAGGGCGAAAACGTAGTAGCCCAAATAAGAAATCTTATGGGCGCTACAAATCCTTCAGATGCAACTCCAGGTTCAATTAGAGGAGATTTAGCGACAGAACTTGATAAAAATGTAGTGCACGGGTCAGATTCTGATGAAAGTGCTGAGAGAGAACTAAATTTATTCTTTTCGTAATAAATTTATTTTAAATGCATATTTAATAGATTAATCTAGATATACATGGCTGGTTTAAATTTAAGAAGAACATTATTTGGCGGTAATGATATTGCCATAGATTTGGGAACTGCAAATACTTTAATTTATGTAAAAGGAGTAGGTGTAGTTGTTGATGAACCTACTTTGCTGGCAGTAAACAAAGATGATCAATCTATTCTGACAATTGGTAAAGAAGCAAAAAAATTAGTTGGACGTGTTCCAGACTCTATTGAATTAGTAAAGCCATTAAGAGATGGAGTTATTTCTGAAATAGAAATGGCAGAAGAACTCGTTAAAACATTACTTACAAAGGCTATAGGAAGATCATATTCATCACCAAGAATTGTAATTTGTGTACCTAATGGTGTTACGAGTGTGGAACAAAGATCTATTGAGACTGCTGCTCACGCAACCGGAGCATCGGAAGTGTTCACAGTAGAAGAACCAATGGCAGCTGCTATTGGAAGCGGTTTAAATATTTTTGAGCCATATGGAAATATGATTATTGATATTGGTGGAGGTACTACTGAAATTGCTGTTATTTCAATGGGAGATATTGTAAACGCTAACTCTGTAAGAGTTGGTGGAGAAGATATGACAGAGGTTTTAATTGATTGGCTGCGTGCTGAGCATCAAATATTAGTTGATTCAGGTATAGCTGAAAGTATTAAGCATGCTGTTGGATCTGCTTACCAATATGAAAGAGAGCCTCAAGTAACTGTAACCGGAAGAGATATTGTTAAGGGAATACCAAAACAGGTACTACTAGAAGCTAGTGACGTAAGAAATGCTTTAGCACCAGTTGTTAATAACATAGTTGAGGCAATTAGAATTTCTCTTTCTCAGACACCACCAGCTTTAGTATCAGACATAGACAAGGACGGAGCATGGATTACTGGTGGAGGATCTCTATTAAAGCAGATAGATAAAAAGATTGCGGAAGAACTTGGTATTCCAATTAATACATCAGAGGATCCTTTAAGCTCAGTTGTCATTGGATCAGGCATATGTCTTGAAAGGTTTCAAGATTTTAAATCTATATTAAAATTATCTCCAAGACCAAATTAAAACATGCAAAGTACAGAAGCTTTACCAAAAAGGAGTTATATCCTTTATATTCTTTTTATTTTATTAAGTAGTTTGTTAATTCTCATTGATTACTTTTCTAATAAGGAATTGTCTAGTTATTTCCCAAATTCAGTAAATTTTGAATTTGAAATAGAAAATAGTGACTTTACGTTTATACAGAGATTCAATACCTTGTTTGAACAAAGAGCGCAATTAGTAAGTGAGAATATTAGGTTGGAACAAGAAGTTCAAGATTTGCGAAGTCTTGAAATTGTGAATAAAGAGTTACAACTTCAACTAGAGTCTTATGAATCGATTTCAACAGTGTCTAATATTCAAAGTTTTGAACTTTTATCCAGTGGTTTTATTACAAAAAATTTAAATCTCGAATATTTAATTTATGGTGGTAATAATCAACAGCTAGAAGTAGGAGATCTGGTTATTAATGAAAAAGGTTTTGTAGTTGGATACCTTAGGGAAGTTTTCTATTCATACTCAATTTTAGAATCTCCTTACTCATCAGATTTTAATTTGGAGGTAATGGATAAATACAACAATACTTATTTAATAACATCAAATGGTTCTGAAATGTTCATATCTTCTATATTGTTAGATAATTACAAAGACGATATTGATTTTCTATATACTGATATTTCATTTAATCACTCTGGAAAGTTTCCTGTTGTTGATACGAGACTTATAAATTTTGAATTACAAAACAACCAAATAAATGCATCTCTTAAATTTTTAGACAACTTTACATTCAATACAAAGCTTTTTATTCCAAAATTTAAATGACATTTTTTCGAAACATTTTTAGATCAATCTATTTCGTAATTATTTTATTTTTTGAAACACTGATAAATTTTTTAATAGGCTTAGATTGGGTTGTGATTAGCCCTTTTTTTCTTCTAATATATTTTGTTTCAACAACGAGATTTAATAATTACAATATTGTTCCTTTAGTAATTTCTGGTTTATCATATGATATTTTTCTTAGTGAAAACTATTTGGGAGTTTACTCAATATTATTTCTTTTAGTCGCAATTATTTGTAACTATATTCAAAAAAGATTTCAATCTACTAATTACCAAGAAGTCATTTCTTTTACTTTTGGATTTCTAATTTATAATACAATTAATTTATCAGAAGCAAATTTTATTAGTTTTTTTATTCCATCCCTTTTAATCAATTATTTAATTTATTTTTTATATCAGAGAAGTTTAGGTAATCGTGTTTAGCAAATTAAGATTAAACGTAATTTTTTTGATTTTTGCTATTTTTTTATCGTTAATATTCAGGGAACTTTTTATTCTTCAAATCATAAATAATGATGAAAATACTCAGGATATAATAAGTCAAAATTTTGAAACTTTTTATATTCCTGCACCAAGGGGTGAAATACTAGATCTCAATGGAAATAAACTAGCAGAGTCTATTCTTGAGCCATACTTGTTTCTAAATCAGAAGAAAATAAACGAAGAAAACATAACGATATATAAACAGTTTATTTCTTTTAATTTTAATGAGTTAACTAATGAAGAAATAGATAATTTTTTCAATTCACAAGAATTATTTGTAGAAATTGCCAACTTAAATGAATATGAAACAGATTTGAGAATAAAAATTCAAGATTATGAAGCTTTTCAAATTTTTAACCAGCCAAAAAGAACTTACATATATAAAGATTTATTCTCGCATGTAATAGGTTACATTGGTAAACCTAATCAAAATGAGCTTATTGAGTATTCGAATGCTTTTGGAAACAAAACTGTTGGTAAAAATGGTCTTGAAAGATATTACGAAAATATCCTAAGCGGTCAACCATCTGAAATTACTTTACAAAATGGAGAAATTATTGAAATTAAACCTGCTGTTCCAGGTAAAGATATCCAAATTACAGTTGATGTCAATGCTCAGGAAGTAGTTAAAGAATCACTTCAACAGGGGATAATTCTTGCGAATAAATCTTTTGATACAGTCAATTTAATCGAAAGAGGAGCAGTAGTTGTCCAGAAAATAGATACTGGAGAAATAACTGCAATGGTTTCACTTCCTGATTTTGATCCAAATCAATTCGTTTTGGGAATTTCAGAATTTGAATTCAAAAAACTTAATCGAACTCAAGCCTTTAATAATTTTGCGATACAAGGACTATATCCACCTGGTTCTGTATTCAAAGTTGTTGCTTATTGGTTAGCAGTTAATGAAGGAATTTTTCCTGAGGATGCCTCAAATTCAGGACAATATGTAAATTGCGAAGGTAGTCTTTCTTTTGGTTTTGATGATGGATCTAAGCAAGTATATCAAGATTGGAAACCAGAAGGCCATGGAAGAGTTAATTTAAGTGAAGCTTTAAAACAATCATGTAATGTTTATTTTTGGGATATTGCCTTAAAAATTTGGAGAACATTTGGCAATACTGATTCTGAAGCAATGTTACAAGAATACTCAAAAGAACTAGGTTTTAGCTCTTTATCTAAAATAGATCTACCATTCGAAAAAGAGGGTGTTATCCCTGATAGAGAGTTGTTTGAGGATTGGAAAATTTCTAAACCAGAGTTAGTAAGACCAGAAGGATGGTTAGGTGGAGATTTGATGAATCTCATTATCGGACAAGGTGCTATAACTACAACACCCATCCAAGTATCTAATGCTTATAGAGCACTTCTTACAGGTATTAAATCAAATCCTTATCTTTTTAATGAAGATTTAAATATAAATGAGGAAAATATAAATATTAGTTCTGAATTCATAAACTTTTTATTAGATGACTTAAATTTAGTTACAAATCCTGGTGGTACTGCTTATAGATCTTTTCAAGTAATGGGAGATTTGACTTATGATATTGGTGGCAAAACAGGTACAGCGCAAAATGCTGGTGATTTAAATAATACTTCTTGGTTTGTAGGTGTTGATTCTATTTCCAATCCTAAGTATTTAATAGTAACAGTAGTTGAAGAAGGGGGATCAGGAAGTGCTGTAGCAGCACCAGTATCTAGAAGGATAATCCAGTATTTATTGGAAGAAGATTTAACTCCTGTAGAATTTGGAGAAATTACAGAATGATTAACAGAAGAATTACAATTTTAGGACCTGAAGGAACAAATGTTTACGTAATTTTTCAATATTTAATTTTTTGTGTAATCTCTTGGTTTACTTTGTTCAATATAACAAATGAGATTGGTCTAGACATTCAGAATGTACTGGTTAGACAAATTACATTTACACTACTAGGACTTACTGTGTTCTTTTTATTTACATATGTGTCGATAAGTAATATTTTTGCATTAAGCAATGTATTGATGATTTCTTCAACTATTTTATTAATTGGAGTCTTGTTTACTGTGGAATCATTGGGAGCAAGAAGAAGATATGATTTAGGAGTTTTTGATTTTCAGCCATCAGAGTTTACTAAAATTGCATTTGTAATATTTCTTGCTGCAGTCATTTCTCAAAAAAGAAATAATTTATTGGGCTTAGCTTTAATATTATCCAATATTTTGTTAGTTTATTCTCAGCCAGATCTTGGAACAACAATTATATTACTTTCAGTTGTATTAGGAATGTATTTTATATCAGATGTCAAATTAAAAACTTTGTTAGCTTTTTTAATTATGATGTTCGTATCATTTTTTATACTTTTAGAATTTGATTTAGTAAGCTCGTTTCAAGTCCAGAGAATTACGGATTTTTATTCAGCAGAAATTCAAGATTTTTCACAAAAACAAAGCCGATTACAAATATCTTTAGGAGGTTTTTTAGGCGATAATCTATCCAATACAGAAAATATTTCTATTTTTGTTCCAGTACAAACTACTGATTTTATATTTTCATCATTCGCAAAAAGTTATGGTTTTATTGGTTGTATTACTTTATTATTTTTGTGGATTTTTTTTGGATTCAGAGTTTACTCCTTAATTATTACTACTAATTCAGAATTTGAAAAGTTTTTACTTGCTGGATTTATGATTTTGCTATATCTACAAATCTTAATAAACATAGCAACTGTAGTGGGTTTAATTCCTTTAACAGGAGACCCATTCCCACTTTTGAGTCTAGGAGGATCATCAATTATTGCTGTTTCAACAATTTTTGGAATAATTAATCGAATTTTTATTGAAAATAACCAGGTTATTTAATTTTTAAAACACACTAGGCTTTCTTATATGAAAGTTTTTAATAATTGTCTTCATGGAGGTTTTAATGTTTGGTATTTTCAAGAAATCGAAAATAGTAAGAAAAAGCGATAATTTAAACGATACAACAACTAAATGGTTTAATGGTCAAAAAGTAAAAATAAAGTCTGGCACAAGTGCACCAAGCACACGTAGAAATCAGACTAGAAGACAAAAAAACCCAACATGGTTTAGAGAAACACCTTTACCTGTCCCATCTGTCGAAAAAAAACAAATGTTGATAAGTTCGTCTAATGGTGTGTCTAAAGTAGCAATTTTAGAAGGCCCTACTTTAGTTCAGTATTATTCATCAGAAAATACTGGGAAATCAAAAGTTGGAAATATTTATCTCGGGAAAGTTAAAAACGTACTCCCTGGTATGGAAGCAGCTTTTGTTTCATTCGGTGAAGAAAAAAATGGTGTTTTATATGTTGCAGACATAGAAGGTTCAACTAAAAATTCTAAAATTGAAAATCTTTTAAAAACAGATCAAGAAATTTTAGTTCAGGTTGTAAAAGACGCAATGGGAGAAAAAGGTGCGAGATTAACAGGACAAATTTCACTACCCGGTAGATATTTAGTTTTAATCCCTAATTCCAAAACAAAAGGAATTTCTAGAAGACTTGCAGATAATGAAAGAGAACGATTAGACAAAATTATTAGAAAAATTAAACCAAATAATTTTGGAGTAATTGTCCGAACTGCTGCAGAAGGGGTCAGTGAAGAGTCACTAAAAGTAGATATAGAAAAATTGGTTGAAGAATGGAAAACAGTCAGCAATTATCAAAGTGGTGATGCACCTAAACTAATCCATAAAGAACCCGATGTTTCAATAAAAGTTATTCGCGAACATCTAAATTCCACATTTAAAAAGGTACTGATAGATAAGAAATCACAATACGATGAAGTTAAAGAGTACGTTAAATTAACATCCCCTGAAATCTTGGGTATTGTTGACCATTACGATGATGAACTTGGCTTATTTGAAAGATATCATATTGAAGACCAGATAAAAAAAGCTTTAGACAGAAAAGTCTGGTTGCCTTCAGGTGGTCATTTAATTATTGACAGAACAGAAGCATTAACTGTTATTGATGTCAATACTGGAAAATTTGTTGGTAAAAATAGTCTAGAAGAGACTGTCTACGAAAATAATTTAGAAGCAGCAGAAGAAATCGCTAGACAATTGAGATTAAGAGATATTGGTGGAATTATTGTTATTGATTTTATTGATATGGAATCTCAGAAAAAACAACAAAACCTATTAAATAGATTTAAACAAGAGCTTGCTAAGGATAAGACAAGAACACAAGTATTTGATATATCTAGATTAGGTTTAGTTGAAATGACCAGAAAAAATGTAGCGGCTGGATTAATAGAGAGCTTTTCAGATGAGTGTGAAAAATGCAATGGTAGAGGGCTTATTATCAATGATATTTTTTCTAACAAAACTATAGATGAAGGTTTGCTTGAGTCAGAAGCTGTAGTAGAGTAATTTAGTCATGAGTAAATACGCTGTAGTCAAAATTGGTGCCTTACAAGAAAAAGTTTCAATTGGAGACGAGCTAGTTGTTTCATCAAGCTTTTCAGACACAACTTTAATTCCAATATTAGTTAGTCCAAAAAAAGGACAAATTGTTTCTGATGCAAAAGAGCTTGGTAAATTTAAAGTAGAAATAGAACATATTGGTGATACAAAGTCAAAAAAAATTAATATTTTTCAATATAAAAACAAAACTGGAAACAGAAGAAGAATGGGTTATAGAGAAGACAGTAAAATTATTCAAATAAAAAATATTGTAGGTTTAGAAGGTAGCGAGGAGGAATAATGTCAAAGACAAAAGCCGGAGGTTCAACAAGAAATGGCAGAGATTCAGAGTCAAAACGACTTGGAACTAAAGTTTTTGACGGTGAAAAAATTTCTGCTGGTTCCATAATGGTACGTCAAAGAGGGACAAAAATACATCCTGGTGAAAATGTATCTAAAGGTGGGGATGATACTTTATTTGCAAAAACAGATGGTGTTGTAAAATTTTCTACTAGAAATGGTCGTAAATTAGTCAATGTAATCCCACAATGAACTCATGTTCGTTGACGAAATTAAATTATCAGTTCATTCTGGAGCTGGCGGCTCTGGTTCAGTAAGTTTCAAAAAAACATCATCAAAGTCTTCTCCTTCTGGTGGTTCTGGTGGTCATGGTGGAAGTGTAATTATCACTGTAAATGAAGAGTTGAATGATTTATCGCATATAATCTCAAATAGTTCTCTTAAAGCAGAAAATGGAACTGATGGAAATAAAAATTTTCAAAATGGAAAAAAAGGCAAGGATTTAATTATTGAGGTACCAAAAGGTACAAAAATAGTAGTAGATGACGAAGTTTATGCTGATCTCCATGAAAACAAGTCATCTTTTATTGTTTTAGAAGGATCAAAAGCAGGTAGAGGTAATTATAATTTAATTTCAAAAAGAGTTCCAAACCCCCAGTTTTGTGAACATGGTGAAAAACGAAAAGAAATTGAAATTAAACTAATTTATTCAATCTATTCAGATCTTGTTATCGTTGGCTTACCCAATGCAGGAAAAAGTACGCTAATAACTAAATTAACAAATTCAAAGGCTCAAATTGCAGATTATGAATTTACAACAACATCTCCTAATTTGGGTATATTAAACAATTCAGATTTGAAATTAAAAATATGTGATCTACCTGGCCTGATAAAAGGTGCTTCAGATGGCATTGGCATGGGAGAGAGAATTCTTAGACACATTAGAAATACAAAACTAATTGTTTATTTATTAGACCCATTGAATCAAAGCTATAGTTTAGAGGATCAAGTTAATTTGTTGAAAAAAGAGATAATTGAATACGACCAAAATTTTTCTGAAATCCCAACAATTAAAATAGTAAATAAGTTAGATAAATCTGAAATAAGTATTAATGACTCTATAAATATTTCAGCGCAAAATGGATTAAATATCGAAATGTTAATTCAAAATATAGTTGAAATTTTTCAATCAGACACCAGGAGGCTTTATGGAGATTTTCAAAAGATTACCTTACAGAAAGATGATCTAATAATTAATCAAAATCAAGGAAAATTTATATGTACCGGAAGATTTGTTGAATCTATAATTGGGTTATCCGGAAACAAAGATGAAGTAAATAATGAAATATTTTATAGATATGAAAATTCATATCTACCTAAAAAACTTGAAGAACTCGGAATTGTTGAAGGAGATACAATTACGTTAGGAAACCAAGAATTTGAATATAAAAAATAAAAAAACAATTGTAATAAAGATTGGAACTACATCATTAATAGATGAAGATAAATTAAGTCAAACACTTCTTCATTCGCTTGCAGAAAAAATAAAAAAGTACCAAACCACTCACAATTTTGTCATTGTTACATCTGGTGCAGTAAGTCTTGGTGGTATGGAGTTAAATTATAAAACAAGACCAAAGTCAATGAAAAAATTACAAGTTGCTTCAGCAGTAGGTCAAATTCAATTAATTAATGAATACAAAAAAGTATTTAATGAAAATGATTTACAAATTGCCCAAGTATTGATTACTAAAAACCTTATTGATGATAGAGAACAATTTGTTAATACTACTCAGGCGTTGAATGAACTTTTAGCTCAAAATATAATTCCTGTAATAAATGAAAACGATGTCGTTGCAACTGAGGAATTAAAGTTTGGAGACAACGATAGATTATCAGCAATTGTTTCGATAATTGTGAATGCATCTAAGTTGATACTTATAACCAACAAACAAGGTTTATATAACTTCAATCCAGATAAAAATTCAGATGCAAAAATGATTGAATTTATACAATTTAACTCATCACAACTAAACGATTTAATTCCAATCTCTAGTCATGGTGAAGGGGAAGGAGGATTTTCAACAAAGATAATGGCAGCACAAATTGCAGGTTTCTCTGGAATTCAAACTCAAATAATTAGTTGGTCTGAACAAAATTTTGAAGACGCTATAGAAGGTAAACAAGTTGGAACTTTGATACTTGAATCTGATAAAAAAATTAGACTTAGAAAATTATGGATAGCTTACGGAATGCAATCAACTTCAAAAATCGAAATTGATGCAGGGGCATTTGATGCAATTAAAAAGAACGCATCACTTTTATGCAATGGAGTAGTAAAAATAAATGAAGATTTCAATATTGGCGATGGTATTGATGTTGTTTTAAATGATAAAAATGTAGCAAAAGGAATTGCCAAAATTTCATCTAACGAAATTTCAGATAATATTGTATTAATTCACATAGATGATTTAATTATTTTGTAAAAATATTTTACTAATAGAATTTCTTAATTAACCTTTAGATATGTTAAATGAAATAGGAATCAAATCACAAAAGGCTTCATTGCAAATTGCAAGGCTTGATACCGAATTAAAGAACAAAATTCTTCTTGATATGTCTGAAGAATTGTTAAACAATCAAGAAAATATACTTAAAGCTAATTTATTAGACATTGAAAACTCTCAAGACTTAAAATTATCAACTGCACTTACTGATAGACTCACACTTAATGAAGAACGAATTGTTGGTATGTCAAACGGACTAAAAAAAATTATACCTTTAAATGATCCTGTTGGAGAAGTTACTAGTAGTTGGATGACGGATGATGGATTATTGATCAATAAAGTTAGAGCTTCCTTTGGCGTAATTGGAGTAATTTATGAAGCAAGACCAAATGTTACAAGTGATGTATCAGGCTTATGTTTAAAATCAGGAAATGCAGTAATTCTAAGAGGTTCAAGCTATTGTCTTGATTCAAATAAAGTAATTTTGCAGACACTTCAAAATGCATTGAGGAAAAATCAAGTTGATGAAAATGCAATCCAAATTATTGATAGTAAAGACAGAGAAGACACAATTAAATTTATGCAAATGACTGAATATATAGATTTAATTGTTCCTAGAGGTGGTAAAGGATTAATTCAGACTTTAGTTGAAAATGCAAAAGTACCATTTATTTTAGATGGAGATGGAAATGTCCACTTGTACATCCATTCTGATGCTAAAAAAGAAAATATTATTGATATTGTTATTAATTCAAAAGTTCAAAGACCAGGGGTTTGCAATGCATTAGAAACATTATTAATTAACGCAGATGTTTATAAAGAAATGGGTGAAGAAATTGTAAACTCTCTACTTAAAGAGGATGTAGAGCTATATGTTGATCCAATAATCAAAAAAGACTTTCCAGGACTTACAATTGCAACTGATGAACACTTTGAAACAGAATTTCATGATTTGAAGCTGGCAATCAAAGTAGTAAATAATATTGAAGAAGCAATAAGCCATATAAACGATTTTTCTTCAGGCCATACTGAAGCAATTTTGACTGAATCAACAGAAGCTGCTGACTTATTTACAAGTTCAATTGATTCTTCTGTGTTGTTCGTTAATAGTTCAACAAGATTTACTGATGGTGAAATGTTTGGGTTTGGTGCTGAGATAGGTATTAGTACTCAAAAATTGCATGTAAGAGGACCTATGGGATTAGAGGCGCTGACTTCTGAAAAGTATGTAGTTAAAGGAAATGGACAAATTAGAAAATGAGTGATAAAAAATTACAAATCAAAGATTTTGAGAAAAATAATTATTTTGCAACCCAAGAATTGGCTGATGTTGTAAATGCTGCATTATTTTTAGACAAACCTCTTTTAATTGAAGGTCCAGCTGGCACAGGAAAGACTTATCTTGCTAAGTCGTTATCAAATATGTTAAGTAAAGAACTTATCAGACTTCAATGTCATGAGGGTATTGATGAAGATAAAGCAATTTATGAATGGGACTATAAAAAACAATTATTATCCATACAAAACGACAAAAATGAAAAAGATTTATTTACTGATGAGTATCTAATAGAAAGACCAATTTTAAAATCATTGAAAACATCAGACTCATTATTTCTTGTTGATGAGATAGATAGATCAGATGAAGAATTTGAGGCACTTCTCTTGGAAGTGTTGGCAGAAAAACAAGTAACTATACCTGAGATAGGAACAGTTGCTGGTGAAGGTAATAATTTTACAATCCTTACTTCAAATGCCACAAGAGATCTTTCAGAGGCACTTAGAAGGAGATGTATTTACTTTTTCCTTGACTATCCTTCCATCGAAATTGAAACAAAAGTAATACTCAGTAATGTTGAGAGCATATCAGAGGAAAAAGCCAAGAAATATTCTCTCTTTAGTTCTTTTATAAGAAAACTCAATTTAAATAAACCCCCTTCCTTGATTGAAACTGTTGAATGGGTTAAATACAACCATGAGAACAACCATGAAGAACTTGATTCCAATATCGGTATCCTTATAAAAGATATAGATGATCAAAAGCTTTATAAAGAAAAATTAAAAGAGAATAATGATTTTAAAAACGGATCAGTTACTTAAATTCTCACAGTTTTGTAAAGAGAATGAACTATTTTTTTCATCTGACAGGCTGTCGGACTTAATTATTTTTCTAAAAAAAAATGAATTAGATAATCAAGATACTGAAATAAATTTTTTATACCACTTACTTCCAACAAACAAACTTGAAAAGGAACGCCTTAGAGACTTAATAAATGAATTTTTTGGTTATTCAATCAGCGCTCGTCAAGAGGAATTTCTTTACTTAGATGAATATAAAATTGACTCAATAACTGAAGGCCAAATTAATATTGATTTTAAAAATGTTTCTGATGATTTATTAAACAATTTTGGTGACATAGATTTCAGCAGACCTGTTTCAAATGTTTACTGGCTAAACCAAATTAAAAAATCACAAAACTATATTGATGAAATAGCATTTTTTAATGTTGAATTCAATTCTGACTTAGATTCAATCGTTAACAATCAAAATAAAGAAAAATATGTAGAAATGCTTGATTTGGCTTTGTTAGAGAAAATACAGGAATTGAGAAATCAATTTAAAGAACCTTATGTGCCAAGTGATTTAAACAAGAAAGAAGATTTACAAGAGAAGGATTTCCTATTTACAGACAGTGATGAAAGAAATAAATTACTTAAAGAAACAAGACAACTTGGTTTAATTTTGGCCAATAAATTCATTAGATACTCTAATTCTTCCTCAAAAGGAAAATTAAATTTTCGAAAAACTATTAGAAAATCATTACAAAGTGGTGGAAGCTTGTATAAAACTGTATTTAAACCACAAATAAGAAAAAAACCGAGACTTATCTTGCTATGTGATATAAGTGGATCTATGGCCCTTTACTCATTATTTGGACTAACTTTACTTTTTGGAGTTGTTCAAAGATTCAGGTCTGTAAAAGCTTTTGTTTTTATAGATGGTTTAACTGAGATAACTAAAGATCTTCAAAATCTGAAAATTAATAATATAAAAAGCATTTTAAATAATTGGAATGAATATGTAAAAGTAGACGGTCATTCTGATTATCAAAGATCTTTTGAAGATTTGTTAGCCTCTAAGAGTATCCTTAATTCAAGTAGTAATTCCTTACTTGTTATTGGTGATGCAAGAAACAATTATCGTTCAATTAATAAAGATACTATTGATAAACTTTCAAAGTGCTTTAAAGATATATATTGGATGAATCCTGAGAGATTACAATATTGGAATACAGGAGATAGTAGATTTATGGATTTTCAACAAATTTGCGAACACTACAGCGAAGTAAGAAACTTTAAACAACTTAAAGGATTTATAATGAAAATCAATTTTACAAAGGTAATTAAATAATGAAAATTGGAATTCTAGGAGGAACCTTTGATCCACCTCATTTTGCCCATAAAGAAATAGCAAAAAGGGCATTGGATCAATTTAGTCTCGAAAAAATTATTTTTATTCCTGCTGGAAATTCATGGCAAAAACAAAATTCTGCAACTTATGAAAATAGATTTATCATGACTCAGTTACTAATTAGTGATGAAGAATTATTTGAGATTAGTGATATTGAGAACAACGTAAATCAGCCAACTTATACAGTAGATACTTTGAAAAAATTAAACCTCAAAAAAGAAGAGACTTTTTTTATTTTGGGAGCAGATGCAGCAATAGGTATTTCAACATGGGAGTCTTATGAAAAGCTTAGTAATTATGTACAATTTTTAATAGCGCCTAGAAAAAAGATATCTGAAAAAAATCTAAAAAATAATTTTCCTTTTAACTATTCATTGATTTTGGGTAATGAATTGGATATAAGTTCTACTACTGTTAGAAGGTTACTTTTAGAAAAAAAAGAAATTTCTTCCTTAATTCCAAAAAATATTATCGAATTTATTACTAGTCAATCTTTGTATTAAGATTTCCAAGTCTTTCTATATAAGAGTATCGCAATTGGAAAAATTTCTAACCTACCAACTATCATCAGTAAACTCAAAATAATTTTGGAAGAGGAATCTAAAAAGGCAAAGTTTCTGATTGGCCCAATCTCTCCTAAACCAGGACCGATATTATTCATTGCTGACGCAACAGCACTCAATACAGCCTCAAAAGATATTGGGTTACCAAAGTAATTTATTGAAAAACTTAAGGCAAAGGTCCCTAAAACGAATATTGCTACATATAATATAAAAAAAGTTTGAACAGATTCAATCATTTTTTCCGGAATAATTGATTTAGACATTCTGATTTTAAAGATTGCATTTGGATAGAAAATTTTGCGAATTTCATTTCTAACAGACTTTAATAATGCAATTACTCTCATGGTTTTTAGTCCACCAGCCGTTGAGCCTGCCATACCTCCAAGAAACATTAATCCAAGGATAAAAATACGATAATTTATATTCCAATTTTCATAATTAAGATTTGTAAATCCAGTAGTTGTTATAAGAGTCAAAGACGTAAAGAATGCATTATTGACTCCTTCAGTAAAATTTGTTGAAATTGAGATAGTTTTAAAGCTAAATAAAAATGCAGTTGCAATTACGATTGAAGTATAAAATTTAAATTCTGAACTTTTATAAAAATCTATCAAGCTTTTTGACATGATTGATCTTAAAATCAAAATAAATGATACCCCTGCTAAATACATAAATACATTTATTATAATTTTGCTACCTAAAGAGAAATCACTAACTGAACTATTAAGTGTACTAAAACCCCCAGTAGATAGTGTTGTAAGAGAGTGGTTAAAAGCACTAAATATTGTTAAACCTGAAAAATATAGTAATACGGTTTCCAAAACAGTTAGCGAAATATAGACAATCCATAACAATTTTGCAGTATCTTTAAATTTTGGAGTTAACCTATCAGCCGCTGGTCCAGGCGACTCTGCTTTGAAAAGATTAATCCCTCCAGATCCCAACAGTGGCAAAACAGTTATAGTTAAAACTATAATCCCCATACCGCCAATCCATTGGGTGGTAGATCTCCAAATGAGAATAGATTCATTTATGGATTCGATATTAGTTAATATCGAGGAACCAGTAGTAGTAAATCCTGAAATTGTCTCAAAAAGAATATCTATATATTTTAGCTCTATATTTGATAGGACATAAGGGATTGTTCCATAAAAACATAGCAATATCCAAGACAATCCAACAGCACCATAACCTTGAATTGTATTAAGCCTTCTTGATGGAGTTACATATTTACGAATTAGATATGAAAATATAAATGAAATCAACAATAATGAAATTAGTAAATTTGCAAAATCACTTTCACCACCACGATAGGAATAGAAAATAGTTGGGATTAAAGAAATAGATATGAATGGGAGTATCCCACTGCTAACAAATAAAATTATTTTAAACATAGGTTTCAGCAAAAAGTTTTTTCAATATCTTCAATAGACTCTGGTAAAGTAAATACAATTAGCCTATCCCCATTTGCAAATTTCCAATTTCCAGAGGGTATAAAGGTTTTTTGCCTTCTAGTGACACCTGCTACTAAACAATTTTCAGGTAACTCTAATTCTGAAATAGCTTGATTTAGCACGTGACAACCATCAGAAATTAAAATTTCTAATGCTTCAACTTCGGTGTCTTCAAAAGTAAGAGCAGATTTAACTTGGTCTGATCTAACGTCTTGTAATATAGAATTCGCAGCTGTAATTCTAGTCGATATGGTTGCTTGAATTGAGGAATCTTTTAACAACTCCATATAATCAATTCTATTCACTCTTGTAATAATTTCAGGGACACCCAAAGCATTACCAACCAGAGAACACACTATATTTTTTGAATCACTTTTACTTAACGCAACAATTGCTGTATTACTATCTACCCCTATATCAATTAAATTTTGAGGATCGCGTGGATCATTGTGAACAACAATTACATGCGAGTTATTTTCAGCAATTCTATTACAGTCTTTTTCATTATCATCAATAACAACAACTTCATAATTTTTGTAAAGCCTCTGAGCTAAAAGTTCAGAAGATCTAGAAGCACCAACTATTACAACTTTGCTTATTTCATCAGTAGCTACAATTCCCATCAAAGAAGTTGCAGTTTGTATGTTTTCAGCTTTTACCACAATCTTTACGTGATCTTCTTCTTTTAAAACAGTGTCTCCATTTGCAATAAACGATTCTCCATTCCTAACAAAGGCTGCAACAAGCCAGTTTTCTCTCCCTCCAAATTCATGATTATCTAATAATTTTTTACCAATCAATGGGGATTCTTTAGTTATAACACCACCAATAGATAAAATTTTTCCGTTGCTAAACTCATGAATATCATAAACTCCTACTCTTGAAAGTAATTTCTCAATTTCATCACAAGCACTTTGTGAAGGATCAATAATTTTGTCAATGTTTAAATCTGCTAATTCGTTTTTTAAGGAAGTATCTTGAACCCGCGCAAAAGATTTTTTTGTACCCATATTTTTGGCTAGATAACAAGAAAGCATATTTACATTTTCATCATTAGTTACTGCGATAATCAAATCTGCTGTTTCTGCACCAGCTTCAATTAATGAAGTAGGGCTACCTCCATTTCCAGTAACCACTAAAGCATCTAAAGTAGAGTTTAATTCTTCTACCTTAAAATTATTTTGTTCAATAACAGTCACGTCATGCTGTTCGCTAGAAAGTTTACTAGCTAAGAAACTACCTACTTCTCCAGCACCAATGATTATAATTTTTTTCAAAATGTCCTCATTCCTAACAATAGTGTGTTTTTTTTTACATGGTAAGATATTTATAAGTGTCAAATTTAAAGAAACAAAATATTCAAGAGTCATTTTTCTTAGACACTTTATTAGACGTCATTTATTCACAAAAGCTTCAAGATATTAATATCTATAAAGGTAATAATTCTTTGGCTTATAAAAATATTATTATTTCAACCGCAAATTCAAATACCCAAATGAATGGTGTAGTAAAAAAAATAAATGATATCTTGAAAGATAAATCATCATTAAATGTTGAGGGCAAAGATTCTTCATGGTTATTGATTGAAGCAAAAGACGTTTTAATTCACATTTTTACTAATGATTCAAGAAAATTTTACGAACTTGAAGATATATATTTTGATTGTGAATTAATTTATCAGTATGGATAATCTTAAGTTATGGGGCTGTAGCTCAGTTGGCAGAGCACTTGCATGGCATGCAAGGGGTCAGGGGTTCAAATCCCCTCAGCTCCACAAAATTTTATGAAAAGCTTTGTTTTAGAAACAAAAGAACTGCTTCTTTCTCAAGGAGTTATTGCCCTAATTGCAATAATTCAGATCAGAATAGTTGCAACAAATCTTGGTCCAGAAGTTTACGGAAAAATTGGGGTTTATTGGGGTATTACTGCTCTCTGTTTTAGATTATTAAATTCTCGCAATTCAGATTTAATCCTGATGAATTTTCAAAATAAAGATAAGAATTTTTTAAGAAGTTCAATTTTATTTGAAATAATTTTGGGATTAATTTCTTCATTGATCGCAATGTCATTGTTTTTAATTTCAATTAATTTAAAAATTTTAGATACTAATGAGATACCTTTTTATATATTAATTTTTATATTATCCAGAGTTTTTTTAAACACCTTAGAAGTGTTTAAGGGTTTTTATACACATTCTGGAAATCTTAAGATTTATTCATTGGTTGAGTCAGTTAATAACATTGTAAGGTTTATTTTTGTAGTGAGCTTCATAATTTACAATCCGAGAATAGAGAGTTTCTTCTATGCAATATCTATAAATAATCTTTTGGTTGGGGTTATTGTTGTATTGTTATTGATTAAAAATATTAAAAGTGATGATGAACAAATGAGTCTTCAAGAATATTATTCATATTCGAAAAGTAATTTTAAAAAAATCAGATTGGATCAGGCCGTTGGTTTGATTCCCCAGCATTTAGATGTTGTAATAATTGGTTTCTTCGCAGATTTTTATTCTGCAGGAATATACAGGATTGCAAAAAAATTAGTTGAACCCATCAATTACATAGTTGTTGCATTTTCTCCTTGGATGTTAAACAAGATTGAAAATGATCAAAGATATAATTTTAGAAAATTAACTATACAAGTTTTGTTTCCAATAACTTTCTTTTTAATCTTTATCTATCTATTTTTTGGGGATTATTTAATAAGCTTTGTCGCCGGTAATGATTTTCAAGAATCTCTCGTTCCTATGATTATTTTACTTTTAGGATATATCGTTTACTTCATAACATTCTGGACAAGACACTATTTGTTGTTGAATAACTTAATTCTAAAACATACGATTGGGCGGATTATTAATTTGGCTATTTTTATTATTTCATCATCAATATTGATATCTGAATTTTCATTTAATGGGATAGCTTCTTCGATATCTTTGGGAATAATTTCTCAAAAAATTTATGAAGTTTATGTATATGCAAAAAATAAATAAGCCAATATTATTTTTTCTTTTTAAACAATTTCATTAGTTAAAGTAAAAGTAATGGCAATTTACCTATCAAACTTTGAAAAAACACTGCAAGCCTTTTTTTCTATTTCGTTTCTTTTAATTATTTTTGACTCTTATGAAATATTTACAGTTCCACTTAGTTGGCTGGGAAGTTTTTTACTTACTTTCATTGTGTTTATGTTGTATGGAAAAGAAGAAATTAAATTTAATCAACTTATGTTTATTTGTGTTTTAGTTGGGTTGTTACCAACTTTATTAACTTTGACTAGTTCGACATACAGTGAAGAAAAATTAATTTATATTTTGTTACGAATTTTCAGCTTTTTATCATTTGTTTTTACATCATTTGTAATTTCAAAATCAAAATATAAAAAAGTTATATTAGAAAGCCTAAAATTGACTTTTTATATTGCAATATTTTTTTCTTTATATCTATATGTTGCTCAAATATTTAATCTTTATGAGCCATTTAGAAATAGACCTGGAACAGGTATATTAGGTTTTGATCAGCAAAATAATTTTTGGGTTTCAGGAAGTCACAGAATGGTTGGTACATTCAGAGAGCCTGTGTTTTTAGTTTCTGTATTATTTCCTATGTTCTTGGTTATCCATTTTAAAAATATTAATTCAATTAAATTTTATGTAGGTGCTGCCTTATTATTTGGTCTTACCAAAAGTGAATTAGCTTTGATACTTGTAATATTGTTAATATTAATTGATTTGATTAGAAAAAATATTGGATTAAATAATTTATTGTTTTTCTTTGTATTTTTTATTTGTTTTTTTATTCCAGTAAAAGAATGTGATATAAGTCCAAGTAACATTGAATGTCCTCAATACACAAATTCTCAATCAACATCAAGTGATCAACTTTACTCTGATGAAATAGAAAATATTAATGAAGGCATTAAGAACACTCCAATAATTCAAATTGATAGAGTACAGTTCGAAGACAGAGAAAGGTCTGATATAATTACATTCGCATTAAATTTTGTTTCCTTTAATTCAGGATTCGGCTTTAACAACACAAACGAAATTTATACAAAACAACTGTCAGAAAATGTTAATCAAGAAATGTATCTTGTAAATAGAACATTGCCAGAATATTTAAAGGTAAAATATCTTTCAAAATCTTTTGGTACAGGAAGATATTTTTTAATATATGAGAATGTAAATATTCAAAATAATTTACTGTTCAACACATTTTCTATCGGTATGATTTATCTAGTTTTTGTAATGTTATTTTTAATTCATTTTTTCTATAAAGACTTCAATCATGGCTTGATGTATTTTTTATTAGTAGTCTCAATATCTCTGGCTTCCTTTGAAGATTTATTACCTATTTTTGGATTGTGTATTGGTCTTATGTTTACAATGGACAGAAATGAAAGTTAATAATTTTTCTGCTGGTCCATCTAAAATTCCGGATTCAGTTGTTAATCAAGTTTCTAAAGATATATTAGAATATCAAAACCTCGGATATTCAGTTCTAGAAATTTCACACCGTAGTAAAGTTTTTGAAGAAATTTTGAGTAAAGTAAAAGCACACCTTTATGAATTGTTAAAAATACCAGATAATTTTGATATTTTTTTCTTACAAGGAGGAGCAACATTTCAAAATACATTTATCCCAGCAAACAAACCAACCTTAATTGATAATTTAATTTTTTTAATATCTGGTACTTGGGGAAAAAAAACTTTTCAAGATTTTGAAAAATATTATAATCAAAATCCATTTAGCATTCCTTTCAATCATGAAACTTATGATGAATTAATAACAAATGTTTATAAAAGTGATGAAAAATATTTATATATAACTTCAAATGAAACAATCGAAGGTATACAAATCCGCAACTTTAACAATTTTGATAATAAAGAATTGATAATTGACATGTCTTCTGATATTTGCTCTTATGTTTTTGACTGGAAAAATATTTCCTATGTTTATGCTGGTGCACAAAAAAATCTTGGCATACCAGGTGTCACAATTTGTATATCAAAAGAAGGTTTCTTAGAAAAAAGTAACTTAACTAGCTATATTGATGCTCATAATCATATTGACAAAAATTCCGCATTCAATACTCCTCCAACTTTTTCTATTTATGTCATGCTTAAGGTTTTGGAATGGATTGCTGATTCAGGAGGTTTAGAAAAGATTCAATTAGATAATTCAATAAAAGCGGAAACTTTGTACAAATTTTTAGATGAAAATAGTGAAAAATTTAATTTGAGTGTACCAAAGGAATTTAGAAGTTATTCAAATATAGTTTTTGATTTTAAAGATTCAAAATTAACTTCTAATTTTTTACAATCTAGTGTTAATAAAGGATTCCTGGGATTGAACGGCCATCGAAGCATTGGAGGGGTAAGAGTAAGTAACTATAACAGTATTTCTATTGAGATGGTGGAGGATTTAATAACTCATCTTAAAGGCTTTATTTAGTTGAAATGAAGGTAATAGATTTTCAAGAATTAGTGCTAAGCGTCCCAAATTTAAGCGCTTATTTGACAGGATTAAATATTTATAAAAATAGAAATATAATCTTTCCACATGAGGAGACAACAAAAGAGACCCAAATAACCATAGATATATTAAAAAATTCAGTAATAGTTCTTGGAGTAACATTCAGGGCTATTAATAAAGAAATTTTAGTAGAGGATAAAATATTTATATTAGATGGTCATCATAGATTTCAATTTATTGTTGATAATGAAATTGATGAAACATTTGAAGTAGTTTTTATTGATTTACACGGTGTAAATATCGAATCACATAATTGTGAGCTCAATGTTGATTTAGATTATTTTGTAAACAAAATTCAAACAGAGCATTCATTTAGTAGTGAAATAAAAAGTAAATATTTCATTAAAGTTAACCAGGAAGAGTATTGTTCTAGAAGTTTTACAAATATTTATGATTTATATCAATATAAAAAAGAATTAATGTCTGAAGGAATAATTACACCAATTGCAAATAATATAGATACACAGAAAATAATTATAAATTTTACAGCGCTGAAATCATTTGATTTTAGTGATACTATTATTTTTCCATTTAAGTCAACATGGATTACACCGAGGTTTGATTCTTAATGAAAATTTGCCATGTAATTAATTCATTATCTGGTGGGGGTGCAGAAACACATTTGTTAGAACTTGTTCATGCCCAAAAAGATCATGGCCACATTGTAAATGTAATAGCTACAGGTCCTGATAAAAAAAATATGAAATCACTTGAGCAAGAATTTACAAATATATCAGATAAAGTTTTAAGACTATATTTTCCAAGATTATTTAATTTTTACTCTTATATAAAATTTTTTAAAAACCTTCAAAAAGAACGATACGATATTGTCCATACACATCAACCAAGAAGCGATTTTATGTTTTTTATTTTAAAATCTCTCACGGCTATTAATGCAACTTGGGTAGTCTCAATTCATGGAAAATATGATACATATTTAGAAGGTAATGTATTTTTTGATCAAATAAGAAAATTTTTTATGCCTTTATTAGTTCAGATTTGGAGCAGTAGTAATCATATAATTTGTATATCACATGAAGTTGAAAAGTGGTTAACAACTTATAAAGTAAAATCAAAAATCTCAGTTGTAAATTATTGGAT